>JBAOIH010000007.1 GCA_037045645.1 Nocardioides sp.
CGATCCGGGCGACGCCGTGCTGTCGGCGATTCGTGCCGCCGACGCTTTTCTGATCGTCCAGGGGCGGCAGCACATTGCGCTCGACCGGCCGGTGACGCGCATCGGTCGGCGCATGGACAACGACATCGTCCTCGACCTGGCATCGATCAGTCGTCAACATGCCCAAATACGCTGGCGGCAACGGTACTTCGTCCTCTACGACGTGAGCCGCCACGAGCAGACGGCAGTCAACGGCATCCCGATCCGGGAGCACGTTCTGCGCCCCGGCGACGTGATCGCCCTCAGTGACGTGATGCTCGTCTATGGCGAGGGGCGCGACAAACCGTTGGCCGAACTGTCGGCGGCCGTCGATGACGAACTGGACACGACAATGCTGAAGCCCTACGAATGACGACCCCCATTCTGCTGCTGTTGTTGCGAATCATCAGTGCCGTGCTGCTGCTGGCTTTCTTCGCGGCCGTCGGTTGGTATCTGCGGCAAGACCTGCGCGCCACACGTCGGGCGATGACCGGGCAAGGGCCAAGCCTGGGGGCGTTGCGCGTCATTGCCAACACAGGCGAACGTCCTCACCTCGACACACTCTATGAACTCTCGCCGATGACGACGCTCGGCCGCAACAGCCGCAACACCATCGTTCTCAACGAAGGTTACGTCTCCGGCGAACACGCTTTGTTGGCCTGGCGGGATTCACAATGGTGGCTGGAAGACCTCGGTAGCCGCAACGGCACGGTACTCAACGATGCGCCCCTGACCAATCCGACCGTGATTTCGGCTGGTGACGTGCTGACGATCGGCGGTGTGCAGTTAAAGTTGGAGCTTCCGGGGCGACGCGAGGGGGAAAACGAGAGCGGCATACGGGATTCGAACCCGTGATAACAGCTTGGGAAGCTGCTGTGATACCACTTCACCAATGCCGCCTACTGACAGGCATTATATGCTGTCCGGCGTGAAGTTGCAAGCAGTGAGGTCTTCTTACTGGGGCGGCCCGGATGGCGGCAGCGGTTGGGGCAAGCGGCGCGGCGGCGGCCGATTCTCAGTGGGGGTAGTCAGCGGCGGCCTGGCCGTTTGGGGAACGCTGCGCCGCCGGCTGCGGCGCAGCGATTGACCAGAGTAGACGACGGCGTAGTGAACACCGGCTGTCAGGCCGAGCAGCAACCACCACAGGAACCCGGGGCGCGCACCAAGAGCCACTGCATCGAAGATGCCGAATACCCAACCAGCCAGCAGTGAACCGGCCAGCCCGGCCATCAAGCCGTAGTAGGGGTGGCGTGCGGCGCGGCGCTGGTGCAGGCGACGGTATGTGCTCCACAATAATCCGGCGCTAATCCACCAGATAGCCACATAGCTGACCAAACCGGGTAGACCCAGGTCAAGCGCCGCTTGCAACAGGTGGTTGTGGGCGTGGCCCAGATCGACTTCGGCTGAGATGCTATACAGTGGGTAGAGGGCATGCACTACGCGGCGGAAGGCGTTGACTCCCATCCCCGTCAGGGGGAAGTCGGCAATGCCCAGCAAGGCCCGCGACCAAATCTCCAGCCGTCCGCTAAGCCCCACGGCGTCGCCCACAAGGTTTTGGTCCAAGCGATTGCCGACGTAAGCCCCCAGGGCGATTGCAGCGACCGCCAGTCCGATCGCCAGCACCAGACGCCAGCGGGGTGGAAGAAAGAGGGTTACGACCAGCAGAAGACCGGTGGCGCCGGCTAGCATCCCGCCGCGCGACAGCGTCGCCACGAGTATGAAGCCGGTGAAGAGCATGGCCGGCAGCAGCACCAGCATGGCCGGCAGGCGGGCCGGTGTAGGCCGACGCAACCCGGCCAGCAAACAGGCCAGCATGAGCGGCAAGACCCAACTCAGGGTGCCGGCCAGCTCATTGGGATTGACCATGCCACCTACCGTGCCGGGAACGCCGCCGGGCAGCGGCAACCTAACGCGCACCTGGTTGAGGTATTCGAACGGCGGCTGCCACTCCGCGCCGATTAGACCCACCCCAGCCATGAGCGTTCCCGTCAACAGGACAAAGCCGACAATCGGCCATAGGCCCCGATTGCGCCGGCCGGCAGCGGCTGTGGCGTAGAACAAGCCGATGCCCAACAGAATGCCGGCGATCTTCGGCCCACTGACCAACGGATCAAACAACATGGCGAAGCTGACACCGACCATCGCCAGCAGGAGCCAGATGGACAGGTCGTAAGGGGTAGGCGTGATCCACAGCCCCGTCGCCGCCTTGCGCACCAGCCACAGCAGGGGAATGAGTAGCAGCCCGACGCTGCCAATTCCAAACGGCAGCAGCGTCACCGGGATGAGCAGCACAAGGATAAGCCATTCCCACTGGAGGAGCTTCTGGGCGATATTACGCATCAGTATCGTGACCTGTCGCGATCATGAACATAATAGCGGCCCCGGACGCCAATCGCAAGCAGGATTGAGTGAAAATGGCGTTGGAATTGGGTTGCCTCGCGCGGGTGAGGGTCTATAATCGCGTCTGCCTGTAGAGGGAACAGGAGTAAAGATGCCTTCGAGTCCGCTCGTCTTGCTGGTGGAGGGACACAATGCTGGTCGCGATTCCTTGCGGCCCATGCTCCTGAAGCCTGGCTATGAGGTAACGGTTGTCCACACTGGCGCCGAAGCGCTGGACTGGCTGCAAGCCCAGGCCCGCACGCCGGACCTGATCGTTTTCGATGCCTCCACGATGCGCTCGAACGGCGTTCGCAACTGCCGGCGATTACGGCGTTCTGTCGAGCTAATCCCTATTATCCATAGCCGGGCCAGCGGTGAAGAAGAAGACCGCAGCGCTGGGGCCGACGTCTATCTGGAACGACCTTACTCAGCACGCAAGTTGCTGAACCGGACGCGCGCGCTGTTGCCGGCCGACAGCAGCCGCGAAGAGATCGTCCGCTATGGCAACATTACCCTCTTCCGCAGCAAGCGCTCTGTCGGCGTGGCCGGCAAGGGCGAGTTCATTCTAACACCCAAACTGGCCCTGCTACTGGAAACGCTCGTCCGCCAGCCGGGCACGCTGTTGACCCGCCGCCAACTGATGCAAACCGTCTGGCAAACTGACTTCGTTGGCGACACGCGCACGCTGGACGTTCACATTCGTTGGGTGCGCGAGTGCATCGAAAGCGACCCCAGTCGGCCGCAATTCCTGAAGACAGTCCGCGGCAAAGGGTACGTGCTGTTGATTCCCGCGCCGAGCGACGACTCCGTCTAGAACGACACTCCCCATCGGAAACGCAAAAAAGCACCACCGTTGCCGATGGTGCTTGGTCAAAAACCAGTCGCGATGCTCGTCGGCGAGCTTACTTGCTCGGCGCCGCGGCGCGCGCCTCGGCCAGGGCAGCCATCAGGCGGCCCTTGCGCCGGGCGGCGTTGCGCGGATGAACAATGTTCTTGCCGGCCGACTTGTCGAGCGTCGAGTAGGCTTCCCGCGCCGCCGCTTCGGCCTCATCCAGCTTGTTCTCAGCGATCAGACGCCGCACCTTCTTAACGTGGGTGCGGGCCGCAGCCCGGTAGTGACGGTTGCGCTCGGTGCGCTTTTCCGTCTGTCTGATGCGCTTCTTTGCAGATTCCGTATTAGCCAATTCAAATCCTCCGTCGATTACCTCAATCGTCTCTGATTGGAGGCGTGGAGCGGGGGGAGTACAACACGTGTAGAGCGCCGTGACAGGGCGGCGCGCTAACCAACTGCGCTACGGGGCCAGGATGAAATCTTTCTTGCTTGTGCCTCACGTGGTGAAGCGGTGGAACTCTAACCGGGCCGGACTGTTCACCCCAAATCCGCGGGTGGATCAGGGCCACACTCTCGACCTGGCTATCGCCACTTGCACCCCCAACGGGATTCGAACCCGTGCTACCGCCGTGAAAGGGCGACGTCCTAGGCCGCTAGACGATGGGGGCCTTTGCTGCACCTCACGGAGCAACGGTGGCCAAGCATAGACAGAACCTGGCGCCAGTGCCGATTCCACGTCGTCGCCCGTGGGCAGGTATGGTTCTGCTCGCTCGTTCACGAGCACGGCCAGGTAGCTCAGTTGGTACGAGCGTCCGACTGAAAATCGGAAGGTCGGCGGTTCGACCCCGCCCCTGGCCACCACAGTTCTCGACGCGTCATCGCCGGGCGATCACATAGAGCCGGGTCACCTCTGATTCACCAGCGAGCGGCCCACGCTCGTACCACTCGATCTGCGTCAGACCACAGGCACGTACGGCAGCCAGCACTGCCTCGCGCGAGTGGCAGACGTACTCCAGGTCCACCGGCTCGGCTCGCATGGGCGAGCCCGGTCGCACCTCGTCGCCGACATACAACGCAAGCGCGAGGACACCGTCCTCGTCCAGTACGCGCGCCAGCGCACCCACCGCGACCGGGAGTTCTGACTCCGCCAGGTGGACCAGGGCGTACCACGCCGTGATCAATGCCCAGCCACGCGCAGCCGGTGGTCGCATTACCGAGCGCAGGTCGCCCACCTCGAAGGTCAGGGAGGGGTGGCGAAGCCGTGCCTGGGTCACCATCTGCTCAGACACGTCGAGCCCCACCGCGCGGGCACCGGCCGACGCCACGGTGGCGGCGACGTTGCCGAGTCCGGTGCCCACGTCCAGCGCAGGCCCCTCGGCCTCAACTGCGAGTCGCCGCAGCAGCCAGCCGTCGAAGGGCACCTCCGGCTCGTGCTCCCGGTCGGCACCGAAGGCCGCTGCCACCCGGTCGTACGACTCGCGCACCAGCACGTCGCGTGCGTACGCACCCTCGCGCAGCACCGCCTCGCGATCAACGGTTTGCGCCGAGGCATCAGGTTCCGTGTCGGGGACCGGTCCGAGCAGGTGGACCCATCGGTGGTCCTGCTGTCCGGCACGGCGTGACAGTTGGCGTACGAGAGGCGTGTCGCGCCCGGCAAGCGACGCGAGCACCTGCTCCACCGCCACCCGGTCCGCGAAGTGGTGCAGTCGCTCGGTGCGGGTCTTGAGCTCTCCGGGCGAGCATGCCCCGCGCAGCAGCAGCACGGTAAGAACGGCTCGTTCCTCGACAGCGAGGGTGAGGCGCTCGTCGACGAGTTGGTGATACTTCAGCACCCGGCCGGCGGGGACGATCCGCAACCACCCACGATCCTTGAGTTCGCGACAGCGCAGTTCGAGGTCACGTGACTCGTACGCGGACACCGGGTCGCGGCTGTTGCTCTGGTTGCACGCGGTGCGCATCGCGTTGAGGGTGAGCGGATAGGTCGCCGGCACCGTGACCTGCTTCTCCAGCAGGCTGCCGAGGATCCGTTGGTCCATGGCGTCGAGCGCGTCCATGGCTGGCGAGCGTAGCGAGTCAGCCCGTGCGTTCTCTGGTGCCGTTGAGCCGAACGAACATCTTCTTGTTGCGTGAGTGCAGACCGGCGAACTCGGCGAAGAGACGGTCGTAGACCTCGCGGTTTCCCGCGTCGGGCCGGAACGTGCGTTCCACCGGAACCAGAGCGTGCAGTTCGTCGGCAGCGATCGCCCCGCTGGCGACTGCGAAGTAGAGCCCGCCGCCGCGCAGTCCCGCGACCAACGGATCGGCCACCCGCTCCAACGTGCGGTCGCACACGTCGGCGAGGATCTGACACCACAGATCGATGCGGGCGCCACCGCCCAGGGTCCGGATCGGCTCGAAGCGGGTCTTGGCGACGTGTTCGGCTGCCTCGATCAGCCAACGCATGTTGAACGCGACACCTTCGAGGACCGCGCGCGCGAGCTCGGCGCGACCGGTGGCCAGGGACAGGTTGTGGAAACCGCCGCGAGCCAACCGGTCGTCGATCGGACTGCGCTCACCGGAGAGCCACGGCGTGAAGATGATGTCTCCGGAGCCGGGCACCGCGGATGCCGCCAGCGCCGCGAGGTCCTCGTACTCGATCTCCGGGGCGAACGCCGCGCGGAACCACTCCAGGGCACGGCCGGCGTTGTCCTGGTTGTTGGCGAGCAGATAGCGACCACCCACGCCGACTCCGGGTACGGCCGCCATCTGCCGGACCACGTCGGTCTTCTTCGCGGGCAACGGACAGCTGACCCACGACGACGTGCCCAGCGAGAGGTGCGGGCGATAGAGGTCCACGCACCCGGAGGCCACCGTGGCGTTGTGCAGATCGGGCATGCCGGTGACCACCTGCGCACGAGGCGAGATGCCGATCGCGGCGGCCACGTCGGGGCGTACGACTCCGAGCAACGATCCGGCGGCCACCAGGGGCGGCAGCTTCGTCGCGTCGACCCCCGCCAACGTGACCAGGGCCGGGTCGTACGCGAGTCGGTCAAGGTCGCGGTTGTCGGTCAGCCAGGCAGCGGTCATCGACATCGAGGTCGCGCTGGCTCGGCCCGTGAACCTCATGGTCAGGTAGTCGACCGGCTCCAGGAACCATCTGGCCCGGGCCATCACCTCCGGGCGGTCGTGGATCAGGTGCAGCATGTGCGCCACCGGGTCGCAGCCGGACGCGGACGGGATGCCGCCCGAGCGACGCAGCCAGGTCGCCAGCGCTTTGGGCGCATACCCGGCGATGGGTCCGCCGAAGCGCTCCCGGCTGTGTTCGGAACCGCGGTCGTCGCTCCACATCAGGCACTCTGCGACCGGCCGACCCTCGTCGTCGACGGGCACCGTGCTGGCCCACTGACCGGTCACCGCAACGCCGACGACGGCGCTCCCGTCGACACCTCCCTCGACGATCCCCCGCCGGGCGGCACCCGTAATCGTCTGCCACCACTCCTCTGGGTCCTGCTCGGCGGCGCCGCCGAGCACGTCACCGCGCTCGTACGTCCACCACACCGGCTCCCCACGCAAGGTGACGTACCCGACCTTCGGGCCGCCGCTGCCCAGGTCGATCGCGAGGACCAGCGGATCTCTCATGCGGGCGGCAATGCCGTCTGGGCATCGAGCATGGCGTCCATCATCTGCACGATGAACTCCTCGACATCCTCGGTGAGGCCCTCCAGCCCGCCGGGCACCCCGCCGTAGACCGCGCCGGACAATGCCTGCTCCCCGGCAGCATGGCGCTCCCTGGCGTACTCCACTGCCGCCGCGAGGTCTCGCGCGAACGCCTCCACGACACCCTCCTGGGTCTGCGGCCTTGTCACGGCCATGTGGATGGCGTTGGGGTACTGCTGGCCGTTGAAGCGCCAGCCGAGCGGGCGCATGAAGTCCGCGACGTGGTAGATGTCGAAGTCGTCCGAGGTGAACGAGAAGCAGAACGTCGGCGAGCCCATGATCCGCAGCTCGGGGTGCGAACGCACGATCGCCATCATCTGGTCGGCGGTGGCGAAGATCTCCTCGGCGTACGCCCGATAGCCCTCGCGGCCGAGTTTGACCAAGGACGCCCAGGTGGCGGCGAGCAGACCTGCCGAGCGGGACCCGTCGATGCCCGGCGACATGTACTTGCCGCCGGTCCAGTCGACGTTGTGGAAGTACTGCGAATTGCGCACCGCCTTGTCCCGAAACAGTACGACCGACGAGCCCTTGAATGCGTAGCCGTATTTGTGGGTGTCGGCCGAGATCGACGTGACCCCGGGGACCCGGAAGTCGAAGGGCGGGATGTCGCGACCGAGTTCCTCGCCGAAAGGCAGGATGAAGCCCCCCAGGCAGGCGTCGACGTGCATGCCGACACCACGCTCGGCCGCCAGTGCCGCCAGGTCGGGGATCGGGTCGATGGTGCCGTACGGATAGTTGCCGGCCGAGCCCATGATCGCGACCGTGTTCTCGTCGATCTGCTCGGCCATCGCCGCCACCGTGACCGTGGTCGTGTCGGGATCGATGGCCACCTTGCGACATTCGACGCCGAAGAGGTGACAACCCTTCTCGAACGCCGGGTGGCCGGTCTCCGGCATCACGAAATTGGGCTGGGCGATGCCGCGGGTCTGACGCGCGTGATCGCGATAGGCGAGTACGGCATGGATGATGCTGCCGGTCCCGCCGGACGTCACCAGACCACCGGGCTCGGTGTCGACGATGTCGCCACCGTGCATCAGATCCAGCGTCATGGCGATCACCTCGCCCTCGAACCTGGTCGAGCTCGGGCACAGGTCGCGCTGGAGCGCATTGACATGCGCGAACTTCGCGAACGCCTGGGTCAAGAACGCGTAATGGTCGTGGTCGCCGCAATACATCGTCCCCGAGACCCGGCCCCCTTCCCAGGCGCGATCCTCTTCCGTCGCCATCGCCTGGAGCTCGGCCAGGATCTCGTCCTGACCCCTGCCATGCTCAGGAAGCGCACGGTTGACGGTGAAGCGGCTGGCGTACGGGTAGTCGGACACGCGACCTCCAGGGAAATGGTCTAGACGGATCTAGTGACTTTTGCCGGAAAACATGGGGCCTACGTCACACTCGGCGGGCGCGCCCGTCCGACTATCACACAGCGCCAAACCGACCCCGCCGCCGGGTCGACACATTCTCACGTAGGAGCCTCCCTTGTCGTCACGTTTCACGCGTCTGCTCGCGACCGGCGTCGCAGCCCTTTTCGGCACCGGTCTGATGGCCGTCGCCGCCCCTGCCGCCCAGGCGGACGGTCCGGGCGTGGGCTCCGGATGGGTCGTCACCGTAGGTGACTCCTACATCTCCGGCGAGGCCGGCCGCTGGGCGGGCAACACCAACAACTCGGCGTCGACGATCGACGCGTTGGGCTCCCAGGCGTACTTCGACAACGCCACCAACAACGCGGAGACGATCAACCGCTGCCACCGCAGCAAGTCCGCCGAGGCGTTCATCGGGACCCTCCAGGGCAAGAACCTGGCCTGCTCCGGCGCCACGACCAACACCACGAACGACACATACTTCAAGCCCGGCCTCGACTTCTACAACGGCACCGGCGGCAAGGGCCAGGCGCTGATGCTGCAGGAGTTCGCCGCGACCAACAACGTGAAGATGGTGGTCGTGTCCATCGGCGGCAACGACTTCGGCTTCGCCGACGTGGTGCAGCGTTGCGTACAGAACTTCCTTGCGTCGTCGTCGCTGTGGAAGGACTACTGCTACGACGACTCGATGGTGACCTCGAAGTTCACTGCGAGCAACGTGAGTGCGCAGCGGGCCAAGATCGCGGCGGCCTACCGCAACATCCAGACGGCCATGCGCAACGCCGGCTACGGCGACACCTCCTGGACACTGCTGGTGCAGAACTACATGTCGCCGCTGCCGGGCGGCTCGGCGATCCGCTACAGCCAGAGCGGCTACTCGCGCCAGAACACCGGCGGCTGCGGCTTCTGGAACGCCGACGCCGACTGGGCCAACAGCACGGCGCTCCCCACGATCAACGGTGCGGTCGCGGGCGCCGTCGCCGACTCGGGCCTGCCGAACGTCAAGCAGCTCAACCTCGCCAGCGCGTTCAACGGTCGCCGCCTGTGCGAGAACACCGTCGGCCTGCTGGAGGAGAAAGGTCTCGCGTCTTGGCAGTCGGCAGGTGCCGTCGACAAGACCGAGTGGATCGACCAGATCCGGACCGTCTCGACCGCCACCAGCAACTACTTCATCCAGGAGTCGCTGCACCCGAACTACTGGGGCCAACTGGCGCTGCGCAACTGCGTACGCCAGGCCTGGAACGTGGGCGCACCCAAGGGTGGGTCGTGCACCATCTCCGCCACCGGGCTGCTCAACGGTGAGCCTCGGATGAAGCTCAACTGATCTGCCAAGACCGGTCCGGGGGCGGGGTCGCTCTGCACATGAGCACCCCGGCTCAGGCCGCCTGAGTCCCCCGCGACTGAGCGGGATGCTCATTTCGCGAGACGATACGGCCGTGAGACCACACCCCTCGGAGCCAGCCGTCGCGGCGATGACGTACGCCGACCCGTCCGCGTGCCCCTCGTGCCGTTCACCACTGCCGGTCGCACCGGTCACGTGCCCACGGTGCGGCATCGCACTCCAGGGCGAGACGATCCTCGAACTCTTCGGCACCCTCACGCGTGCCGACGAGTTGGTCGCCAGCCTGCGCGGCGCAGTTGCGACGCGGTCGGCGTACGCCCCGGAAGTGGGCGCACCCCAGGCAGTGCCCCAGGGAGTTCCGCAGGCCCGAGCGCCGCTGCCAGTGCCGCCGCGCTCGGGGCTCACCCTGCCGAGCGTTCCGGTGATCCTGCTCGGACTCGGCGCCTTCTGCCTGCTGGTGGCGTCCCTGATCTTCCTGGCTTTCGCGTGGGGCTGGTTGGGCGTGGGCGGGCGTACGGCTGTCCTCGTCGCACTGACACTGGCCTTCGGCGGCGCGAGCTGGTGGCTGATGCGCCGTGGACTCCGGATCGCATCCGAGGCATTCTTGACCGTCGCCTTCGGGCTGCTCCTGCTGGACCTGTTCGGTGCCGAGAACGCCGGGTGGCTGGGCGACCCGACCGGTGCCGAGTTCGCCACGATCGCCGGACTCTCGTTGTCCGTGGGCGGGTGTGCGGTCGCACTCGGTTTCGAGCGCCTCGGGCTGCGTCGGCCCTGGTCCGTGCAGATCATCGCGGCCATTGCCGCGCTCGCCGTACCGCTCGGGCTGCTGTCCAACCTGCCCAGCAGTGAGCTCGGAAGCGCGATCTGGGTCGCCACCGCTATCGGCGTGTCACTGCTGCTCGACCACCTGCGACTGACCGCGGTCTCCTTCGGGTACGCCGCCTCGGCCGGGCTGTATTGGCTGCACCTGGTGTTCAGCGGCATCGGCCGCGGCATCGAGACGCCGGGGTACGACGAGTGGCTGCGCACGATGACCGGCTGGCCCTTCTTCGCTGCGGCGGTCCTGGTGGCGCTGCCCGCCGTACGCTGGCGCGAACGCCCTGCCTTCGCGGGCGTCTTCGTGTCCGTGTCGGGTGCCCTGGTCACGCTCTGGGCCGGATTCCCTGCGCTGTCCGGCACATTCTCCGAGATCGCGGCGGCGGCCACGATCGTGCTGGCGGTGTGGACGCTGATCTACGCGCTGGTTGCGCGTGCGTGGTGGACCGTGCCGCTGGTGCCGCTGATCGGCGCGAGCCTGGTCGGCGGTGTGGTGGTGCTCGCGGGTGTGGCTCAGATCAGCGACCGATGGAACACCGTGGCCGGGCGCGAGCAGGAGTGGACGTACGACATCGCCACCGGTGGTCCCGGCCACGTCTGGCTGCTGATCCCGCTCGTCACCTCGTTGACCCTCGCCGCGCTGGTGATCTGGTGGCGCGAAGGTGGTCCGCTGAGCGGCTGGGACGCCGCAGCTGCCTCGGCACCGGTGCTGACCGCCTGCGCTTTCGTCTGGGTGGCGCACGACCGCCCGGTCGCGGGCGGCATCTTGTTGGCCCTGCTCGGCGCCGGACTGCTCGCCTGGTGGACCCAGCGCAGCGAGGTCCATCCGTGGGCTCGGATCGCGGGTGGCATCTTGGCGCTGATGTTGGCGACGAGTACCTGGATCCCGTCGTTGCCGTCGGTCGGCCTGCTGGCCGCCACCGGACTCGGCATCACGGCGATAGCCGGCGGCATGCACCTGATCAGTCGGCACGAGTCACTGCGTTTCGCCGGTGGCGCGATCACACCGATCGCTGCCGGGATCGCCCTCTCCCAGGCAGCGCGAGCCGCTGGGATCGCGACCGAGTGGTCGGGTGTCCCCGTCTTCGTGGCGTTGGGTGTCCTGATCGTATTCCGGCCGCGGTGGTCCGTGGAGGGCGGAGCGGCACTGACCGCACTGATCACGGGCATGGTCTGCTCGCAAGCGCAGATCAATACCTGGGCCGACACTGCCGTCTATCTCACCCTGGCCGGTGTCGCCGTGGTCGCGACGTCGCTGGTCAATCGTGACCGCCGCTTGGTGGCACCCCTGGGCGGGCTCCTCCTTGTCGCTGCGACCTGGGTGCGACTGCGAGAAATTGGGGTCGCCCAGCCCGAGCCCTACACGCTGCCGTCCGCGCTCGTGTTGATCGCGTTGGGATTGTGGTGGCTGCGTCGCGACCGCTCCATCTCGACCATGCGCGCCCTGCTCGCCGGGTTGCTGCTGGCGACGATCCCCTCGCTGCTGTGGGTGACCTTCGTACCCCCGAGCAACCTGCGCGCACTGCTGCTGGGTCTGGGCTGTCTGGCTCTGCTGGCGCTGGGGGTGGCCTGGCGTTGGACGGCCCCCGTGGTCGTCGGCGCGGTCGTCGGGGGCCTGCTGGTGCTGGTCGAGATCCGGCCGTACGCAGCGGACATCCCGCCGTGGGTGCTGATCGGCGTCGGTGGCGCCGTGCTGATCACGCTCGGCATCACCTGGGAGGCGCGGCTGCGCAACGTACGCTCCGGACTCGCCTACCTCGCCCGGCTGCGTTGACATGCTGGGTCGCTTCGAGGTGGTCGGGCGACAACGTCCGTTCGATCTGATCGCGCCGGGCTTCGTCGATCTCACCTCCTCGCAGGCCCGCAGTGCGCCGCTGCCGCAACCCGCGCCGTACGTCACTGTGGAAGCCACGCTCGACGACTGCCCCGGCAGCTCCGTCGGCCTGGAGTCGCTGGGCCATCGCGTCGCGGCGGAGTACGACCGCACGGCCGGCATCGTGCAGTTGCGGGTGACCGGCCCCGACGGCACCACGTCGGTGCATCGCAGCCGCCGACATGGACGCGTACGCAGACCACCCGAATCGCTGGCGTTGACGCTGACGGGGTCCCACGCCACGGCCTTCTCCTTCGCCTCAGGCGAGTGGCGACCGCGCGCCCGAGCGGACGTCGCCGAACGGCCGCTGCCGATGCCGACGCGCGACCTCACCTTCTGCTCCGAACTCGTGGCCACCTGGAGTGGGGCACGGGCGGTCCGCGCCGGAGCATTCGGGCAGTTGGGGTTGCGCGACCTTCGCTTCGCCAGCGATCTTTCGGGAGATCCGGTGTGGGAGGGCGACTCGCTCGTCCTCACGGCCACGCATGCCGGGCCTGGCTTCTTCGACACCGCGCACACCGGGGTGTGGACGCTGCACCCGGACACGGGCGCGCTGAAACATCGCAGCGACCTGTTCTTCAGCCGCGATGACGACGCACTGGTGTACGGCGACCACTCGACCCACCTCATCCGCGACGGCTCGCGGTGGCTCGTCGCGACGTCGACGTGGGGCGATTTCGGGTTGCCGTCCAGTCCGGCGGTGTCGCGAAAGCGAGAGGCGGCCGGGCTCTCGGCGTACGACCCCTCTCGCTCACACGTGGAGGTGAGGTTGGCGATCTCCGATGCCGACCTCCTCTCGGGACGGCACGTGCTCGCCACGACGGCCCTGCTGTCACCCGAGGACGTGCTCGACTCAGTCGCCGTCTGGGATCCACACCTCGTGCGTGACGGTGATCAGTGGCTGCTGGGCTTCGTGACGGCGCACAGGTTCTTCTCGTTCCATCCGGGGCTCGCTGTCGGAGCAGACCTCGACTCGTGGCAAGTGCGTTCGGTCGCAACCGGTCGGGTTGCGACCGAGGGGACGACATTGGTGCGCGCTGGCGACGACTGGCGGATCCTGGCCTCCGATGGTCGCGACGGACGGCGCGGAGCGCGCAAGTCGTACCCCGTCTTCGATCTCGACTTCACCCAACTGGGACGACTCGACGCGGCGTACGGCTCCAACATCCCCTGGCCCAACGTCGCGCGTGTCGACGACGGCTGGCTGCTGGCGACCTTCGACGGGACGGCTTGGGGCTCTTCGTTGCTGGGGTACGGCACGCACGGGGATGTGGTGGTGATGCGGACGGGAAGACCTGCTGACTCGGCGGGGATTTCTGCTGACTCGGCGGGGAAGATCTGCTGACTCGCGCTAATCGGTGACGCGCAGGAGGGGGCGGATCGTCTGGCGGGCCTGGTGGATCCGGGACTTCACGGTCCCGAGCGGGATGCCCAGGTGCTCGGCGATGTCGGCGTAGTCGAGCTCCTGCAGATCGCGCAGGACCAGCGCCTCGGCGAGGTCGGGGTTCTGTTCCGCGAGCACCTCCAACGCGTCGAGCAGGTCGAGCCGGGAGCCCGCGATCACGCTGGTGGTGCGGGGATCGGCGTGGGTAGGCAATTCGTCGGTCGTACGCTCGGCGGCACGCCGTTTCAGGGTGCGATAGGTCGAGCGGGCGCTGTTGGACGCCACGGCGTGCAACCAGGTCGTGAACTTCGATTTGCCGGCGAAGGAGGAGATCTTCGTGGCGACCAGCATCAGCGCGTCCTGGGCCGCCTCCTCGGCGTCCTCGGGGTAGAGCAGCATCCGGCCGCAGATGCGGCGTACGCGTGGCTGGATCTGGGCGAGCAGGTCCTCCAGCGCCACCCGGTCGCCCTGCGCCGCAGCCGCCGCCAACGCCTCCAGGTCCACGGCTTCCGCCGAACCGCCCACCATGCCTCCCCCTCCCGTCGGGTCGCCTGCGGCACAATACCCACCGTGCCACTGCCCGAACGTCTCGGTCGGCTGCGGCGAGTGGAGCGGCTCGGCGCAGGCGGTTTCGCGACCGTCTGGCTCTATCACGACGACGAGCTCGACTCCGACGTCGCGGTGAAAGCACTCGCCGACAATTGGGCCCAGCGCCTCGACGTACGCGAGCGATTCCTCGAAGAGTCGCGCATCCTGCGGCGCGCCGACAGCGACCACGTCGTCCGCGTCTACGACATCGGCGAGGAGGACGACACTCCGTACTTCGTGATGACCTACGCCGACGCCGGCTCGCTCGAACGCCTCACCAGCAACGGCGTCCAGGTGGCGCCGGCGCGGGTGCTCGACCTGATCAGTCAGGCCGGCGAGGGCCTGCGGGTGCTGCACGAACTCGGCGTGATCCACCGCGACATCAAGCCGCCCAACCTGCTGCTTCGCAGCACCCGCGACGGTGGCGTACGCGTCCTGGTCGCGGACCTGGGCGTGGCGAAGGCCGAGTTGCATGCGTCGGGGCTGACCCAGGTGGTGGGCACCCCGGCCTATATGGCGCCCGAGCAGGCCGGAGGGCTCGGTGTCGACAAGCGCGCCGACATCCACGCTCTCGCGGCGGTCACCTACCACCTGCTGACGGGCGCGCCGGTCCGCGAGGGGGGCCTGGCCGAACTCGCGCACGCATCCTTGCCACCACCACCGTCGTCGATAGCCGAGGTGCCGGTCGCGGTCGACCAGGTGCTGCTGACCGCACTGGATCCGGATCCGGAGGCGCGGTTCAGCGACGTCAACGGGTTCGTCGACGCCTTGCGTACGGCACTGTCGCACGAGCCGACCGCGAGCGACAGCGAGGCAGTGCCCGAGCGCGTACGCGAACCCGCGCCAGGGGTCGACCGGCCCGTCGTGCGCCCGGACATCTCACGACCGGACATCTCACGACCGTTCCTGGTCACGGTGTTCCTGGTCGTGCTGGCGGTGTCGTTCGGGCTGACGTACGCCTTGGCCACCGGCCGCTTCTGAGCGGGCTCGTTCACGCCGTCGACCCACAGTGGGGCCGAGGCGGGTCGAGCGGTCCGCGACTTAGTCGCGACGTGCGTCGTAGTCCGACCAGCGGTCGTACTCGTCGTCGGGTGGCGTCTCTGCCCTCTCGGGCTGATCGCTCTCACCATGCAGCTCTCGCGCCAACGCACCGAAGTCCGTCTCGTGAGTGCGGTACTTCAGGTCGCGAGCGACCTTCGTCTGCTTTGCCTTAGCTCGGCCGCGCCCCATAGGGTCCGACCCCCTCGCACACTTGGCCGGCGCCCTGGGCGCCCGACGGCGCAGGGGTCCCGGTCTGATCGGTCACATATCGTGACGCCAACGCTACCTGCTAGGTGGTTGTTCCCGCGACTCAACCCGCCCGATGAGCACCGACGAGGCGTACGGAACCCCCGTCGTCGGCTCCCGCTGCGGTGACTTCGCCCGCGACCCAGGCCTCGATCCCGTGCTCGGCCAGTGCCTCGATCGCACGCTCACCCGAGTCGGGGTCGACCAGCGCGACCATCCCAACGCCACAGTTGAGCGTGGCCTCCAGGTCTGCCTGCTCGACCGAGCCGACCTCTTGCACCAGGTCGAAGATCGCGGGGCGCTGCCAGGTGCTCCGCGCGACCGTCGCGGTGAGCTCCACGGGCATCACCCGCGCCAGGTTGGCCGCGAATCCCCCGCCCGTGATGTGAGCCATCGCGTGGGTCTCGACCCCGCGGGCCAGGTCGAGGCAGGCCTTGGCGTAGATGCGCGTGGGCTCCAGCAGTTCCTCGCCCAGGGTGCGGCCCAGCTCGTCGACGTGGCGGTCCAGCGCCCAACCAGCCTGGTTGAGCAGCACGTGCCGCACCAGCGAGTAGCCGTTGGAGTGCAGGCCGGACGCCGCCATGGCCACCACCAGGTCACCGGCGCGTACGCGACCCGGGCCGAGCAGCTGGTCACCCTCCACGACCCCGGTGGTGGCCCCTGCGATGTCGTACTCCTCCGGCTTCATCAGGCCGGGGTGCTCCGCGGTCTCGCCACCGATCAGCGCGCAGCCGGCGACGACGCAGGCTTCGGCGATGCCTTTCACGATCGCGGCGATCTTCTCGGGGAAGACCCGCCCGCACGCGATGTAGTCGGTCATGAAGAGCGGCTCGGCCCCACACACGACCAGGTCGTCGACGACCATGCCCACCAGGTCGAAGCCGATGGTGTCGTGGATGTCCATCGCCTGTGCGATCGCGACCTTGGTGCCGACACCGTCGGTGGACGTCGCGAGCAGCGGCTGGCGATAGTTCTTCAGCACGCTGACGTCGAAGAGTCCGGCGAAGCCACCCAGACCGCCGATCACTTCGGGGCGGTTGGTCTTCTCGACCCAGGTCTTCATCAACGCGATCGCGCGGTCGGCCGCGTCGATCGAGACCCCTGCGGTGGCGTACGCACCCTCGGTGGCGGTGGGCTGATCGGTCACGGGGTCCTCCGGGTCAGGGGTTGTTGCGCACAGGAAGGGACTCGGTTGCGGCGCCGAGAGTTGATTCGAAGAGATGCTTGCCCAGGCGCGACTCGTCCGGCAAGGCGATGGGGTACTCCCCGGTGAAGCAGGCCAGGCACAGCGCGTCCTTCGACTGTCCGGTCGCCTGCACCATGCCGTCGAGGGTGATGTAGCCCAGCGAGTCGGCGCCGATCGAGGTGCGGATCTCCTCGATGGCCAGCCCGTTGGCGATCAACTCGGCGCGGGTCGCGAAGTCGATGCCATAGAAACACGGCCACTTCACCGGCGGGGACGAGATGCGTACGTGCACCTCCGCCGCGCCGGCCTCGCGCAGCATCCGCACCTGAGCTCGCTGGGTGTTGCCACGCACGATCGAGTCGTCGACCACCACGATGCGCTTGCCCCGGATCATGTGAGGCAGCGCGTTGAGTTTCAGCCGGATGCCGAGCTGGCGCAGCGTCTGTGACGGCTGGATGAAGGTGCGCCCGACGTACGAGTTCTTCACGAAGCCCTGTCCGAAGGGGATGCCGGACTCCTCGGCGAAACCCGTGGCCGCTGGGGTGCCCGACTCGGGCACGGGCATCACCAGGTCGGCCTCGACCGGGAACTCGCGCGCCAGTTGACGCCCCATCTCCACGCGCGCCTCGTGCACGCTGCGCCCGGCGATGGTGGCGTCGGGGCGAGCGAGGTAGACGTACTCGAAGACACAGCCCTTGGGGCGCGGCGGCGCAAAGTGGCGAGACCGCAGGCCGTCCTCGTTGATGACGATCAACTCGCCCGGCTCCACCTCGCGTACGACACTCGCCCCGACGGTTGCCAAGGCGGCGTCCTCACTGGCCACGACCCAGCCACGATCCAGGCGCCCCAGCACCAGCGGGCGGATGCCCTCGGGGTCGCGGGCGGCGTACAGCGTGTCTTCGTTCATGAAGACGAACGAGAACGCACCCTCGACGGTCGGCAGCAGTTCCATCGCCCGCTCTTCGAGGGAGGTGTCGGGGTGGTGGGCCAGCAGAGACGTCACGACCGCCGTGTCATTGGTGGTCTCGCCCGGGAAGCTTGACGTGGAGTTCGAGTTCGCCGTCGGCCTCACCGTGGTCGGAGACGGCCCTGGCCAGATCGGCGGTGTTGATCAGGTTGCCGTTGTGGGCCAGAGCGAGCGAGCCGTCCTGGGTGGGATGGAACGTCGGTTGGGCGTTGTGCCAGGTCGAGGCGCCGGTCGTCGAATACCGGGCGTGGCCGATGGCCAGGTGGCCACGCAGCGACTCCAACGACGACTCGTCGAAGACCTGTGAAACCAGGCCCATGTCCTTCTGCACCAGGATCTGGCGACCGTTGCTGACCGCGAGACCCGCGGACTCCTGGCCGCGGTGCTGCAGGGCATAGAGACCGAAGTAGGTCAGTTTGGCTACGTCCTCGCCTGGGGCCCACACGCCGAAGACTCCGCACACAGCAAGGCAGTCTAGGCGGTCGTGGGATCATCGAGCCCGCCCACCTGGATGGACAGTGAGGACCGCCACATGACCGCTTGCCGCCGTGGCCGCAGCCGAGTGCTGCCGCGCGTGATCGCGCCGGTGTTGCTGGTGGTCGCGATGACGACGGCGTGCGAGTCCGAGCAGGCAGGCCCGCAAGTTCCGACCGCACCGAGCACCGCGGATGTACGCCCTGCGTTGCTCGACGCCGCCTGGACCGCGCCCGCGCCTGCGGGTGCCCAGGTGGCGGGCCGACTGCGGGCCTGGACCACGAAGGACAGGGTCACGGTCGTCGGCAAGCAGCAGATCAGGTCGTACGACCTGGCGTCCGGCAAGGCCGCCTGGACCGCCGCGCTGCCCCGGGGCACGACCGGCGTCTGCACGATCTCCGAGAACGCCGGCGACATCGGCGCGCTGCTGCTCCGCACGAAGACGGGCTGCACGGACGTCGCCGCCCTGAGTCTGGCCGACGGCTCGTGGCGCTGGCGTCACGCGATCGAGCCCCTGGCCAAGGGCACCCCCTCGGTGTCACTGTCTCGATTGGCCGTGGCGGCCACCGGGAAGTGCCGTCAGGTGATCCGCTTCGGCGTGGCGGAGGGGCGCCGTTTGAAGCCGGTCGCCCCCGCGGACTCGGTGTGCGCGAACGCCAGCGCCCTGGCGGGCAACACGATCGCGGTCAAGCTCGATGCGGGCCCGGACTTCGGCAAGGTCGGCGACGAACTCATCGGCACCGACGCCGGGAAGGCGACCTTCCAGGTCCTGAACAACGACGATCTGACGTCGAGGTGGCGGATCTCGGTGGATCGGGTCGGCGCCAACGTCGCAGGAGTGGTGGCGCAGCGGCCGCTCGTACTCGACACCTCGCTCAAGGGGCACCGGATGTTGCGCGTCTTCGATGCCAAGGGCACTCCGGTCCGCTCCGTCGGGTGGTCGCTGCCCAGCCAGGGCTTCGTCCGCCTGGGTCTTGCGAACGGGGTGCTGCTCGGTGGTTACGGCCCGGCAGATCCGGGGCGCTACGCGTACTCCCTGAAGACCGGGAACCAGTTGTGGACCGATCTGGACGACAAGACCACACGTACGCTCGGCCTCTTCCGCGGACGGGTGCTGCGCGAACGACTCGTGACCGGTGACGACGGGGAGGAGTCGTGGCTGGCACTGCACGAACTCGATCGTGCGGGCGGCTCGGTGACTGACCCGGCGACAAACTCTCGCAGCGTGCTGATCGGCCGGGTGCCGAGTCAGGG
>JBAOIH010000008.1 GCA_037045645.1 Nocardioides sp.
GAACACCGGCAAACTTCTCCCCAAGGGGCAGAACTGGTGGAACTCCTTCCACGTGGTCTCGGTCGAGTGGACTCCTACGGACTACATCTTCCGCATTGACGGCAAGGAATACTGGCGGATGAAGGGCAAGCCTCTGCAGTCCAACGGCTATCTCGTGCTCAGCGCGCTCACGTCGGACTACGAGATCAAATTCCTGACCAAGAAGACCATCAAAGAGACGACGAGTGTCGACTGGATCCGAGTCTGGGCTCTGTGACGAGCCGGAGATTACCGACGACGAATTCGACCGTCTGGTCGACCTCGCGCTGGACTCCATCCCGGCTGAACTGGCCGCTCTGATCGACAACGTCGTGGTGATCGTCGAGGACGACGCCCCGCCTGACGACCCCCACCTGCTGGGTCGCTATGAGGGTGTCGCGCTCACGGAGCGTGCCGCGAATCATGCGGGCTATCTGCCGGATCGGATCGTGCTGTTTCGCCGGCCGCTGCGCGAATTCGCCCCGACCCGCGACGAGTTGGCGCGCGAGATCGAGATCACGGTCGTGCACGAGGTGGCTCACCATTTCGGCTTCGACGACGCGCGGATCCACGAACTGGGCTACGGCTAGGTCGCCGCTACCCCGACCACGAACCCGAGCGTCACCAAGAGCAGTGCGGTGGCCAGGGTCATGAGGGCGTACGCGCCCCCGGCCCTCGGCCCACCGTCGTGGACCTGCACCGCGAAGCTTCGAGAATGTGGTCAGCGCGCCACAGAAGCCGACGCCCAGCAGTGCGGCCGGATGGCCGTTCAAGCCGGCACCGCTCAGTGCTCCCAACGCCAAGCAGCCCGCTGAGTTGGCGGCATAGGTGCCCCACGGGTGAAGCGAGTCCCACCGCTGCGCCAACGCATAGCGGGTCGCGGCACCGAGGGCACCGCCGAGCGCCACCAGCAACGCCGTCACCACGACGGCTCCCGACGACCGGAGAGGTGGCGTACGCAGTGCACCGCGAGCACGCTGGCCGTCAGACTCAGCAGCACGTACGCGCCTGCCTGCCACACCTTGCCCTCGGCGACCATGAGCCGGGTCTCCTCCGAAAACGTTGACAGCGTCGTGAAGCCACCGAGCAGGCCCGGGCCGAGCGCCGCGAGTGCCACGCGACGGTGTTCGGGGCGCAACATCGCAGGGAGCATGCCCAGGAGCAGTGCTAGCAGGGCGCTGCCTGCCACGTTGATCGTCAACGTCGTCCAGGGGAACCCGGAGGACGCGACCTTGGTCTCCAAGGCCCACCGGAGCAGGGCGCCGCTCGCCCCGCCGACCGAGACCGCGGCCAGTGCCGCAGGCGTGACCGGCCCCGGCGTGACTGGCCCCGGCGAAACTGGAGAGTTCGTCACTGCGCGGGCTCGGTGGAGCGCACAGACAGCACCGGGCACGGCCTCGGGGCCTCGCCTCGGGCCTGCCGCACGAACTCGCTGAAGTACCAGATCTGGAACTGCCGCACCTCGTCCGTACGTGCCAATGAGAGCAGGCGCTGGGCCTGGGCGAACTCGTCCGCGAGGTTGAGCAGCCGCAGCATCTGGTCGACCAGGGTGCTGCGCGACGGGTTGAAGCGCGCCCGCAGGAAACCGCGCTCGACCCGAGAGCGGACAAGGCGTTCGATCTGGCCGACGACCGTGTTGTCGAACGAGGCGTCGAAGTCAGCGAACACGCGCGTCAGTTCACCGGCTAGCGGGTAGTCGTCGCGATGGGACAGCGAGAGGAGCCGCAATTCCCGACGCAACTCGCGGAAGTGTCGACGAGAGGCGATGAGAGGGCCCATGGGCACGTTGTCGAAGACGACCTCGACCCAGTTGTCGGTGACATCTATCGGCACCGTCTGCTCGACGTAATTCAGATCGGGCGTCGGGACGTCGCCTTCCCCGGGGGATGGGGAGGGCTCGAACCAGACGAACTTGCCCTCGGCTTCGATGCTGACGCCCCAGTTGGTGGCGCACATGGCGACCAGGCTCAGGCCGCGGCCAAAGGTCTGCAACATGTCGTCCGGGTCCGCGCTGCTCGGGTTGGGGAACGAGGGCGGCTTACGAGAGCCGTCCCAGACCTCGATCCGCAGGTGATCCTTGGTCCCGCGCACCCGCACCGAGATCGGGTCGGCCCCGTGGAGCAGCGCGTTGGTGACCAACTCGGAGAGCGCCAGTTGGGTGGCCTCCACCAGTTCGTCTCGCCCCAACTCGCGGCACAGGTCGGATGCCCATCGGCGCGCCAAACTCACCGAACGCGGGTCGTTGTCCAACGACAGCGGTGGTCTATTGAGTGGCACGCCGACATCAGCAATTCGTACGGAGCGGACTGATCAGGACGCGCATACCCCTGCCGGAACCCGCCGAAACCTTCGGAATCGGCATTTCCTAAAAACTTCAACCACAACCGTTCCGGGGGTGACGCGGCTCATGTGAGGCAACCTACGCGACCCGGAATGTGGTCGTCTGGCAATTCGGTTGTCACCATGAACACTTCCGTCTCGAAAGGCGTTCCATGGCCGTCCCTGAGCGTTCCGCAACCACCCGCCACCGCGTGGTGGTGATCGGCTCCGGCTTCGGTGGGCTCTTCAGCACGAAGGCGCTGCGCCGCGCCGACGTCGAGGTCACCATGATCGCCAAGACGACCCACCATCTGTTCCAGCCGTTGCTGTATCAGGTGGCGACCGGAATCCTGTCCGAGGGCGAGATCGCCCCGCCGACCCGCGAGGTGCTGAGTTCGCAGGCCAACGCCAAGGTGCTGCTCGGCGAGGTGGTCGGGATCGACCTCGAGGCTCGCACGGTCACCTCGGTCGTCCTGGGCCGTGAGACGGTCACGCCGTACGACTCCCTGATCGTGGCGGCCGGGGCCAACCAGTCCTACTTCGGCAACGACCACTTCTCCGAGTTCGCACCGGGGATGAAGTCGATCGATGACGCGCTCGAACTGCGTGGCCGGATCTTCGGTGCCTTCGAGATGGCCGAACTCGGCGCCAACCGAGGCGACGACGTCGACCAGCACCTCACCTTCGTCGTCGTCGGCGCAGGTCCGACCGGAGTCGAGATGGCCGGTCAGATCGCCGAACTGGCGCACCGCACCCTCAAGAAGGACTTCCGCGAGATCAACACCCGCCATGCGCGCGTGGTGCTGCTCGACGGCGCCGATCAGGTGCTCCCGCCCTTTGGTCCCAAACTCGGCGCCTGGACCAAGAAGAACCTGGAGAAGCGCGGTGTCGAGGTGCGACTCGGCGCGATGGTCACCGACGTCGACGAGCGTGGCATCGAGTTCAAACTGCGCGACGGCAGTACCGAGCGGATCAGCGCGGTCACCAAGATCTGGGCGGCCGGCGTACAGGCATCTTCGCTCGGAAAGACGCTCGCCGAGCAAAGTGGCGCACCGTTGGACCGGGCCGGGCGGATCGGTGTGAACCCCGACCTGACGCTGCCTGGGCACCCCGAGGTCTTCGTCGTCGGCGACATGATCGCGCTCGACAACCTGCCGGGTGTGGCGCAGGTGGCGATGCAGGGCGGGAAGTACGCCGCCAAGGAGATCAACCGACGGCTCAAGGGCAAGGCACCCCAGGGCCCGTTCAGCTATTGGGACAAGGGCTCGATGGCCATCATCAGCCGCTTCACCGCGGTCGCGATGGTCGGCAAACTGCGGCTCAGTGGCCTGATCGCCTGGCTGATGTGGCTGGTGATCCACATCGTCTACCTGACCGGATTCAAGAGCCGCGTCAGCGCTCTGCTGCGCTGGGCGATCTCGTTCCTCGGCAACGGCCGCTCGGAGCGTACGACCACCGAGCAGCAGATCTTCGCGCGTGCCGCTCTGGCCCGTCTGCGCGGTGGCGCGGCCGACCTGGTCAGCAGTCCCGGCGAGTACGACGCGACTCGTGAGTTGTTGGAGCGCACCAAGGTGCGCGACGACGCGGGCCGGCCTGAAACAAGCGCCTGACCCGGCGCCGCAACCCGGGACTATTCGAAGCGATCCGGTTTCGGTGCGAACTCACGCGCCCAGCGCGGCAGGATGAAGGTGCCTTCGGCCTCGACGCACACACCGTCGTCGGTGGAGATGCGCCCGCTCGCGAAGGTCTTGGGGCCGTCGAAGCCGGAGATCTCGGCCTCACAGCGAAGTCGGCCCAGTTTGACTCCCCGTCGGTAACGCAGCGCCAACGTGCCGGTCATGCCCGGCCGTTTGCCGGCGCTGCACGCTTCGCCGAGGAGCTGGTCCAAAAGCAGAGCGCTGACGCCGCCGTGCACCAGGCCCGGAGGGCCCTCGTACGGTGCGCCCAACGTGACCTCGGCGTGCACGCGCCCCTCCTCGCGGTGCACGACGAGCGGCGGAGCGATCGGGTTGCGCAGGCCGATCACGGCATTGCCCCACGCGCGAGAGCGCCCGCCCTCGGTGTACCGCACGCCGAAGCCACCGTCGATCCTCGACCCGTCGAGTTGGTCGGCAAGCGCATTCAACCGCTGGGTCGCCGACTCGACGGTGGCGGCGTCGACGGTCGTACGGATGCTCGCGTCGACCAGCCGGCGGATGCTGTCTGCGAGCGGTCCATAGACAGCGGCCTGCTCGGCGAGTTGCTCCTCGGTGAGATCCTCGCGACTGAAACCCATCATGATCGCGCACTCTAGGCGTGCCGCCGGGTGTGTCGGTCGGCGGCGTCCTACGTTGTCGGCGTGATCAAGTATCTGGGCTCGAAGCGGCTGCTCGCGCCGGTCCTGGCCCAGATGGCAGTCGCTGCGGGAGCGCGTACGGCCGTCGACTTGTTCACGGGCACGACGCGGGTGGCTCAGGAGTTCAAACGCCGCGGCATCTTCGTGACCGCGGTCGACCTGGCGACGTATTCGGCCGTGTTGGCGCAGTGCTTCGTCGCGACCGATGCCGACGAGGTGAACCCCGACGAACTCGACCAGGCCCTGGCCCTTCTGAATGCGCTGCCGGGACAGCGGGGCTACTTCACGCGTACGTTCTGCGAGGAGTCGCGGTTCTTCCAACCCAAGAACGGTGCCCGCATCGACGCCATTCGCGAGGCGATCGAGGACGAGTTCGCGACATCGGCGCTCTATCCGGTGCTGCTGACGAGCCTGATGCTCGGCGCGGACCGGGTGGATTCGACGACCGGACTCCAGATGGCGTACCTGAAGTCCTGGGCGCCGCGGGCTCATCGTGACCTGACCCTGACCGCCCCGAGTCTGCTTGCAGGCGGCGGGGCGGTGCGCCGTGGCGACGCCATGACCCTGGTCGACGAGTTGCCGGCGGTGGACCTGATGTATCTCGATCCGCCGTACAACCAGCATCGCTACTTCACGAACTATCACGTCTGGGAGACCCTGGTGCGCTGGGACGCACCCGAGCATTACGGCGTCGCGTGCAAGCGCATCGACGCCCGCGAGGACGAGGGACGCAGTGTGTTCAACAGTCGCCGCACGATGTCTGCGTCGTTTGCCGATCTGCTGCGACGTGCGCGTGCGGACCTGCTGCTGGTGTCGTACAACGACGAGTCCTGGATCTCCTCCGACGAGATGGTCGGCTACCTGCGCGATGCGGGGCATCAGGACGTACGCGTACTCGCGTTCGACGCCAAGCGGTATGTCGGCGCGCAGATCGGTGTGCACAACGCGGCTGGCGTGAAAGTCGGCGACGTCGGGCGGTTGCGCAACGTGGAGTACGTTTTCGTGGCCGGTACACCGGACCACGTGGAGGCTGCGGTGGCGTACGACCGTGTGGCGGCCAGGTAACCGACGTGGGTGTCGGCCCAGTGCTTCGTTGGCCCAGTGCTTTGTAGACCACGTGTTTCGTAGGCCCCGTGGGACTCGAACCCACAACCAAAGGATTAAAAGTCCTCTGCTCTGCCAA
>JBAOIH010000009.1 GCA_037045645.1 Nocardioides sp.
CACTGCTGTTTCTTCTCGGCTGGAAGATCGTTCAGGTATCCACGGACAGTGGTGCGTCCGTCTTCCTAATCACCCGCAAGGCGCATTTCAGCGGCGATAGGGTACGAACGTCGAAGCTCGGCGGCGACGTCCGAGTCGAGCAGAAGCAGCCCAGGGCGACAGACTCGCCACGATAGGAGGTCCATGTCCGCCGACACGGTGACGCTCGTTGGAACTGGTCAACTAGTAGTCGCGTGGTCAACCGGTGCCGCATACGCAGGAGCCCACCTCGCGGTCGGCGGCGATCTCGCCGACCGCCTGCTCGAGTTCGCACAACAGGCATCCGGCGACCTATCGAACGGTCACCCCTACGCGCCTGACGTGGACATGGAGGACAGCACTCACCTCGTCGCGGATCGGACGGATCTCCAGGACACGCTCCTTCTCAACACCCTCGAGCGCGGCGCTGACCTCCCTTTGGCGACCGAGACGGACGTCGCTGAACGCTCGCTCACTTGCTACGCACTCGTCGTGGGTGCCGGTGAATCGAAGGTCACTTTCATCCGCAAGCGGTCCCCCGTTGCGCTTGGCTCGAAGGCCCTTGTCGGTCGGTTCTTGAGTGGTGAGGTCACCAAGGTGACAGAACCACTCTTCGCGTTCGACAAGGTGTATGACTTGATCGTCACCGATGACAGGGTTCTCATCCTCAACAAGAGTGGCTTCGACTCACTCTTCCGTCACTCGGCCGTGGTTCTTGCCAAGACTCCAGAGTGGGTAACCGATTTGGCGGCGCATCTGCCCCTTGCGCCGGGCAGCGAGATCGCCCTCAACGAAGCGCTACAACGTAACCAGTTTCATCGGAACAAACTCCAGGCCATCCTCAAGCGACCTCATATCCAGAAGCTCACGCCTGCCGACGTGGAGGCCGGAATGAAGCGGCACGGGCTGGACCCGCAAGTCCTCATGTCTGGGGGTCAACTTGTGCTCGACACGCCGGAGAACACTAAGCAGATCCTAAATCTCCTCAACGAAGACCTGTTCCAAGGGGATTTCTCAGGAGATGAGTTTGCGGCAGGAAGCAAACGTCGCGTCAAGTAGCTGCCCTGGCACGGAGATCTCCTGATGCGCTGAGAATGACCACGCAAATCAGACGGCAGCGTCAGGAGTTTCAGCAATCGCGAACAACTCGGCCTGCTCCAGCACCAACTCGATCGCCTTCTCCTCCAGGTCGGGTGGGTAGCCGTTGATGACGAGGAGGCGGCGGACTTTGGAGCGGAGCCCGGCCTTGACGGACTCCTTGTAGTTCCAGTCGATGGTCACGGAGTGGCGGACGGACCACACGAGGTCGACCGAGATCGTCTTGAGCTTCTCGTCGCCGAGTTCGAGCACGGCGGAGTCGTTCTGGACGATCGCGTCGTAGAAGGCCGCCTCGGCTTCGGACAGGCCCAGTTGCTCGTGCCGGTTTGCCTGATCGCGCATCTCCTTGGCGAGCTCGACGAGCTCGGCGATGATCTCGGCCGTCGTGAGCGACCGGTTGGTGTACTTGTTGATCGCCTCTTCGAGCTGCTCGGAGAACCTGCGCGACTGCACCAGGTTCGAACGGGAGATCGTCTTGATCCGGTCACCCAGGATGCGCCGCAGGAGGCCGAGCTGGAGATTCGGCTTGTCTTTGTGCGCGAGCGATTCGAGGAATTCATCGGACAGGATCGAGATCTCGGGGGTGTCGACGCCAGCGAGTTTGTAGATGTCGACGACCTCGTCGGCGGCGACGGCTTCGTTGACGAGTTGGCCGATGGCGGTGTCGACCTCGACGGCTCCGACGCCGCCGCGGCCGGCGTCGGGATTGAGGATCTTGAGGATCGCGGCGCGCACGTCGGCGAAGAGGCGCACGTCGTTGCGGATCGCTGCTGCCTCCTCACGGGCTCCGGCGAGGGCGTAGGCCTTGACGAGGGCGAGCACCTGGTCGAGGTAACGCTTCTGCCGGTCGGGGTCTGCCATCACGAAGTCGAGGACCTTCGCGTGCTCCGCAAGACGCTGACCCGCGGGCAGGTCCGGCGAGGAGTCGAAGTCACAGCCGTGCAGCAGGCCGCGTACGACGTCGTGCTTCTCCAGCATCGCGTCGACGAGTTCCTCGATCGGTACGCCAGCCTGGTCGCGGTCCGAGGGCGAGTATTCGATGAGTGCCTTCTGGAGGTTGGCGAAGACGCCGATGTAGTCGACGACCAGACCACCGGGCTTGTCGCGGAAGGTGCGGTTCACCCGGGCGATGGCCTGCATCAGCCCGGCACCCTGCATGGTCTTGTCGACGTACATGGTGTGCATGGAGGGCGCGTCGAAGCCGGTCAGCCACATGTCGCGCACGATCACCAGCTCGAGCGGCGTCGTTCGGGTCCTTGGCGCGGGCCTTGAGGTCGCGGCGTACGTCCTTGGAGTGGATGTGCGGCTGGAACGCGGCGGGGTCGGCGGCCGATCCGGTCATGACGACCTTGATCTTCCCGGCTGCCGGGTCGTCGGAGTGCCAGTCGGGGC
This sequence comes from Nocardioides sp., assembly GCA_037045645.1. Lineage (NCBI taxonomy): Bacteria > Bacillati > Actinomycetota > Actinomycetes > Propionibacteriales > Nocardioidaceae > Nocardioides > Nocardioides sp. The sequence goes on from JBAOIH010000009.1 coordinate 2,509, forward strand.
GCAGGGCGACGATCTTCTCGTAGAGACGTACGGCGATGCGCCGCGACATCGTCACGATCATCGCTTTGCCCAGCATCGCCTCGCGGCGCTTCTCCCAGTGGGTGACGATGTCGTTTGCGATCAGGTCGAGGCGGTCCTCGGCGCCGACGACCGCTTCGAGGCGAGCCCATTTCGATTTCGCCTTGCTGGCTTCGTCCTCGTCGACTTCGCTGGTGATCTCCTCGGCCAGCTCGTCCAGGGCGCCCATGTCGGAGTCGGACAGCGCGACCTTGGCCAGGCGGGACTCGTAGTAGATCTTGACGGTGGCGCCGTCCTCGACGGCGCGGGTGAGGTCGTAGACGTCGATGTAGTCGCCGAACACCGAGCGGGTGGACTTGTCGCCGGACTCGATCGGGGTTCCGGTGAAGCCGAGGAACGTCGCGCCTGGGAGGGCGTCGCGCATGTGCTTGGCGAGCCCCGCCTTGAGGGTGCCGTCAGCGGTGAGGGTCTCGGCGAATCCGTACTGCGAGCGGTGCGCCTCGTCGGCCACGACCACGACGTTGCGTCGGTCGGTGAGCACCGGGTTTGTGTCGTCGCCCACGAGCGGTGCGAACTTCTGGAGCGTGGTGAACACGATCCCGCCCGAAGCGCGCTGAAGCAGCGTGCGCAGGTCGGCGCGCGAATCGGCCTGCACCGGCTTCTCGGGCAGGATCTCGGCCGGCGCGAACACCTCGCCGAACAGTTGGTCGTCCAGGTCGTTGCGGTCGGTGAGGAACACCAGCGTCGGGTTGCCCATCCGCGGGTCACGCATCACCTTGGCGGCGTAGAGCAGCATCTCGATGCTCTTGCCCGACCCCTGCGTGTGCCAGACGACGCCGCCGCGCCGGTCGCCGTCGTCACCGGAAGCGACGACCGTGGACTCGACGGCCGCGTTGACCGCCCAGTACTGGTGATACTTCGCGACCCGCTTGACCAGCCCGTGCGGCTCGTCGGAGAAGACCACGAAGTTCTTCACCAGGTCGAGGAACCGGGCCGGCTCGAACACACCCTTGATCAGCACTTCGAGGGCCGGCGCATGTCGGTGACGACGTCGCGGCCGTCGATCGTCTTCCACGGCGCGTAGTGCTCGAACCCGCCCGCGAACGAACTCATCGCGGCAGACGTGCCGTCCGAGATCACCGTAACGGCGTTGGGGGTGAACACGGCGGGGATGTCGGTGCGGTAGGTCTGCACCTGGTTCCAGGCGTTCTTCAGCGTCGCGTGCTCGTTGGCCGGGTTCTTCAACTCCAGCAGGGCCAGCGGGATGCCGTTGACGAACACCAGCACGTCGGGGCGGCGGGTCTTGTTGCCCACGATGGTGAACTGGTTGACGGCCAGCCAGTCGTTGTTGGCGGGGTTGTCGAAGTCGATGAGTCGGACGTACGCCGTGCGCACCTGACCGTCGGCACCGCGATGCTCGACGGGCACGCCGGCGACCAGGAGCTTGTGGACGCGAGCGTTCTCCAGCAGCTCGGACTGCGATTCGGCGCGTTGGAGCCGGGCGATCGGCCTCGTCTGACGAGGTCGGCGTGGTCGGGATTGATCCGGCGTACGGCTGCAGTGAGCCGGTCGAGCAGGTAGACCTGCTCCCACGACGCGCGCTCCGGCGCAATGCCACCCGGTCCGATGTTGGGCCCGAACGCCGTCGAGTACCCGATCTCCCGAAGGTAGTCGAGGGCTGCTTCCTCGATTACGGACTCGTCGAACCCGGTCATGAGGTCGACGTCACGTCGAGGAATTCATTGAGGCGTTCCGCGATGAGTGCTCGCCGCTGCTCCACGAACTTCTCGAACGCCTCTGGCACGGAGTTGTGGTCGTCGAAGACCACGAGCTGCCGGGCGAGTTGGTCCTTGGAGTAGGTGCCAGCGTAGGCGGCCGGAGCCTTGGCGCTGATGTCCTTGTTTGTCTTCGAGCCGATGAAGGCGAGGTTTGCGATGTCGTCGACGTCGCGGCCTTCGATGTCCGGACGAGCCTTCTTCATGAAGGCCTTCGGGAAGACATGATGGAACTCGACCTTGTCTGCCTGACCGGCGAGCTTGGGGCTGATCAACAGGTTGGTCGCCCAGTCCTTCGCCCCGTCCGCGCGGAACGCCAGGAACATCGTCTTGAATACCCCGCTGCGTGAGGTTCTGCCTTCCAGGTCGGCGGCGGTGAAGTCCAGCCGGCCGACCTGCTGGACCAAGCGCTGGTTGAGGGCGGCGATCTTGTCGGCCGACCTCAGAGCCGCGAGGTCCTGGTCCAGAAGGGTTTCGGTGGAGCCTCGCGAGTAGCGACCCTTGGCGTTGGCCAGCAGGAACCATTTCCGGAAGGCCGCTGCTTCGGCGTCGCCGATCTTGTAGTCCATCTGGGCACCCCAGTAGGCCGTGGTGATCATCAGGAACGGGGAGGACAGCAGGGCAGGACTGTCGACGCCGATGTTCTGCTGAGCGAAGTTGACCGCGAAGTCCACGGCACGCTTCGTGCGCTTCCACCCGTCTTCAAGGGTTGGCTGAGTCATTGACGCTACCGTGAGGAAGCGAGACTGACCGGTGATGATCGAGATCAGCGCCTTCAGGTGAACACCCAGGTCGAGGTCAAAGCCGTGCTTGGCGACGTCGGACTGGTAGGCGTTGAACAAGGCGAGGGAGCCGTTCCACTTCGCGGTGATCTGAGCTAGCGCCAGGTCCGAGCTGCGTAGTTTGGTGCCGAGCGAGTTGACGCGGACGAAGATCTCCGTGACCTCCTCGTACGACTTGGAGGGTTCGAGGATGTCGACGCGGTAGGAGTAGTCGGCGATCGACCGCAACTGCTGGAGCCGGCCCGAGTAGCGCTCGTAGTTGGGGTCGTCGAAGCCCGTCACCCCAGCCGATATGAGTAGGTCTGAGTCGGACTTCTTGAACACGTCGGTCACCTTGACCCAATTGGGCAGGGCTGCGACCTGGTTGCTAGCCACCACGAACGCGCGTCGGTTCACGCGGGTGATCAGGTCGGAATCGCTGTCGTCCGAGTCGTCGGCATCCTCGTGGCTGTCATTGTCGTCGGCGACCTCTGTGATGAAGGTGAGTTCGTCGGGGTGGTCGAGATTGAAGAGGATCTCGACCGGGCGCACTCGATTCCTCACCTTCACCGGTTCGCCTCGAAGCACTGCCGAGAGTGAGGTCAGTCGCTGCTGGCCGTCCAACAGAAGGAGCGGAGTCGCTACTCCGTCGCTCTTCGTGCCCACGGCGAACTCGCGGGTCTCGACTTTGCCGGCGGGCTGCCAGGTCAGGATCACCCCGGACGGATACTCGCGATACAACGAGTCGAGCAGGTCCCTGACTTTGGTCGATGTCCAGACGTACTTGCGCTGCATCTCAGGTAGTTGCAGCTCGCCGCGCTCGATCTTGGCGACCAGCTCCCTGACCGGATAATCCGACTTGCCCATGATTCCCCCTAGACCACAGCATCCTGCACGAGATCGGTCGCCTCGGGGACCCGAATGCGGCCGGAAAGGAGTTCGGGCAGAAGCTTGTCGCGGAGGGCTGCCAACCGAAACGACTCTGCTCGCCATTGGTGGATCAGGCGGAGAAGACGCAGCGCAGTCGCCATGGTCTCGTTGTCGAGTGCGCGCGTGTCAGGGACCTCAACGCTGAGCAAGTCCTCGGGCCGAACTCGCTGATGGCTCCCTGACGTCCCGGTCACGCGACGCGGCAGTTCGTCGCGGAAGTACGGGGCACGTACCGCCAGCCAGACCCCGGCGAGTTCGACTTCTGTGCCAGCCGTGAGCACCGCGAACTCGGTCGAACTGAGGGCGGAAAGTCCCGCAACGGGCACTGCCCACCATGTGCGATTGATCCGAGGGTTCAGCCGGGACACCAGGACCGAGGTGTCAGCCACCTGCAGCTTGTTGCTCTTGATGGTTGAAGCGCTGGTGATCTCGGGCCTGGCATCAGTGTCGAATGCCGGGAGACTGAAGTGCGCGACTTGTGCCCCGTCCAGAGCCGTCGGATTCACGGACTGTTTCGCGAGCGAAGCCAGTGATCCGAGGGGCGTGTTGGGCAGCATCTGACTCACGCGATCTGCCAGCGCATCGAGCAGTTCCCCAGCGGTACCAATGCCACGGCGGTTGGACTCGATCTTGTCGTCGAGGGCGCCGAGGGTTGCGGCGATTGCACGCTGCTCTTCGATGGGTGGGACCGGCAGACGAAGGGAAAACAGTCTGTCGGTTTGAAGTCGCCCTGTGCCGTGCCCAGCCTCGTCCACCATGTCGAGGACGTCCTCGGTCCGGGCCTTGATCGAGTACGCAAGGAATAGGGGGTCGAAGGACTGTGATGGCAACAGCGCCTTGAGATCCTGGCTGAGCGCGACCTGTCGTTGAGTGATGCCCATTCGGAACTCGGTCTTGAGGCTCATGCCTCGGACGACCATCAGGATGGTGTCAACTGGGACCAACTTGGTGCCGTTCGCCGCACCGAGCGTGGTGAGGCGACGATCAGAGTCTCGGACTTGGAACATTGTGAGTGACTTCGAGCTCATCCAAGGAATATCACCACCCCAGAATGCTTCGTTGGAGGTTGATGGGGTGCCGCCGGAAACCCATCGCCCAGCCTCGCCGAGGGTGGTGCTGCCCCAGCTCATGAAAGGCCATCCAGTCGTTGCCGGATCTCGTCCTCAAGCTCCCGTCCGCGGTCGAACTCGGCGTACAACTCCGTGGTCAGCCGGGCGATCTTCTCGTCGATGGGCTCGTCGTCGGTCTCGGCTTCGGCGGCTCCGACGTACCGCCCGGGCGTGAGGACGAAGTCGTGCTGCTTGATCTCATCCAGCGTGGCCGCCTTGGCGAAGCCGGGGACGTCGTCGTACCCGCCGTCGTGATTGCGCCAGGAGTGGTAGGTGTCGGCGATCTTGGCGACGTCCTCGTCGTCGAGGACTCGCAGGCGCCGGGTCTCCATGCGCCCGAGTTTGCGGGCGTCGATGAAGAGCACTTCGCCGGTGCGCTGGCGGTGGCCGTTGCCGTGGCGGTCCTTGGAGACGAACCACAGGCTGACCGGGATGCCGGTGTTGAAGAACAGCTTGTCGGGCATCGCCACGATGCAGTCGACGAGGTCGGCCTCGACGAGCCTGCGACGAATGTCGCCCTCGCCGCCCGACTTCGACGACAGCGACCCGTTGGCCAGGACGAAGCCGGCCGTGCCCTTCGGGGACAGGTGATGGACGAAGTGCTGCACCCAGGCGAAGTTCGCGTTGCCGGCCGGTGGAGTGCCGTACGCCCAGCGCGGGTCGTCGGCGAGCTTGGCGTCCCACCAATTCGACGACGTTGAACGGCGGGTTGGCGAGCACGAAGTCGGCCCGCAGGTCCGGGTGGAGATCCTGCGTGAACGAGTCGGCTGAACGTTCGCCGAGGTCGGCCTCGATGCCGCGCAGGGCGAGGTTCATCTTGGCCAGCCGCCAGGTGGTGTCGGTGAACTCCTGGCCGTAGACGGAGATCTTGTTGGTGTTGCCGCCGTGGGCGGTCGACGAACTTCGCGGACTCCACGAACATGCCGCCCGAGCCGCAGGCGGGGTCGTAGACGCGGCCCTCGAAGGGCTCCAGCATCTCCACCAGCGTCTTGACCACCGAGCGCGGCGTGTAGAACGCGCCGGCGTCCTTGCCGGTCTCCTTGCCGGCGAACTGGCCGAGGAAGTATTCGTATACCCGACCGAGGACGTCGTCGGAGCCGTGGTCGTCGGTCTCAGTGAAGCCGATCGAGCCGATCAGGTCGACGAGTTGGCCGAGGCGGCCCTTGTCGAGCCCTTCGCGTCCATAGTTGCGGGGCAGGACGCCGCGGATGACGGGGTTCTCCTTCTCGATCAGGTCCATCGCGGTGTCGATGTCGCGTGCCGATCGTCGGGAGCTTGGCCCGTGGCCTGGATGGTCTCCCAGCGGGCGTCGGCGGGCACCCAGAAGACGTTGTGGGAGGCGTACTCGTCGCGGGCTTCGAGGAAGTCGGCAAGACGGTCGGCGGGAATGCCGTCCTCGGTCGAGCTCGGCCTCGAGGTCTTGGCGGCGCGACTCGAACCGGTCGGAGATGTACTTCAGGAAGACCAGCCCGAGGACGACGTGCTTGTATTCGCTTGGCTCCTGGTTGCCACGCAGCGCGTCGGCCGCGTCCCACAGACGTTGCTCCAGCGACTTCGCAGGTTTGGTTGCCTTTGCCTTTGCCTTGGGTTTGGGAGTGGCCACGTCCATCGATGAGAGGGTCGGCTTCGTCGTCGATGAGGTCACGTGGTCGTTTCCAGAGGGGCTTTCCTCACCCACGGTCCGGCGACGGACAGAGCCGCCTCGGCCGCGGCCGAGAACGATTTCATCGGTCGCGAGAAGCAACGCCTTGGCGGCGTCGTAGCGCCGCTCGCTCTTCCAGCCGATCTCACCGCGGGCTCTCTGGTTGCCTATCGTGGATCCGTCGTCGGGCAGCACGTCCCACAGCGTCGCGGCGTCAAGGGAGACCTTGCTCCGCGAGACCCGGCCGCCCTCGGGAACGAGGTGGCCCGTCAACAGAAGGGTCGACACCGCATCCTCGCCCCACCGCTCCTGCAGAGGACCCAAGTTCTTCAGCTCACCCGGCTCAAGATCCACGAGATCGTTCCACACGTCGTCCGAGATCGGCATGAGACACATCCTTGCCGATCGCCTTGGATGAGTCAGCGGAACGGGCAGGCGCGGGGTCAATCTGACGCAACTCGTGCGGGGTTGAACGCCCCTCAGATCTCCGTCAGGATTCGATGCCAGGCGCTTGACGTTGCAACGGTGTCCCCGAGCTTCTCGGCGAGCAGCCGATCCCGGTCGATCGTTGCGTGCTGGTAGATCGCCATGGCCGCCTGGGAAGCGTGGCCGGCGCGGGCCTGGAGCTCGGCAGCGGTGGCGCCGTGTTGCCCGGCAAGGGTCAGCGCCGAGTGGCGCAGGCCGTGGATGGTGAGGTCGGGGCGGCCGGCTGCCTCGCGGGCGATCTTGTAGCGGTCGAGCAGGTAGCGGGCGCTCATGTGGTCCTTGCGCTCCCCGGGGAAGAGGAGACCCCCGGCGCCGGGGGCGGTGTGGGCGAGCAGGTGGGAGCGGAGCAGCGGCAGGAAGGCCGGCGGCAGGTGGACGACTCGGGTGCCGCTCGCGGTCTTCGGCGGCCCGATTACCCTCCCGCAGTTGGGGCAGGCGCCGTCGGCGGTCGGATCCGCGTCCTTCTCGATCTTGCGGGTGACCGCGATCGACCCGGCCGTCGGATCTATGTCGCTGCGCCGGAGCTCGAAGATCTCGCCCTCGCGCATGCCGGCGAACGCGGCGAGCACGATGAAGAGGCGCAGTCGTTCGGGCATGTTGTCGACGATGGTGGCCATCTCGTCGACGGGCGAGGGCTTCTGTGGGTTCTTCACACGCGCGGTCGACGCCTTCAGGATGCGCACCGGGTTGCGATCGATCAGCTCGTCGTCCTCTGCGGCACCCATCACGGAGCGCAGGAAGCGGTAGGCAGCGGCGTTGGCGGCAGGCGTCGTCTTCGGCAGCGCGGCATGCCAGGTGCGGACGGACTCGCGGGTGATCTGCTTCAACGACACATCACCGAAGGCGGGCAGCAGAACGCGGTCGAGCAGGCCTCGGTATTCGCGGATGGTTTTGGGTCGCAGGTCGCGCGAGGTGAGGTAGCGCTCGGCGTACACGGCAAACGTGTTGGCCGCGTCGACCCTGGCCTGCTCCTGCGCGACCTCCAACCGCCTGTGGGCCGTGACGTAGGACGACGGGTCCTCCATCAGCCCTCGTTCGGCCTTGACCCACTCATCGGCGTCGATCTTCGCGCGGAACGTCGAGGGCGCCTTGACGATCGAGCCGTTCGGCGCAGTGACCCTGGCCTGCCAGCGGCCGTCGCAGCGACACCGGGTCGCCTTCGGGCAGGGCTTGGTGTGCGCTCCGCGACCCCCGCACGAGCACTTCTGGAACTGGCTACAGGCCTTCGTGTGGATCTTGCGCACACTGCCTGCGGCGGCCCTGCGAGCCATCAGAACCCCCTCCGATCGATCTGGCATACGGCCCGAAGTATGCCAGATGTATGCCAGATTGACGGGCACTCATGTCCACCCCTGACCGTAAAAGCGCAGGTCAGCGGGTTGCATGCTGAGCGTGAAACCGCCCGTCACCCCGCTTTGCAAGCAGGGGGTTAGGGGTTCGAGTCCCCTAGGCTCCACCAATTTTTGCTCTTCTTACGTGCACCCGTTCGGACAGTCGTTCGATGAGGCGCACTTTCCGCGCTGACCGGCGTACTTCTTCGGACGATCGTTCGACCCCGCCCGGGTCGAGACAGTTGGTCGCATGCGAGACAGCGTTGGCGGTGCTGCGTGTCAGCGACTTTTCCAGCCTCCGCAGTCGACGAGGTTGGCAGATTCACAGGCCAAGCTGGTTTGGTGCCTGTATGAACCTGAGTCAAGGCAAAGACAGAGAGTTCGGGTGACAGCCTGCGCGGCCAGTGGGCTGGGCGTAATTGACGTCCAGCGCCGACATAGTGTCGGCGACGCTTGAAATCGAGGCCATAGCGACGGTCGAAAACGAGGCCACCCAGACAGATTGGATGGGTGATCTCTGTGGAGGATTGGGCTCTGATCCGGCGGCTGGTTGCGGACGGTGTTCCGCAGCGTCAGGTCGCACGGGAGTTGGGCATCGGACGGTCGACGGTCGCGCGTGCGGTGGCTTCGGACGGGCCGCCGAAGTACGAGCGGCCGGCGGTGGCGACCTCGTTCACACCGTTCGAGCCGGCGGTGCGGCAGCTGCTGGTCAAGACGCCGGACATGCCGGCGACGGTGATCGCCGAGCGGGTCGGTTGGACCGGGTCGATCAGCTGGTTCCGCGACCACGTCCGCGGGCTGCGGCCTGAGCATCGACCGGTCGATCCCTCGGATCGGTTGATCTGGCTGCCCGGGGACGCGGCGCAGTGCGACTTGTGGTTCCCGCCGAAGAAGATCCCACTCGAGGACGGCAGCCGGAGGCTGCTGCCGGTTCTGGTGATCACTGCCGCGCACTCCAGGTTCATGGTCGGACGGATGATCCCGACCCGGACCACCGCCGATCTGCTGCTTGGGATGTGGATGCTTCTGCAACTGTTGGGACGGGTGCCGCGCCGGTTGATCTGGGACAACGAGACCGGCATCGGCCGCGGTAAGCGCCATGCCGAAGGTGTGGGTGCGTTCACCGGCACCCTGGCCACCACGCTGCAGCGGTTGAAGCCCTACGACCCCGAGTCCAAGGGTGTGGTGGAACGCAGGAACGGCTACTACGAGACCTCGTTCATGCCCGGCCGCGAGTTCGCTTCCCCGGCCGATTTCAACACCCAGTTCAGCGACTGGCTGGACATCGCGAACGGCCGCGTGGTGCGCACGATCAAGTCCCGGCCGGTCGACCTGCTCGATGCCGACAAGGCGGCGATGCTCCCGCTGCCACCCGTGCCACCGGCGGTGGGCTGGGTCAACCGGGTCCGGTTGGGACGCGACTACTACGTCCACGTGGACAGCAACGACTACTCGGTCGACCCCGCGGTGATCGGCCGGTTCGTTGACGTCCACGCCGACCTGACCACCGTCGAGGTCCGCCACGAAGGGCGCCTGGTCGCCACCCACGATCGGGTCTGGGCCCGCGGCATCACGATCACCGACCCCGCCCACGTCGCCGCCGCGAAGGTGCTGCGAGAGCAGTTCCAACGACCCCGCACCCCGGCCACCGTCGACGACGACCTGGCTCGCGACCTGACCGACTACGACCGCGCCTTCGGCCTCATCGACGGCGCACTGAACGAGGTGGTGGCGTGATGGCGACCAAGGCGAAGACCGACACGAACGACACCCTCAAACAGTTGACCTACCTGGCATCGGTGTTGAAGGCACCACGGATCACCGAATCGGCTGGCCGTCTGGCAGACCACGCGCGAGATTCCGGCTGGACACACGAGGAGTACCTTGCCGCGGTGCTGGACCGCGAGGTCGCCGCCAGGAACGCATCCGGTGCCCAGCTGCGGATCCGCGCCGCCGGCTTCGGGTCGAGGAAGACGATCGAGGAGTTCGACTTCGACGCCCAACCCGCGGTCCGCCAGCAGATCGCGTCATTGGCATCGGGCGGGTTCCTCACCGAAGCCCGCAATGTGGTGCTGCTCGGTCCGCCCGGCACCGGCAAGACCCACCTGGCCACCGGACTGGGCATCGCGGCCGCGCATCACGGCCATCGCGTGCTGTTCGCGACCGCGACCGAGTGGGTCACCCGGCTCACCGACGCCCACCGCGCCGGCCGACTCCCACAAGAACTCGCCAGACTGCGCCGCTACGGCCTGATCATCGTCGACGAGGTCGGCTACCTGCCCTTCGAACAAGACGCCGCCAACCTGTTCTTCCAACTCGTCTCCATCGCGCTACGAACACGCTCTCGTCCTGACGTCCCTGACCGATGGCAACTTGGCCGTTGCCGCCGCGATGATCGACAGGGTCGTCCACCACGCCGACGTCCTCACCTTGAAAGGCGCGTCCTACCGGCTACGCAACCGCGGGATCGACACCCTGCCCAGCATCAGAACCCAAGACACGGCAGACTAAGCAACACGAACCGGTGGCCTCGTTTTCGAGCGTCGGATTGAACCGCCCCGGCGAGTCCGGAGGCTGGGTTTGGTGGCTCAGCCGGTTGGCGTGAGCTCGTTTCTTGCAGCGTAGTGCAGTTCCTCGGCCGCCATGGGCGTGAGGTCGGAGAGCGCCTCGTGAGGGCGCTCGTTGTTGAAGAAGTCGACCCAGTTCAGGGTCTCTAGTTCGACGTGTTCGACGCCGCGCCAGGGACCTTCAGGACGTATGAGTTCGGCTTTGTAGAGCCCGATCTGGGACTCGGCGAGGGCGTTGTCATAGGCATCGCCAACCGACCCGACTGAGGGGTCGACCCCCTCGTCGACGAGGCGCTGGGTGAAGGCAAAGCTGACGTATTGAGACCCTGCATCGGTGTGATGGATGAGGCCGGAAAGGTCGGTGACACCGGCCTGCTGGCGGGTCCAGATCGCATGCTCAAGGGTGTCGAGCACCAGGTCGGTCGTCATCCGCGTGGCGGCCCGCCAGCCCACGATCCGACGGCTGAAGACGTCGAAGATGAAGGCGACGTAGACAGTGCCTGACCAGGTCGCGACATATGTGAAGTCGGCGACCCATAGCTGGTTGGGCCTGCTCGCCCAGAACTGCCGATCGACCAGGTCCAGTGGTCGCTCGGCGGCCGGGTCGCCGATGGTGGTCCGGAACTTCTTCAGACGTAGCGCCCCGACCCAGCGTTGTTCACGGTAGAGCCGCTCGACGGTGCATCGAGCGACGTCATGGCCCCGTCCGCGCAGGTGCAGCCACATCTTGCGTGCACCAAACCGCGCGACCAGCTTCTGCCGGTTGCGCTCGGCGACCATGATCTCGACCAGCTCCGCGTCGCGGATCTGCTGCTTGGAAGGCCGGCGTGAGCGAGCCTCGTAGTAGGTGGACGGAGCGATCTTGATCCCGTGCTCACTGAGCACGCGGCAGATCGGCTCGACCCCGAACTCCACCTTGTGGTCCTCGATGTAGTCGATCAGAACCTGTTGGGGCGGTCGAGCTCCGCCGCGAAGAAAGCCGAAGCGCTCTTCAAGATCTCGTTCGCCCGCCGCAGTTCGGCGACCTCTTTCTTCAACGCCTTGATCTCAGCGATCTCCTCGCTGGACTTGCCGACGCGGACACCGCCGTCGATCTCGGCCTGCCGCAGCCACTTACGCAGCGATTCAGTAGAGGTGATGCCCAGCTTCGCCGCGACCGACCTGATCACGGCGGACTCGTGCGGATAGTCCCGCCTGGACTCCATCACCATCCGCACTGCGCGCTCACGCAGCTCGGTCGGGTACCTCGAGGGACGTGCCATGAGAGTGATCCTTCCAACGAATCAGCTCTCCGGACATGCCGGGGCGGTTCACATCGGCCTCACTTTGGAGCGTTGCCGACACATAGACGACGCCCCGCATCAGGGAGTACGTCCTCGACACCTCGATCTTCTATCCACTCGCGTCTACTGAGGGTAAAGCCCCGAACGCGCAGTCGCTGGGTTTGTTGATCAAAGACGAGTGGTACCTCGGCGACTCTTGAGCTTGGTGCCGAAATGGGGCTCATGCGCGCTCAGTGTCGGTGCACCGCTTTATCTTTGAGCGCACTGCTGCAGATACGGCGCAACCGGCACCGCGGGAGAAAGTGACCCAAGATGAACCACTCGATTCACCGAGCGCGGCGAAGGCACTGCGTGTTGACCGTCGACGTGAGAAAAGACTGAATCGTGCTATCCCCAAACATCCACGGCAAGGACCCTGAGCATGTGCCGGCGTGCACGGGTCCTATCCCTTGCTGTGCCACCTCCTCGACACCGCCCTTGTCGCAGGAATCCTCTGGGACACTCGGGTCCGACCGGGACTCCGGGAGCGCATCTGCACGATTCTCGGCGTCGATGACGCGACAGCCCGTCAGGTCATGATGCTGGCCGCTGGCCTGCACGACATCGGCAAGGCCAATCCGTTCTTCCAATACCAAGAGCGAGTTGGCGCCACTTCGGACTTCGCGGCGCAACTACAAGAGTTGCTCGACCTGCCCTCGACGCCCTGGCGTCTCAGGGAGCGGCTCAACTCCGACCCGATCCACCCACTACGGCGCCACGAGTTCATCTCCCACCGCATCGTCACGGGAAAGTGGGCCTGGGAGGAGGACCTAATCCGCGAGGATGGTTGGCTCGGGGTGCTCGTGGGGGGACACCATGGCTACTGGCGCGCCCCTGAATTTCATAACACGCCCGTAGGACTAGACCCGACCAACGCCACCATGATCGCTGGGTGGGCAGAGCAACAGGGCGAGTTGCTCGCACACATTGAGCGCGTGATCGGTCTTCGTTGCGGTGACGTCCCGCTCCTCGATGGTGCGGCTGCATTGGTCCCGTTCATCACGATGTCTGGACTGCTGACCCTCTCCGACTGGATCGCCTCGGACGACATCATGGTGGAGCGCGGCAAGGAGTTGTGGACGGCGATGGCGCCCCACGAGTCGGTCGAGGCATCGCAGCTGTGGCTGCACCAGCGCAGATCCGAGTTCGAGGAGCACGTGCTTGCGTCCCTTGGGCCAGTCGCAACGGTGACCCGCGAGTGCATGACGCAAGCAGTGATGGGTGACTTCGCACCTCGACCGCTCCAGGCGGAGGCGATGTCATTGTCGCCCGACGATGACCCAGGACTGTGGATCTGCATGTACCCCACGGGCGACGGCAAGACCGAGGCCGCCCTCCTGCGCGGAGCGGTGGACTCGACGGAGGGCTTCATCTTCGGTCTCCCGACGCTCGCGACCACCGACGCGATGGAGGGACGCCTTCAGGAGATTGCGCGGAGGTTGCCGTCGGGTGACTCCCTTCCGCTCATCAAGTCCCACCAGATGGCCGACCATATGCGCCCACTCGCGGAGGGCGGTGAGGATGACGGATGCGCCGGCAACGCCACGACGTGGTATTCCGCAGCGATCCGCAAACTGATGGCTCCCAATGTCGTGTCGACAGTCGATCAGGTCCTCGCGGGTGCACTCGCGCGTCGCCACATCACATTGCGGTTGTTCGGGCTGGCCAACCACCACGTGATCCTCGACGAGGTCCACACCTACGACGCCTATCAGACCGAGCCTCCTGATCGAGTTGCTCTACTGGTGGGGAGCGTGCCGGGCACGCGTCACGTTGCTGTCAGCCACGCTGCCCAGCACCCACATGCGCCAGATGGTCCAGGCCTACAAGGCAGGCGTACGCGGTGCCGCATTCGAGGCTGTGTCCGACGAAGTCGCCGGTCTGAGTTCGGAGTTCCCGTCCACGGTCCATGTCTCGGCGACCGATGGAGAACACTCGATCCGCTCTCCCCAGGCACCCGTGCGGGAGCCGCAACCGACACTCGTCGAACTGCCCTCGACGATCCGCCGTCGCGAGGAGCGCGTTCCTTCGCACATTGACTGGGCCAGAGCCAAGACGTCCTCCCATCCCACGAGCCCGATCGCGATCTTCACCAACGTCGTTGCCGATTGCGTCCAGATCGCTGCGGCGCTGCTCGACGACCCCGCGGTCACGACGACTCACGAGGTTCTGTGCCTGCACTCCGGGCTCGCGGCTGCACACCGTCAATCGGTTGAGCGTCGGTTGGCCGAGCGAGCCGGTCATGAGGCCCACGTCGCAGGGTTCGGTCCCCGGTCCAAGCCGGTTCTCGTGATCGGCACCCAGGTGATCCAGGCATCCCTCGACTTCGATGTCGACTTTGCAGCCACTGACCTGGCGCCCGCTGCTGACCTGATCCAGCGTCTCGGACGGGTGTGGCGGTTCGAGGGGAGTCTTGTCGATGTTCCGTTGCGTGGGGGCCGCCTCGAGGCAGGCGCGCGGCGCACCCTGCGCGTCGTCCCCGTCGTCGACGAGCACGGGCAGACGTCGGTCCGAGGCGACCTCCCCTATCTGTCGGCCATTCAGCGACGCACCTTGCTGACGTTGCGCAACGAGATCGCTCGTGATCCGTGCGTGGACGTGTTCGAGTTCTCCCAGCCGTGGGTTGACGCCGCCTATGACAAGGATCCGACTGCGTTGTTGTCGGAGCAAGACGCCATTGTCGCGGCTGCGACCCAGGAACTCGTGGCAGGGATGGCCCGCGTCAACGCGTCGCAACGCTCCCGGGCCGCGCTGGCGAGGAGCAACGCGTTGGGTGGACGCCCACTTCTTCCGACTAGTGCAAGCCCTCTGTGGAGGGACCTGCACCACCTGTCGAAGATCCCCGATGACGACGATCTGATGAACACGCGCTATGTCGAGCAGCAGACGCGTCGGGTGATCCTCGTCGACTCGTCGGGGGACTCCTTCTATTGGGATGCGGAGCACGCGGCGCCGGTGGAGTTTCCGCGGCTGACGGCCGCCGAGGTGAGTGCGCTTGACAGAGTTGAAGCCAGTACACTAGGTAACATGTCCTTGAAGATTCCGGCAGCGTTCACTACCGTAGTCGGAGAAGCCATCGGATTCGCATCGCCTGTGTGGAACCCGATGGCGAAGTCCCTGACCCATACCCCTCCCCTCGACCTGGCGCTGCTGCGTGGCCAAGTCGTCTACCACCCCCACCTGGGACTGATCCGGAAGGAAGGACCATGAGGTACAACGCATGGACAGACCCTTGGGTGCCGGTCCGAGGAGCCGATGGTGAGGAGTACGTCCTCTCGCTACGCGACCTGCTCGCCCGTGCCCCCGAGTTGTCGGGACTCGGGCCCGGTTTGACCCCTCTCGATCTGGATTCTCTCTATCGTTTTCTTCCCAGCATCTTCGCCGTGGCATATCGCGTGGTGCGCGAAGAGGACCGGGACGGCTCCTATCGGATCCCGACCTATGCGCTGGACCTGATCGGGGACACGTTCGGGGAGAGGTTCGAGTTGTTCGGCGAGCGTCCTTTCCTCCAGCGGTGGGACAAGACCTATGACGACCTGCTCGCCGTAGTCCCAGCCAAGAAGTCGGTGCTCGACATCATCAAACCGATCGAGCAGCTCCACCCGCACGTTCCGGGTGGTAGTTCCTCGCAGTGGGCTGTACGAAGAGATGAGCGCTCGTTGGCTGACCCGGCAGGGATCACCCTGCAGTTGGTCACCACGTGGTTCCAGACCAAGAACGGCAATGGGACTGACCCGTGGAAGGGCAAGGTCCTCAAGGGGAGCGCCGGCACTTGGCACGTCAATCCGTTCGCGGTCCATCTGTCCGACCCGGGGAACCTGGCCCGCACCATTGCCGCGAACACGCCCGAGGGATGGCTCGATCGAGACGACTTGCCCCTCTACCTCGATCACGCAGGGCTGCCCGACGACTTCGGCTCAGCGGCCAAGGAGTCGGTCACCAGGTTCACCTACGCCAAGACTCTCCCCCTGCTGGTTGTCGTGGAAGGTGAGGTGGCGGGGTTTGTCTTGGGTGAGGACACTGAAATCGCCGTGCCCGCCCTGGAGATGGACGACAAGGCCAGTCTGGGCGCGGTCCACGCCGACGACCACACCCGCCTTTACGTGTCGTCGGTCAAGAAGGCAAAGACAGGCGACACCACCGTCGAGCGAAAGCCACGAGGGTCATTCGGTGCCCGACTGTCGTCGACCGAGGGTTTCGAGCGGTGGTTCCGCGCGGACTACGGCATCAGCGGAGCCCTGGCTGAGTGGCGGTCTCTCGGGCGCGTCCATACCGTCTCGACGAGGGACCAGGCAGGCTGGAATCTCTCGATCCTCAGCGAGACGACGGACGGCAAGGGCACGCGTACGTGGGCGGCCTGGGACGAAGTGCCACTGCTGTTCGGCTCTGCAGACGGCCGCCTTCTGCTCGAGATCCAAGAGCTCTTCAGCTTTGCGGCGCGATGCCGCGGCACCTTTGTGTCGTGCGCGCGGACTGCCACGGGTGACAGCAAAGCCCCACCGTTGGCCGTTGTGGGCCAGGCTGCGTTCTACGCCGCGATTATGCCCGTCGTAGCCGACCTCGAGTACGCAGTCACTAGCGGCTCCCTGGACTCGATGGCCAAATACTACCGCCGTGTGGCTGACGCAGCGGTCCGCGAGTTCGACGCCGCGACCAATCCGATCCTGACCCCCGCGCGGGTGGCCGATGTTGCGAAGGCTCGCGGCGACTTCCGTCGCTACACCTACAGCGCCTTGAAGAAGATCCAGGAGTTCGCATGACCGACACACAACCGACTGGGCTGCCCGAGGAGGCAGTCAGCGCCAGCCTCATGGCCGTCGTCAACAAGCGAGTGGCAGCCAATGCCGTGCCGGGGTCCAATGCCTACTCCGGTTGGCTGGCGGCAATCCGCTCTGCGATCACGCCGACCGGCGAGGCGATGGCCATCGCCCAGGCCGCCCCTTGGCTCCGAGGGATGGGAGACCGCCGACGGTCGGCCGAGTTGCGCGCTGCGGCCATCCGGGCGATCAACAAGGACGTGAGGCAAGCCGCGTCAGGCACCTACCTGCCCTTGGGGCGCTCCTTCGCCCGCCTCGACCGGATCGAGGGCGGTGGTTCCATCGCGCAGCAAGTGGCGGTCCTGCCGCTGCTCAACGTCGACGGAGCGGCCTTGGTCCTCAACGGACTCATCGGTCGCTGCGGAGAACACGGCGTCCCGGTCAACTTCTTCAACTTGGCTGATGTCCTCGTCCGCTGGGGCAAGCAGTCCAGTGCCGCTGCGGCGCGGGGCCGCACCCAGATCGTCCTCGACTTCCACCTGAGCGGCGACTCGCCCTCACCCACCGCCTGAACCCTCACAGAAAGCCGTCACCATGCCGTTTCTCACCGTCCACGTCCTGCGTGCCTTGCCGATGCACAACCTCAATCGCGACCAGAACGGGCTGCCCAAGTCCCAGTTCGATGGCGGCATCCAGCGCGGCCGCCTGTCCAGCCAGTCGATCAAGCGCCCAGCTCGCATTGCGTTCCGGGAAGCTGTCCAAGCGCTGCCGGACGCGCCGAGCTCGATCCGCACGATGGACTCGCACGCAGCGAAGAAGGCAGTTGAAATCGCCGAAGCTTTCGCTATGCAGGCAGGGGTGGCGTTCGACGTGGCAGTCGCCACGAAGACGGCGGATTCCGTCGTCAAGTCGCTCGCCAAAGCTGGCAAGAAGGAGGAATCGGATAGCAGCGACACCGCGACAGACAAGAAGGACAACATTCTGCTGTTCTCCGAAGCTGAGATCGAGACCCTCGCCCAGGCGCTCGTGGACGCGCAGAATGGTGCGGAGGAGCCCACGGTTGACGACTTCATCCTCGACTTCAGGTCGCCGTCGCTGGATGTCGCCGCTTTCGGACGCATGTTCGCCGCAAAGGCCAGCAAGTCCACCCAGGCAGCGGTGGCTGTTTCACACGCCGTCATGACCCATGAGATGCCGCTCACGATCGACTACTTCACGGCGGTCGATGAGTTCGAGGACAAGCGCGACAGCGCGGGTGCTGGCCACTTGGGCTTGGCCTACTACACCTCGGGCGTCTACTACTCGACCTTCACGATCGACCCTGCCCAGTTCGTGCGCTCTTGGTCGGGCATCAACTCAACCACAGCGCGGGCGCAGCTCGAGGCGCTGATCAAGTCGCTGATCGAGGCCCTGCCGACAGGCAAGCTCACCAATACGAACGCTCACACCAAGCCGGTCCTGGTCCTGGCGGAGAACCAGCGCAGTCGCACCGTCTACGAGTTCGAGACGCCGGTCCTGGCCGGGCCGGATGGTGGTTACACCGCACCGTCCATCCAGGCGCTTGCCGCGCAGGCGCGTCAGGCGCGGACCTACGACGCGGACAACTACCTCGACACGGTTCTCTTCAACCGTTCTGAGGTGGCAGCCACCCTTGAGGGAGTTGAGGCCGCCGCGTCGATTGACGAACTCGCCAGCCGTGTGGCCGAGCTCGTCATGCAGTCCCTGGGCGGCGACGGATCGTGACCGTGCTCTTGTTGCGATTGGCGGCGCCACTCCAGTCCTGGAGTGGATATCGCCATCAGGTCAACATGGCCTCTGTGGTGCCGACGGAAGCCATGCCGCGCAAGTCGGCGCTCAATGGATTGATCGGCGCTGCGCTGGGTCCTGTCGATCGCGGCCATGGCTCAGCCCGCGACCTTGAGGCGATCGGGGAGCGCTACACACTCCATGTGCGGGTCGAGCGACGAAACGCCGCAACGGAGGACTTCCAGGTACTTGCAGCGCTGCCACATGCCGCGTCCGTTGTCGCAGAGCGTTCGCATCGTGTGGCGACGGCAAGCGTGGAGAGATTCCCAGCGAACCGAGATCGCGGCAATTTCCCAACCACGGTTTCGCGGCGTGACTTCCTTGCCCACTCGGAGTTCGTCGTGGCGATTGAGAGTGATTATGACACGGCGACGGCATGGCTCACAGCACTGCGTAATCCGGTCTTCATGCCCTACTTTGGTAGGCGCTCCTGCGCACCCACGTTCCCGTTCGTGCTGGGCATGCACCGCGGGTCGGTCGAAGAGGTCTTCTCGAGATTGCCCCACGTCAACCTCTATCGCCAGGGCACGAATCTGCTGGGGTACGCCGTACATGGTGATTACGACCGCCACCAAGCGGTTAAACACCCCACCCCCTATTCCCCAGCGTTTGTCGGCGCTCGTGAAGACCAACTGGCGTGGGTGAAGGAGAACCTGTCATGACGCTTCAGCCCAGCACTGCGGCCAAGACGGGGATCTTCTGGACTCAGTTTCCAGCGGTCTCCCTGACTGGCTCGGATGGCAAGCCGGTCGACTGGTCAGACCACAAGGCAGCACACCGCGCGGTCAGCCGGATGTTTCCCCCGAAGCTTCCGGGTGCTCCTGGCCGTCGGCGTGCTGAGAGCGGGATTCTCTATCGCGTGGATGCGCTCGGCCCGGCTGGCGAACCGACTGTCTTGGTTCAGTCGCAGGTGTTGCCTGAGCTCACGCCCGTCAGTCATCGCACGACCGAGGTGTCGCGCCGTGCCTGGGTCGTCGAGTCGGGCGCTCGAGTCGCCTTCCGGCTCGCCGTCAACCCCGTGAGTCGCACCACGCGCTATTTCACCGATGCCGACAAGAAGTCGCCCGCCGACTGGTCCAACCAGTCGGGCGCTGCAGTGCCCCGGGGGGACGGCGGTCGGCGCGTACGAGCCCACGCCAAGCGCACCGAACGGGTTGTCCCGGTTGACCAGATGGGCGTGTGGTTGGCCGACAAGCTTGCCGGAGCGCTGGGCGAGGTGGAGATCGTCAACCACTTCCGGGACCGATCGATGTCCGGTCTTCACCTGGTCGTGGTCGATACCTTCGATGGCCTCGCAACCGTCGAGGACCCTGAGGCCCTGCAGCGCCTGCGCATGGTCGGGGTGGGGCGGGCCAAATCTTATGGGTGCGGGCTGCTGACGCTGGTGCGTGTGGGCGAGCGTTAGCGTGTGTCTGCCAGCGGGTCGGGTGTCTCTCCCACGGCCGACGACGTCTCACCGGAAAGTCTGGATGACGTGGGGTGATTCGATGTTCGCCAGCGGAAGTCGATGCTCTCCGCGCAAGCGGAGCACTTCATGAGGACGCCCGATTCGCTGGCCAGGCCCAACAGCGGGAGATCAGGCGCCTACTCGCTCACCCGGATCAGCGATCGGATCTCATTCCTCTACCTCGATCACTGCCGCGTCGAGCAGGACGACAACGGCACCCACACGCGCATGGAGACCGAGGATGGTGTCGTCTACACGACGTACCTCCCCACCGCTGCAATCGCTTGCTTGATGCTGGGCCCGGGGACGTCGATCAGCGCGCCAGCCGCGGCCGCTCTGGCTCGCAACGGCTGTTGCATCCTGATGACCGGGGCGGGTGCTGTGCGACTCTATTCGGCGTGGTCGCCGCTGTCGGGCTCGACCGCGTTGCTCAACGCTCAGGCCAAGGCCTCGTCCGATCCAGAACTGCGCTCGCAGCTGGCGGCTCGGATGATCCGGATGCGCTTCCCTGAAGCGGTGATTCCGGAGAGGAACTCAGATGGTAGTGCGGTGCGCTTGGAGCAACTGCGCGGAATCGAAGGCGCTCGGATGAAGGCCGTCTATCAACTGGAGGCTAGTCGTCGTCGGTTGACCGGCTGGCGACGGCGCAGCAGCGACTACGACGGTACGGGCCCTCTGGACGCCGTGAACGAAGCCTTGAACTACGCCAACACCGCGCTCTACGGACTGTGCCTGGCCGTGGTCTGTGCTCTGGGAATGAGCCCTGGGCTCGGCATTATCCATCAGGGAAACCCACGTGCATTCGTCCTGGACCTTGCTGATCTCTACAAGGCGGAGATCACGATTCCGCTGGCCTTCAGGCAGGTCAAGTCCGCTGCTCCAGGGGCCACAGTGATGGAGGAACTGCGAGACGACTTCAGATTGTTGCGCCTCCTGCCGCGCATCGTCGATGACGTGCATCGCCTGCTCTCCGTCGAACCCGAGGCTGTGGGCGAGTGGGATGAGAAGGCACTGTCGCTGTGGGGCTCCGGAGGCATGCTGGTCCCTGCGGGGCACAACCGGCATGGCCGGGATGAGGGCTTCTCATGAAGGTCGTGACCACTCTGGTGTCCTCCTCGCTCCCGCCAGGCTTACGCGGAGCTCTCAACCAGTGGATGCTCGAAGTCCTGCCTGGCATCTATGTCGGCCGGGTCAGTGCTCGCATCCGGAGGCATCTGTGGATGATGCTCACCGAGTCATTGATCGAGGTCCCCGAGGCCTACGCCGCCCTGATTGTGCAGGACGACTCTGAGCAGGGATTCCGCATTGAGTCTTTCGGGCCTCACCCATACCAAGTTCACGACCACGCTGGCGTCCAGTTGGTAACCGTTCGGCGCGATCGGCGCCCCATGTCTGGTGATCAGGTAGGCCTGCCCGATCCTTCGTGGTGACACCGTGGATGGCACTCGGACCGGTGATCTCGCGAAAATGTGACAGCCGGAGGCGAGTGTCGCGCTAACGTACCAGGTCAAAGAGGGTGCTCCCCGCGCAAGCGGGGGTGAGTCCCTCGAGCCACGGCGCTGCGTCGACGGCCGCGCCGGCGCGCCGTGCTCCCCGCGCAAGCGGGGGTGAGTCCCTGCGCTGCCGAGCTGCCGGCAACTCCGGCGTCGTGCTCCCCGCGCAAGCGGGGGTGAGTCCGTGTCGCTCGTGTGACGGGCGCCCCGCGTGACCGTGCTCCCCGCGCAAGCGGGGGTGAGTCCCCGACGCGCGAGCGCTCGGTACTCGCGGAGCTCGAGTGCTCCCCGCGCAAGCGGGGGTGAGTCCATCGAGACCGGGGCGATGCACCGGCACGCCACGCGTGCTCCCCGCGCAAGCGGGGGTGAGTCCCGCGCCGCGGGCGACGAGCGTCGGCCGCCCGGGCGGTGCTCCCCGCGCAAGCGGGGGTGAGTCCGAGCGACACGCTGCCGCAGGCCGCGCCGACGCAGTGCTCCCCGCGCAAGCGGGGGTGAGTCCGACCTCCAGCGCGGCGACGGCGCGTCGCGCGGTCCTGTGCTCCCCGCGCAAGCGGGGGTGAGTCCCCAGCGGCCCACGCGTCACCGAGGTCACCGACCGGTGCTCCCCGCGCAAGCGGGGGTGAGTCCCAGCGCTAGACCCGCTCGCCATGGGCACCGATGCCGCCGTGCTCCCCGCGCAAGCGGGGGTGAGTCCGGCCTCGCCTCCCACGCCCCGATGGGGTCCGGGTGCTCCCCGCGCAAGCGGGGGTGAGTCCGTAGACGCTGCGCCATCCGTCGCCGAGCGCGGGTGCTCCCCGCGCAAGCGGGGGTGAGTCCGTCCTCAAGCGGTCCCTCGACGCCGGCGCCACGTGCTCCCCGCGCAAGCGGGGGTGAGTCCGGGACGCCGTTGGCGGGGTGGCCGATGGTGACGTGCTCCCCGCGCAAGCGGGGGTGAGTCCAAGGACGACGTCGCCGGCAAGGGCCACGACTCGTGCTCCCCGCGCAAGCGGGGGTGAGTCCCGCGTCGTCCCTCCCCTCGAGGAGGCCCTCGCGTGCTCCCCGCGCAAGCGGGGGTGAGTCTCCCGCGCGTCCGGCAAGACCGCGGCCGTAAGGGTGCTCCCCGCGCAAGCGGGGGTGAGTCCTCTCGCCAACACCGTCGACGGCGAGACCGTCGGTGCTCCCCGCGCAAGCGGGGGTGAGTCCGAGGGCGTCGCTGGTGACGGTGTTGTGGTGGGGTGCTCCCCGCGCAAGCGGGGGTGAGTCCCTCGGTGGCACTGGGATGCGGTGGGGCGAAGCGTGCTCCCCGCGCAAGCGGGGGTGAGTCCCCCCGGCCGCCGGGCAGGACACCCCTGATGTTGTGCTCCCCGCGCAAGCGGGGGTGAGTCCGTGCCGCTGCCGGTGATCCAAGCCCGGCTCGGGTGCTCCCCGCGCAAGCGGGGGTGAGTCCCCGCCGTGACCGCCGGGGCAGCGGAGGCTGTGGTGCTCCCCGCGCAAGCGGGGGTGAGTCCCTGCCGACCTCCATCGGCAGGACCGCGAGCGCGTGCTCTGTCGACGGCGCTCCAAAGCTGGTCGTTCTCGGCGCTTGAAAAGTGAGCGGTGTTGCCGAGTCTAGGGCTCGGTCTGGTCGGTGGTGGCGCGGATGCTGGGCAGGCTGTCGATGCCCCTGCCGCGCAGTCGGTAGCTGGCGCCCTTGAGCGTCAGCACATCTGCGTGGTGGACGATGCGGTCGATCATCGCCGCGGCGACGGCCTGGTCGCCGAACACGCCGCCCCAGCCGCTGAACGGAAGGTTGGATGGTGAGGATCAGGGAGGCGTGTTCGTAGCGGCTGGACACGAGTTGGAAGAACAGGTTCGCGGCGTCCTGTTCGAAGGGCAGGTAGCCGACCTCGTCGACGATGATCAGCCCGTAGCGGCGCAGCCGGGTGAGCTCTTGGGGCAGCCTGCCGGCCCGGTGGGCGTCGGTGAGTCGGGTGACCCACTCTGTCGCGGTTGCGAACAGGACGCGGTGGCCGTGTCGTGCGGCGGCGACGCCCAGGGCGGTGGCCAGATGGGTCTTCCCGGTCCCGGGCGGGCCGAGCAGGACGACGTTGCGTGCCTCGGTCAGGAACCCGCCCGATGCCAGCGCGCCGACCTGGGGGCGGACGGTTGGTTGGGCGTCGAAGTCGAAGTCTTCCAGCGTCTTCACGGCACCGAACCCGGCGGCGCGGATCCGGAGCTGTGCACCTGAGGCGTTGCGGGCGCTGACTTCTCGTTCCAAGACCGCAGCCAGATAGTCCTCGTGGGTCCAGCCGGCGTCGCGGGCCTGGTCGGCCAGCCGGACGGCGGCCTCGGTGATCCGGGGCGCTTTGAGGGCCGCAGCGAGGTAGGTGATCTGCTTGACGGCCTCGGTACTGGCTGCCTTGGCGGCGTTCTTCGTGGTGGCCATCAGATGATCTCCTCCCAACCACCGGTGCCGCCGCTGATCCCGAAGGCGCGGTCGTAGTCGGACAGGTCCCGCACCAGGTCATCGCCAGCGGCCGCGCGGGCGCTGGGCTGTTGGAACTGTTTGCGCAGCCAGCCGGCGACCTCGACATGTGCCGGGTCGGTGACCGTGGTTCCTCTGGCCCAGGCGCGGGCATGCTCGGCCACGATCCGGCCCTCGGCGCGGACCCGGACGCAGTCGAGGTCGGCGGCCACGTCGACCATCCGGCCGATCACCTGCGGGTCGACGGAGTAGTCGTTGGTGTCGAGGCGGACGTAGTAGTCGCGGCCCAGCCGGATCTTGTTGCGCCACCCCAGGTGCAGCGGAATCGGCGGCAGCGGCAACATCGCCGCCCGGTCGGCGTCAATCAAATCGCTCGGCGCGGCCTTGATCGTGCGGACCGTCCGGGCGTTCGCCTGGCCCAGCCAGTCGGTGAACTGGGTGTTGAAGTCGGCCGGTGAGGTGAACGTGCGACCTGGCATAAAGGAGGTCTCGAACCAGCCGTTGCGGCGTTCCACCACGCCCTTGGACTCAGGGTCTCGCGGCGGCAGCAGCACGAGCTTGGTGGCCAGGGTGCCCATGAACGCGGCGACACCCTCGGCGCGACGCTGGGCCGCGCCCGATGCCGGGCTCGTTGTCCCAGATCAGCCGCCGCGGGACCCGGCCCAGTTGCTGGATCAGCTCCCACGAGCCCAGCAGCAGGTCCTCGGTCTTCCGCGTCGGGATCATCCGTGCGGTCACGAACCGCGAATGTGCCGCAGTGATCACCAGCACCGGCAACAGCTTCGTGGTGCCGTCCTCGAGCGGGATCTTCCTGGGCGGGAACCACAGATCGCACTGCGCCGCGTCACCCGCAGTCCAAGTGATCCGATCCGCGGGGTCGACGGGGCGGTGCTCGGGACGCAGCCGCCGCACGTTCTCGCTGAACCACCGGATCGAGCCCGTCCAGCCCACCCGCTCGGCCAGCACCGTGGCCGGCATGTCCGGAACCTCGACCAACAGCGCCCGCACGTGCGGCTCGTACTCCGTGAACGACGTCGGCCCCGGCGTCCGCACGTACCGCGGCGGCGCGTCCGAATTCACCGCCTTGATGACCGTGGTCCGCGAGATCCCCAGCCGCTCAGCGATCCGCGCCTTCGGCACCCCATCCGCAGCCAGCCTTCTGATCAGCGCCCAGTCCTCCAAAGTGATCACACTCCAATCGTTGAGTGCTCACTTTTCACCGCCGAAACTGTTCAGTTTTCGAGCGCCGCCGACATGCTCCCCGCGCAAGCGGGGGTGAGTCCCACATGGAAGCCGAGCGACGTGCTCGGGGTCAGTGCTCCCCGCGCAAGCGGGGGTGAGTCCTGGCCGGAGCCGTTGCGGCCACCGAGCAGACCGTGCTCCCCGCGCAAGCGGGGGTGAGTCCCGGGGACTTTGGTGCGCGCCCGCTTCGGGTTGGTGCTCCCCGCGCAAGCGGGGGTGAGTCCGTGCAACGGTTCGCACCCGACTACATCCTCACGTGCTCCCCGCGCAAGCGGGGGTGAGTCCGGGATCACGTGTGCGCTGCCCGCCGCTTCGGTGTGCTCCCCGCGCAAGCGGGGGTGAGTCCTGGAAGGTCAGCATCATCACTGCTGGCAACACGTGCTCCCCGCGCAAGCGGGGGTGAGTCCTTCATCATCGGCACCGGCTGGCGCATCGGCGAGTGCTCCCCGCGCAAGCGGGGGTGAGTCCCTCCCCAGAAAGAGGAAGACGAGATGACCATCGTGCTCCCCGCGCAAGCGGGGGTGAGTCCGAGGTCTACGAAGCGCTGGTGCCCGGCACGACGTGCTCCCCGCGCAAGCGGGGGTGAGTCCCGGCAGGCGGTCGAAAGACTGGCGGGCCAGTGGTGCTCCCCGCGCAAGCGGGGGTGAGTCCCACCAAGTGCCAGCCGACCAGGTCACGCTGCAGTGCTCCCCGCGCAAGCGGGGGTGAGTCCCAGCGACGACGCGTCTTTCGATGGTGGGATGAGTGCTCCCCGCGCAAGCGGGGGTGAGTCCGACGAGCCGGTCACGGTGAGCACGGCGGCTGGGTGCTCCCCGCGCAAGCGGGGGTGAGTCCGTGACGGTCAGGGTGTGCCAGTCGCGGTTCATGTGCTCCCCGCGCAAGCGGGGGTGAGTCCGTACGGCACCCGCCCCGGCGTGCTCGTGTCCCGTGCTCCCCGCGCAAGCGGGGGTGAGTCCTACCTGCCGCTCATCCGGCAGCGCATCGCGCGGTGCTCCCCGCGCAAGCGGGGGTGAGTCCCTGACGGTGACGGCTGCACTGGATGCGGCTGGGTGCTCCCCGCGCAAGCGGGGGTGAGTCCCGCTACGCGCCGAGCACGCTCCCTGAGCCGGAGTGCTCCCCGCGCAAGCGGGGGTGAGTCCTCCCCCGGCCGCCATGGGCGCCGAGTGTGTCTGTGCTCCCCGCGCAAGCGGGGGTGAGTCCCGTAGGCGCGAAGGCCGACATTCTCAGTCGTCGTGCTCCCCGCGCAAGCGGGGGTGAGTCTCCGGATCAGTTACTCCATTGATTTGGCTAACTGTGCTCCCCGCGCAAGCGGGGGTGAGTCCCCGTCCCCGAGCGCCGTGGTGATCGGTGTCGGGTGCTCCCCGCGCAAGCGGGGGTGAGTCCTCGGTCCCCGGCGGGCCCTTGACGTAGGGGGGGTGCTCCCCGCGCAAGCGGGGGTGAGTCCTCGGTCCCCGGCGGGCCCTTGACGTAGGGGGGGTGCTCCCCGCGCAAGCGGGGGTGAGTCCTCGCAAGCATTGTTGCGCGTGCCAAGCGGGCGGTGCTCCCCGCGCAAGCGGGGGTGAGTCCTCGTCGGCCTCGCCGTCCCCTACGGCGAAGAAGTGCTCCCCGCGCAAGCGGGGGTGAGTCCGTCTTCGGGGCCGTGGACTTGATCCGGGCAGGGTGCTCCCCGCGCAAGCGGGGGTGAGTCCTGCCAAGGCGTCACCGCGGGCACCGACCGGGTGTGCTCCCCGCGCAAGCGGGGGTGAGTCCCACGACGCCGTCGACGTCGTGATCCACCTACCGTGCTCCCCGCGCAAGCGGGGGTGAGTCCACGTCCGTCGTCGCAGGTTTCGGGCAGTGGGCGTGCTCCCCGCGCAAGCGGGGGTGAGTCCCCCGCCGATGCCTGCGCGGCCAATGCCGTCATGTGCTCCCCGCGCAAGCGGGGGTGAGTCCTCGCCCGCCGACCTAACCCCGACCACCCTGGCGTGCTCCCCGCGCAAGCGGGGGTGAGTCCGGCAAGCCCACCCTCTACGGCTGGGTGTCGCTGTGCTCCCCGCGCAAGCGGGGGTGAGTCCTCGCCGCCGGGGTTGTCCCAGAGCACGGTCCAGTGCTCCCCGCGCAAGCGGGGGTGAGTCCGGCGACATCGTCCAAGACACCGACTACCAGTCGTGCTCCCCGCGCAAGCGGGGGTGAGTCCCAACTCGGGGTCGCCCACATCGTGCGCAACACGTGCTCCCCGCGCAAGCGGGGGTGAGTCCGCGTCGATGGCGATTCAGGTGCTCGCATGAGCGTGCTCCCCGCGCAAGCGGGGTGAGTCCGATCATGTTCGGTGCCCGGGAGCAGGGCTTCGGTGCTCCCCGCGCAAGCGGGGGTGAGTCCCCGCCGCGGGCGACG
The DNA here is from genome assembly GCA_037045645.1 of Nocardioides sp. NCBI lineage: Bacteria > Bacillati > Actinomycetota > Actinomycetes > Propionibacteriales > Nocardioidaceae > Nocardioides > Nocardioides sp. The sequence continues at coordinate 30,011 of JBAOIH010000009.1, forward strand.
TGCTCGGCGTCGTCGGTGTGCTCCCCGCGCAAGCGGGGGTGAGTCCATGACCCTGGCGCTCGCGTCGTGTGACCACGAGTGCTCCCCGCGCAAGCGGGGGTGAGTCCCTGGCCAGCGAGCGCAAAGCCCGCGCCGCGGCGTGCTCCCCGCGCAAGCGGGGGTGAGTCCGCGTGGTCGTCGTTCGGGATCACGTGGTCGCAGTGCTCCCCGCGCAAGCGGGGGTGAGTCCGTGCGAGACGAGACCGGACAGGACGCGCGCAAGTGCTCCCCGCGCAAGCGGGGGTGAGTCCCTCGGAGTTCGACTGACGTGCGAATGGATCTGGTGCTCCCCGCGCAAGCGGGGGTGAGTCCCTCCGACGCCCGCGCGTCATCGGCTTCGAGCAGTGCTCCCCGCGCAAGCGGGGGTGAGTCCGGCGTGATCTACGCCGCCGGCACAGCCGAGTCGTGCTCCCCGCGCAAGCGGGGGTGAGTCCAGGTCAGGAGTGCACTCGCCGCGCTTGGTTGAGTGCTCCCCGCGCAAGCGGGGGTGAGTCCGAGCTGCGACTGCGGTCGTCCAAGTTCGGGGCGTGCTCCCCGCGCAAGCGGGGGTGAGTCCCACGGTCAGGTCGGTTCCCGGCGCCAGCGCTTGTGCTCCCCGCGCAAGCGGGGGTGAGTCCATGGTGACGCTGCGTCAGGAGATCAAGCAGGCGTGCTCCCCGCGCAAGCGGGGGTGAGTCCGCAGCGCCGCGCGCCACGATCTCCACCACGTCGTGCTCCCCGCGCAAGCGGGGGTGAGTCCGACTCGGCGTAGTCGTCGAGCGACCCAGACTCGTGCTCCCCGCGCAAGCGGGGGTGAGTCCGTTTCCGCGGTGGGGAGGAGGTAGTTGGGGGCGTGCTCCCCGCGCAAGGGGGGGTGGGTCCGGTGAAGGGGCTGCGCTCGATCTCCTGTCGGGGTGCTCCCCGCGCAAGCGGGGGTGAGTCCCACTCACTCGCACCACTAACTTGCACGCACCTGTGCTCCCCGCGCAAGCGGGGGTGAGTCCATCCCGATCCAGCGTGGGTGGATGCCGACGAGGTGCTCCCCGCGCAAGCGGGGGTGAGTCCGCGTGGGGGGTGGTCATGATCGTGCTGGGGTTGTGCTCCCCGCGCAAGCGGGGGTGAGTCCGGCGCCGCCTGGCGTGACGCGACCGGCGCGGCGTGCTCCCCGCGCAAGCGGGGGTGAGTCCACCTCGCAGCAGGAATCCGCATCGTCGGCTTCGTGCTCCCCGCGCAAGCGGGGGTGAGTCCGGGTCGCGTCCGATTGTCGCCGAGCACGTCGTGTGCTCCCCGCGCAAGCGGGGGTGAGTCCAGCCTGATCACCGCCACCATCGACGGCACCCCGTGCTCCCCGCGCAAGCGGGGGTGAGTCCAACGCCCTCAAACCCCTAGCGGGGTTCCTGATGTGCTCCCCGCGCAAGCGGGGGTGAGTCCCTGGTCGTGAGTGGTCTCCTCGCGGCCCACGAGTGCTCCCCGCGCAAGCGGGGGTGAGTCCGAAAGTGCTTACGTGCGGCGACCCCGGCGTCCGTGCTCCCCGCGCAAGCGGGGGTGAGTCCAGACAGCAGGTTGTCCAACCGTCGAGCGCGGGGTGCTCCCCGCGCAAGCGGGGGTGAGTCCCGCGGCCTCCTGGCCGTCGAGCCCCTCGCGACGTGCTCCCCGCGCAAGGGGGGTGAGTCCGAGGAGGGGGTCGGGGATCCCGTACTCGGGCAGTGCTCCCCGCGCAAGCGGGGGTGAGTCCTGCGGATCGACGCCGCGGTCGCCGCGATCAAGGTGCTCCCCGCGCAAGCGGGGGTGAGTCCTTGGTGAGGACGCCGTCGCGGCAGAGGGTGAGGTGCTCCCCGCGCAAGCGGGGGTGAGTGTCGACGGTGACGAGCCGCCGATGTATCTGCTGCTGTGCTCCCCGCGCAAGCGAGGGTGAGTCCCAGATCTCGCCGACAAAACGGGAAGCGCTCGGGTGCTCCCCGCGCAAGCGGGGGTGAGTCCCTCGACCCCACCCTGCGCTGGTCCGAAACCCTGTGCTCCCAGCGCAAGCGGGGGTGAGTCCTTCTGGCGGTCGCGAAGGCAAGCGCGCCCGGGTGTGCTCCCCGCGCAAGCGGGGTGAGCCCGACGAGACCGCAGCGGCACAGCAGATCGGCATGTTGCACAAGCGGCATATCACCCCGACCGGCGCCCCGGAGAGATGCCAGCATCAGCGCGACTTCGGCCCGAGATCACCCGCGCGACCCACCAACTCCGCGAGCGCCTCGTGACACCCCGACGCGGCGGTGGCGGGCACCAGGATGAACTCGTCATACCCCGCCGCAGCGGCCGACTCCAGCGCTGCGACGAGCGCCGACTCCGACGACACCCGCGCGGTCGCCGCCATCAACGAGGCCAGTTCAGCACCCAAGAACCCCAGATAGCGCTCGGTGAAAGCCGCCAACACGGCTCCCGCATCCGGCACCCCGAGTGCGACGAAACAGCCGGTGACCTTGCGGGGAGCAGCCGTACGCCCCGCTTCAGCCCAGCACTGATCCGCCAAGGCCGAGGCAGCCGCCATCTCGCGAGCATCCCCGGCGATCGAGAAGCCACTGATCCCATCGGCCCACCGCGCCGCGCGGGCCATCGCCTTCGGTCCCATCGCGCCCGCCAGCACGCGCGGCCCGCCGGGCTGCACACACGACGGACCCACCGGATCAGCGCCGGGGAACGGCGGCTCCCCACGCAGCAGCGCACGCAACTCGGCCACCTGGTCTTCGAGTCGCTGATGGCGCCCCACGTACGACGACCCGAGCGCGCGGTAGTCGTCCTCCCGGCCACCTACCCCGACCGCCACGTCGAGCCGGCCGTTTGAGAAGCTGATCCAGGGTCCCGATCTGCTGAGCCACCATCGCCGTCGGGTGCTGCGGGAGCACCCACAGGTTGGCGAAGATGCGTACGCGCTGGGTCACTGCCGCGCACGCGCCCAGGCTGGCTACCATCTCGGGGTTGCCGAAGGTCACTCGTTCCCCGAGCGACACACTCGAGAACGGTCCCGCGTCGGCCGCGCGAGCCCACTCCACGGTCGTGTGTGGCGCGTAGTCCGAAGCCATCTGCGGCAGAGCCAGCCCGATCTCCATAGGACGCAGTCTGACCTCACGTTGGCCGGACGTAGTGAGCCCCACGCTTCTCTCCACGGAGCTCCAGCTGGCGTGCCTCGGTTAGTCGTTTCAGAACCACGCGTGCTTGCCCCGGGCTGAGGTGACACAACTCCGCAGCTTTCCCTCTGGTGATACTCCCGAACTGGTCCACGTACGCCATGATCATGTGCTCTTGTTGGATCGGGTCTGTGTCCTGAAGGCGTACGTACTCGCTGGACTGCGCGACACGGTAGAAGGCTGCCGTCAGGTGGTGTCGTCTGTTGCGCCCCGGGCCACGCGACTCGACGAGGCCCATCTCGACTAGCCGTGCGATGTGCGTTCGGACAGCAGATTCGGTGTCGTGGAGTGCTTCGACGAGCTCGCCCGTGGTTTGAGGTCCCATGGCCTTGAGTTCATGGAGGACTTGCAGCTGTGGAAGCAGAAGCGTGCGACCGTCTGCGCCCTCGTAATCCAAGACGAACCGCACCATATCCAGATCCGCATCGCTGGTGCTGATCTGGACTATGACGGAGTTGGCGTTCGACTTTGAGTAGTCAGGACCACTCCGGCCAGTGCGCAGCAGTTGGACGTACATTTCGCGGATCCCGCGACCTGCACGGTCGACGATCCCCGCGCGCTTGAACGCCTCGGCCAAGATGGGACTTCGGGGCTTTGAATCGTCCAGGAAGTTCTTCAGTGTGATTCCAGCCGGGAACCCGCCAGGGCTTGCAACGCGGAAGGTGTTCTCGCGCAGCTGAACGGAGATGGGTCCAACCTCCGAGTAGTCACGGTGAACGAGGGCGTTCGCGATCGACTCGCGGATCGTCCCTTCAGGGACTCGAGGCACACCCACTCTGTGTAGCCCGATCATCAGTTCCTGTTCTGAGTTGCGGACCATGATGAGTTCGAACAGCCTTTCAGCTGCTCGGAACAGGGGTTGTCGGATGGTCTCGTTGGTGGTGACACTGTCGCGACGAAGCTCTTGGAAGACGGCCTCGGCCGTCGGGACGTACCGCCCGAGGGCATCTTCTGTGCCGAACAACAGAATGGCACCGATCGTGAGTGCGTTGTCGTGCTCAGGGAGGATGAGGCGAAGGCTTCGCAGCAACTCTTGGTTGCTGAGTTCCGCGAGCGTGCGGTCGCCCTTGCCAGCTGCTGCCATCTTGCGGAATCGATCGAACTCGAGTGGGTCGAGGTCGCTGGTTGAAGCCCCCCGTGCGGGCGTGGCTGCGTAGTCGCGACCCTGGGCCGTCAGACCCACGGACAGCATCCCGAACCATAGTTATGCATAGTTATGGCTCTGGCAAGGAAATGTGGTGCTCAGTTCATAAGTATGCAAATGGTACCCATTCTGAGTCGATGCGTTCGACCGG
>JBAOIH010000010.1 GCA_037045645.1 Nocardioides sp.
GGGTGTCACTCACCGGCTCACCTTATGCGTGCACCGCGCTCGGCTGGCGGACCCTCTGCCCGCGAACTACACCGGCAGCGAACTACACCGGCAGCGCGACGTACGTCGTGTCGAGGTATTCCTCGATCCCCTCGAAGCCGCCCTCGCGACCGAAACCGCTGTGCTTGACTCCACCGAACGGCGCCGCTGCGTTGGAGACGATGCCGGTGTTGATGCCGACCATGCCGAACTGCAACTCCTCCGACAGCCGGATCGTGCGCGTCATGTCACGGGTGAAGACATAGGCGACCAGGCCGTACTCGGTGTCGTTGGCGCGGCGTACGGCCTCGGCCTCGTCGGTGAAAGTGGTGATCGGCGCGACCGGACCGAAGATCTCCTCCTTGTTGATCTCGGCCTCTGCCGGCACACCCACCAGGACCGTCGGCGCGTAGAAACTGCCGTTCTTGAGGGACTCGTCATCGGGTACGCCACCACCGGTCACCACGCGGGCGCCGTCATGGATGGCGTCGGTGACCAGTTGCGAGACCGACTCGACCGCGCGAGAGTCGATCAGCGGACCGACCTGGACACCCTCGTCTTGGCCACGCCCGACCTTGAGGGCACCCATCTTGGCCGCCAACTTCTCGGCGAACTCGGACGCCACCGACTCGTGGGCCAGGAACCGGTTGGCGGCCGTACACGCCTCGCCCATGTTGCGCATCTTGGCCAGCATCGCGCCTTCGACGGCCGCGTCGACGTCGGCATCCTCGAAGACCAGGAACGGCGCGTTGCCGCCAAGCTCCATGCTCATCCGCTGCAACTCACCGGCCGATTGCGCGACGAGCAGCTTGCCCACCGGCGTGGAGCCGGTGAAGCTCACCTTGCGCAGGCGGCTGTCGGCCATCAGCGTCTTGCTGAGCGCACCGGAGTTGTGAGTGGTCACGACGTTGAGTACGCCCGGGGGCAGCCCCGCCTCGGTCATCGTCTCGGCCAGCTTCAGCGTCGTCAGGGGGGTGAGCTCGGCGGGCTTGACCACCATCGTGCATCCCGCGGCGACGGCCGGGCCGATCTTGCGCGTGCCCATCGCGAGCGGGAAGTTCCACGGCAGCAGGAAGAGACACGGGCCGACGGGCTTCTTCATCGTCAGCAACCGGGTGCCACCGGCCGGGTTGTGCATCCAGGTGCCGGAGATGCGTACGGCCTCCTCGGCGAACCAGCGGAAGAACTCTGCGGCGTACGCGACCTCGCCCTTCGCCTCGGCGACCGGCTTGCCCATCTCCAGGCTCATCAGCTCGGCGTAGTCGTCGGCGTCGCGCTGCAACAACTCGAAGGCCCGGCGCAGGATCTCGCTGCGCTCGCGAGGAGCCGTACGACGCCAGTCGTCCTGCACCGCGACCGCGGCGTCCAGCGCATCGAGGGCGTCGCCCTCGTCGCCATCGGAGACCTCCGCGAGCACGCTGCCATCGGCGGGGTCATAGACCTTGAACCGGGCACCTGATTCGGCCTCGCGCCAGTGGCCGTTGATGAACAGGTCGCGTCGTACATCCAGCGTCATAGGGCCACTGTGTCACCACCTGACACCCACGCGCATCCCGATCCCCGCGGCGCGAATTCTCGAACAGGAAAACTTGTCCCAATCGCCTGACGCAGAGCCGCAACGGTGCCACAGTTGCCCCGTCGGGGGGTGAACCCTGACGCCAGTGGCGGGCCCTTGCTGACCCCATGCATCGAGGGCCTGCCACGCCCGTCTCCGGCTGCGTCTGCCGCTGCCCCTCCGGCTGCCGGCGATGTTGCGCAACAGACACGCGTACCTCTTGCTTTCGCCACTCCCGAGGAGAAGTTTGGGAGCCATGGCAGACAAGAGTGCACAGCGCAGACAACCCGGCCAGGACCTGTCGGTCTCCTCCCCCGATCAGATCCGCAACGTGGTGCTCGTCGGACCGGCCGGTTCGGGAAAGACCACCCTCATCGAGACCCTCCTGGTCTCCGCGGGTGCGCTTCCCCGGGCCGGTTCGGTGCTTGACGGCACGACCGTGTGCGACTTCGAGGACGCCGAACACGCCCACCAGAGGTCGCTGTCGGTCGCGGTCGCGCCGGTCGTGCACCAGGGCGTCAAGATCAACTTCCTCGACACCCCCGGCTACGCCGACTTCGTCGGTGAACTTCGCGCCGGGCTGCGGGCCGCGGACTGCGCCCTGTTCGTGATCGCCGCAAACGAGCAGGTCGACGCGGCGACCCGGGCCATCTGGCGCGAATGCGCCGACGTGTCCATGCCGCGTGCCGTCGTGATCACCAAACTCGACCAGCAGCGAGCGGACTACGACACCGTGCTGCTGGAGGCACAGGACGCCTTCGGCGACAAGGTGCTGCCATCGCACGTCCCAGTACGCGACGGTGACGAGGTCACGGCCTTGGCCAATCTGCTCTCTCCTGGTGACGACGAGGATCTGCGGGGGCAATTCATCGAAGGCGTGATCGAGGAGTCGGCCGACGAGACGCTCATGGATCGCTATCTCGGTGGCGAGGAGATCGACGAGAAGGTGCTGCTGAGCGACCTGGAGACGGCCGTCGCGCGCGCCACGTTCCACCCGGTCATCCCGGTCTGCTCGATGACGGGTGTGGGCACGACCGAGTTGCTCGACCTGGTCGTACGCGCGTTCCCGCATCCGGCCGCACATCCGATGCCGGCGGCCTTCACGCCGTCGGGCGCGGCTGGTCCGGCCTTGGCATGTGATCCGGCCGGGCCACTGGTGGCGGAGGTCGTCAAGACGACCAGCGATCCGTACGTCGGCCGGATCTCCTTGGTGCGCGTCTTCTCGGGCACGCTGACCGCGGATTCGACACTGCATGTCAGCGGACACTTCTCGTCCTTCTTCGGGACCCACGCACAGGCCGATCACGACGAGGACACCCGCATCGGCGCGCTGTCGTACCCGTTCGGTCGCCACCAGGAGCCGGCCGAATCCGTGGTCGCGGGCGACCTCTGCTCGATCGCGCGACTCACCGTGGCAGAGACCGGCGACACGTTGTCGTCGCCGGAGCAGCCGGTCGTACTCAAGCCCTGGACGATGCCCGAGGCGCTGCTGCCGACGGCGATCGTGGCGCGGTCGAAGGCGGACGAGGACAAGATGTCGACGGCGTTGTCCCGGGTCGTGGCCGAAGACCCGTCGCTGCGGATCGAGCACAACGCCGAGACCCACCAGATCGTGCTGTGGTCGCTGGGCGAATCCCACCTCGACGTCACGTTGGAACGCCTGTCGACCCGCTATGGCGTGTCGGTCGACCAGGAGCCCTATCTGGTGTCGTTGCGCGAGACCTTCGCGTCGCCTGCGTCCGGGCACGGACGGCACGTCAAGCAGTCGGGCGGGCACGGCCAGTTCGCCGTGTGCGACGTGACGGTGGAGCCGTTGCCCGCGGGGTCCGGCTTCGAGTTCGTCGACAAGGTCGTCGGTGGCGCGGTCCCGCGCAACTACATCCCGTCGGTCGAGAAGGGGATCGTCGCCCAGATGGCGCGCGGAGTCCGGGCCGGGTATCCGGTGGTGGACCTGCGCGTCACGCTGACCGACGGCAAGGCGCATGCGGTCGACTCCTCCGACATGGCCTTCCAGACGGCCGGGGCGTTGGCGCTGCGCGAGGCCGCGGCGGCCACCTCGGTGACGTTGCTGGAGCCGTACGACACCGTGTCCGTGCTGGTGCCCGACGACCTGGTCGGTCACGTGATGAGCGACCTGTCGGCGCGCCGAGGGCGTCTGCTCGGCACGGACAACCTGGGGACCGATCTGACCGAGATCAAGGCAGAAGTGCCACAGACCGAACTGGTGCGGTATGCGATCGACCTACGTTCCTCCACGCACGGCGCGGGGACGTTCACGCGGTCGTTCGCGCACTATGAGCCGATGCCCGAGGAACTCGCCAAGGGGGTCGCGCCGCGGGTGGGGTGAGTCTGGAGTCGACTAGCCGATGGGCAGCGGTCTGATCACCGTGGTCTCGCCGTCACCTGCTGGAGGTGGCGGCGTCGGCGCCCACAAGACCACGAGGGTCATGTCGTCATTCTGGATCGTGCCGGCGCGACGAGCTTCGCCGATCCGCTCGGTGATCGCCGCCCCGTCTCGACTCAACAGCAGCTGCCACACGGGAGCGCCGGCCTCGTGGGCAGCGAGTGCCCAGTGACCGAGTTCGTCACTCATCAGCAACCAGCAATCACCTGAACGCATGCGCCCCTCGATGGAGCGCAGGGGCGGCGGGTCCTGCGCCCCGCTCCGCAGCAGTTCGGGGGCGAACTCGAAGCCTCCGCTGGCGGCGATCGGGAAACTGGTCAACAGTTCGAGGGCGCCGACCCCGGGCCGCAGGTGCACGACGATCGAATCGCCCACCGCCACCGCACGCCAACGTGGGCCTGACTCGGACTCCATGAGCGTGACACCCACGAATGTCGCGTGGGATTCGAGCCCGTTGGCAGAATCACCCCACCAGCCCTCCACGTTCTCGGCCTCGGGAAAAGAGGCGACGACCCGACCGAGCCACGCCTCCACCGCTGTGTTGTCAGCAGGTGGCGGCGCGGCTACGAAACTGTCGCACAGGTGTCGAGACCACTCACCTGCCCGGAACGAACTGGACGCGCCGTCGCTGACCGCCGCCCAACGCCCCGCCCTGTCGATCGCGGCCGCGTCGTCGTTTTCGTCAGGCGCCGAGCCTTCCTTGGCCACGGTGAAGCGCCACGCCCCGCGTGCTTCGGGCTGCGGCTCGTACGGCGACGGGGCCGGCTGCCGATCGACCCGTGGTGGCCGTGCCGCTATCGGGACCTGCGCACTCTGCGTCACCTCTGCACGAGCGAGACTCCTGACCGACGCGGGGCGGCCGGGCGCCCGCACCAGCGTGCCGGCCAACAAGGCTCCGGCACCGGCCCCAACCATCGAGAGCACCAGGAAGGCCCAGGGGTGGCGCTGTACCGCGTCGCTGAGGTTGGCGGCACCGAGCAGCAGGAGCAGCCAGATCGTCAGGGAAGCGACCCACCCGACACTGGTGCGACGACTTGCGGCCGGGTTCATCCGATACGTCCGATGCTGGTGCCAACGTTGAGGAACTGAGCCAGCGACTTCAGGTCCGCGTTATAGGCGAAACCTCGCGATCCTGGCTGCACCGCAAGGCCATGAGCACGCGCCGCATCCACCATCTTGGGGGGCAACTGCGAACTCATCGAGAAGAGCCTGTGCGCATTCACGGTCTCCAGATCGTCCGTCGTCGAAGGGAACACCACCGGCCGGTGTTGGAACTGAGAGATGTGGACGTTGAAGAAGAGCACTTCTCCATCCGTCGTCCGCAGGCTTCGCAACCGATCAGCCCACACGCCTGGATCGCCGTCCGTGGGCTGCCCGTCGCTGAGGTTGATCACGATCGGGGGGAACGCGGTCGGATGCTGAGTGACCCAGGTATGGCACACGCGACCCGCATAGTCGAGTGCCGCACACATCGGTGTGCCGCCGCCGTGCTTGGGTTCGATCCAGACCGGCATATTCACCATCGCGCCGGTGCTGGCATTGCGCTGTTTGCCGATGCGCAGCGGGGATTGCGCCAACACCGTCGTGGAGTACGGGCCGGTCGGATGCTGCGGAATCCGCAGGGCAGTGCCGACCCGGGCCTCTGTTCCGGATCCCCCTTGATAGCCGACCACCTCGACGAAGAAGTACGGCCGGGGTGGCTCGCGCGGTGTCTTCACACACCGCAGCACCAGTTCATAGAGCAGGCTGTTGAGTTGCTCGGCCACCACGGAGGCTTTCGGGTCGTTGGTCCCCGCGATGCCCATCTTCATCGAGTCCGACTGATCGACGAGGATCACGATCAGTGCGGGATTGGCTCGGTCGATGCGCTGCTCGTGGCTCATTGGGGTGCTCCTGGTGCGGCCGGTTCGCCGCCGTGGGTGTTCGTGACCGTGGCCTGGCCGGCTTCCTTGCTCGGCACAGGCGCGTGGCCGCCTTGCTCCGCGTCCGGCGTCGTCATGTCCGTCGCGGTGCTCGTCGACCGGAACGGGCCGAAGAACAACGAGGGGGTGGCGGTGGGGGTCGCCGTCGGCGCTGCTGCGGTCACCGTCACGGTCACCGGACCAGCGGACGGCGCCGGTTTCCTCGGCGCTGGGACGGTCGGACTGTTGCCGAGGACTACAACGCCGACGATCCCGACCAGGAGCGAAACCGCAGCACCGACAGCGGCACCCAGGACTCGTACGAGCACCCCCATCACACACCTGCCTTGGTGCGAATGCGCAGGTAGGTGTCGGCGACTCGGATCACGTCTCCGTCGTGAAGCTGGACCGACTCGCCCACCGATCGGGTCACGCCGTTCAGCTCGATCGGGCGCTGGGGATTCAGGGTGAGGCCTGCTGCACCGGCCGACAGATAGGCCCACGGCATGTCCCCAGTGCCTTCGACGCGGACCCGGTGGGCACCAACGCCGCCGAGGTCGATGACTTCGCGGTCCACCACCACCTCGTGTCCTGCCCCGGGGCCCTCGATCAGGTCGACCCAGAACCGTCGGGTCACCCGGTCGGCGAGGCCGATCGCCAGACCGATGACGACGCACGCCAGGAAAATCGCCACCGAGAGAAAGGCCGACGGCGTCATGTCCAGCCCATAACGCTGGTCCAACCTGGAATAGATCATGAAGGGCCGGACAGCCGCGTGCAGGGCACCTCCCAGCGCTCCACCGACGAGTCCCCCGATCACGCCGGCTGCGACAGCGCGACCACTGCGACGCAACAGGCCCACGACCACGCCAATGCCGACGGCCTCGAGAACCCACGCCGACAGCACGGCCATCGCGGGTGCCACCACGGGTTGGAAGTCGGTATCACTCCCACTCCGGCTCACCAGGTAGAACACCAGCGCGGACAGCAACGAGACCGGGATCGACAACGCGGCTGCGCCGGCGCCCTGACGTACGCTGGCCGCAAGGTCACCACGGATCACGACGCCAGCACCGGCAAGCGCCCCAGCCAGGGCCATGCCGACCACCACGAGAAAGACGCCGCCCGCCGACGATGACCCTCCGAGGATCGCCCACACCAGCACCTGGAGCACACACACGACCAGTCCGGCCACGAGGCCGGCGGTCGCGCCGACAACGGGCGCGCTCCACACCACTCTCTGACCGGCGCCGAACCGAGCGGGGTCACTGCCCGGCCGACCAGCATCCCCGTAGTCCCGAGTCCCTGTCTCTCTTGCGCCCGGTGAACCGGCGACCGCGCCGTCGTCCCACCACTGGTCGGCAGCGGCCGGGGTAGCGGCGGGAGTCGGAATCGAGTACGCCAGCGCGGTTGCGGCAGTGGCTTCGGTGGGCGTGGCGTCTGTCCACCAGTCCGCCTCCGGGTTCACCGGCGGCGCAGAGTGTGCTGAGCCGTTGCTGCCTGGCGCCGGCGCGAGCACGGTCGCCGCCTCGCCGGCAGACACTGCGCCGAACGCCGCGTGATCTTGCTGCTCCGAGATCGGCAGCACCACCGTGCTGGTCTGGGGTTCACCGTGGATCGCGGTCAAGACCTGCGGCAACGTCGGTGGCCTGCTGGCGCCGCAGAACTCCTCGAGTTGGGACGCGAGACGTCGTACGTCCTGATCAGGGCTCTGCGCCAGAGCGCGCCAGACATCCGTGTTTGCCGGCTGCTCGAAGTCGGCCTGCGTAAGGATCAGATTCTCGCCATTGTGGAAACGCCACAGCCCCGGATCGACGGCGAGCGCGCGCAAGGACAGATAGCCGACGAGCAGGCTGAACGCATCCACGTCGGGTCCCCAGTCAGCCTTCGACCGCTTCGGATGCTGGAAGTTGGGATGCCCGGTCTCGGTCGGAGCGGTCGTCACACCAGGTGCATAGAAGCCGTCGAGATCGACAAGGCGGAAGACGCCTGACTCATCCACCAGAACATTGCCGCACTGGAGATCACCGTGAGCGGCTCCCTCAGCGGCAAGGTTCGCTCCCACGGCGAGCCATTCGTCGGCGTACGCCATCAGTCGCGCCGGGTCCTCGACGGCGTCGCCTACCGCGTCGTTGAGGGGAAGTCCCGGCGCCCATGGCATCAAGACCGCGGGCCAGCGGGCCCCCGAGACTTCGAGCCCGTAGTCGACCCAACGCACCGGTGCCACGCGAGGCAACGGTGCGGTCGAGAGGAACTCATCGATCTGGCGATACCGGTTGGCCGCATCGGGAGGCAGGTGGGTGAAGCAGCGCAGCGCGACCGGCCCCGAGTCGTGCTCGAGTTCGAAAACGATCGCGTTCTGACCGGTCGCGGACGCGGGCATGCCCATGATGTCCAGGGCCGGTGCCGCAGACGCGAAGGTGCCCGCACGCGGGAGCGGGCGGTCGTACGCCTGGATAGCCGAGACATAGTCAGTCGCCGTGGGCCAGCGACTGCCCCACGAGTTGCCGGCCGGTGTCGCGCTGCGCGGCACCTTGATCGCACGGAAGGCAGCCGACCAGTCATCCAGGTCGTACTCGCTGGTGTAGGTCTTGGTGACCGGCTCGTGGGGTTCGGTGACCACCTCCGCCTGCCCGAGTGCCGCATTGAGGTCTTGCCGGAACGCCTCCGCGGAGTGATGGCGATCGGCGGGGTCCTTCGCCATGGCCTTGAGGATGACGCCGCGAAGCCGCTGAGTCTGCTCGTCGGCGGCAGCGAACTCGGGCACTTGGTTTTGGATGTGCGCCAGCGCGACTTGGACATCTGTGCCGGTCCACGGGGCGCTGCCCGTCAACATCGCGTAGAGCACGCACCCCAGCGCGTACACGTCGCCGGCCTCCGTAGCCTCCTCGCCGCGATGGCGCTCCGGAGCCATGTAGCCGAGCGTGCCGATCACTCCGACGGTGCGAGTGTGCTCGGTGCCGGCGATCCGGGAGATCCCGAGATCACACAGATAGCCACGCAGTTCCCCGGTACGGCTGACGTCGAGCAGGATGTTCGACGGTTTGACGTCGCGATGGACGACGCCGGCATCGTGGGCATCTTGCAACCCACTGGCGACCTGGTCCATCAAGGCGATGGCGAGTTCCGGTGCGAGTGGGCCGTTCGCTGTCAGCCACTGCCGCAGGTCGCCCTTCGGATAGAGCTTGGTGGCGATGAACAACTGCCCGTCGAGTTCCCCCGCGTCATAGACCTGGACGATGTGCGGGCTGTCGATCCGACCCAGCGCCACCGCCTCACGCAAGAACCTGCGTCGGTATTCCGCTGAGTCGTTGAAGTCGTTTCCCAGCAACTTCAAAGCCACTGCGCGTTGGAGTTCGCGGTGCTGGGCGGCGTACACCACGCCCATGCCCCCGCGCCCGATCTGTTCAGTGATCGTGAAGGGTCCGAACATCATGCCCGTGGTCAGTGCTCCGGCCATTGCGAGCAGTCCTCCATCCTCCGTCCCGATTGACGCGCGGGACGCGAGAACACTGGCACCACATGGGGGGTCTCGGAAGGCGAACGCTGCTCCCCTAATCGGGGGAGCGCTTGCGCGGGTCGCGGGCACGAGATACTCGACCAAGCGGGGGTAAAACTTCGTTGAACCCCTTCGGGCGGGTCGCCTCTCTCAGTAGGTTCGATGGGTGATCCCGCTCGTGACCGAGTCCTGTCGGCGTTCAGCACGAAGGCATGCGCCGTGTTTCGCGTCCTGAAACGACGCCCGTCCGCGCGGATCGGCGCTGGTCTGGCAGCCACGTCGACGCAGTTGCCGTACTCACGCACAGACGCTGGTGACTGCGTCGTTGAGGCTTTCCCGGGGATCCTCATCACCAACGACGGCAACAACCTGGCCGGGCCGATCTTGGTGGACACCCACTTCAGCAGCCTGACCCCCTCGGGCGCGGAGGTCGGCACGTACAACATCTGGAACTGCGTACGCCGCAAGACGCCGTCGTGCTCAGCGACGGACTCCTATGCGGTGCACGACGCGCACTTCGGGGGAAGCGGCGGTTGCAACACGTCCCGGAAGACGAAGCTGAGTCTCGACGCACTGTCGTCGGGAGAGGCGTTCGGATTGCAGTACGACGTGACAGGCGACACCGACGTGAGGTGCACCGCAACGCTGACCATCAGGTCAGGGGGGATCCAGCGCGGGAAGTGGTCCATGTCCTTGGTGTCCGAGGGCGGCGCGACCACGATCTCGCACCTGAAGCCGTGCTGACCGACTCACCTCGACCGGAGGAACTCCTCCAGCACCGGTCCGGCCGTACGCGATCCTGACGCGCCCTCGTCGACGAACACGGCAACCGCGAGATCACCCTGAGCCGCCACCATCCAGGCGTGGGTCAGGCGCTTGCCTTCTCGGTCGAACTCGGCCGTGCCGGTCTTGGCGATCACGGGTTTCCCGGGGACATCGAGGAAACCTGAGCCGCTGCCGTCGGTGACGACGCCGCGCAACATCTCTCTCAGGGTTCCCGCCTCTTTGGATGTCAGCGGCGTCGTCTCCTCGGGCACCTCCACCGGCACGGTGGTGACGATCTGGGGCACCACGGTCTTGCCGGCGACAACACTGGCCAGCACGGTCGCCATTGCCATCGGCGAGGCCAGCACCGCCCCCTGCCCGATCAGGTCGGCAGCCGCCTCGGTCTTGCTCTCAGGCGTGGGAATCTGGCCGAAGTACGCCGGGGCACCGAGGTCGTGGTCGATGCCGAAGCCGAGGGAGGCGGCGGCTGCTTCGAGGTCGGACTTGCCCAGCGATCCGCGGGCATTGAGGAAGGCGGTGTTGCACGACTGCGCGAGGGCCGTACGCAGGGGAATCCGCCCCAGGAAAGCGCTCGGATAGTCCGAATAGTTGCCGAACGTCTTGCCGTCGACGACGGTGGTCGGCGAGCACTCCAGGCTGTCGTCGGGCGTGATCCCGGCTCGCAGCAACGCCAGGGACGACACGATCTTGAAGGTCGAGCCGGGGGCGGCTTGGCCGTACGTCGCGATGTTCACGCCGTTGGCGCCCGGCCCGCTGGCGGCGGCGAGGACGGCCCCGTCGGAGGGCCGGATCGCGACCAGCGCGGCGGCGGGTTCGAGGTCGGCAAGGGCACTCTCGGCGGCGAACTGCATGTTCTCGTCGAGCGAGGTCTTGAGAGCCGCCCCATCCTGGGCATCCACCCGGAACACCTCACGCCGGTCGCTGTCCGTGGTGACCGCGTCGACCGTGACCCCGTCGGAGCCGGCCAACTGTTCGTCGTAGCGCGCCGAGAGTCCCGAGATCCCCGCGACATCCCCGACGCTCCAACGCCCCGGCTCCTCGGCGATCATCTCGGCCGTCACCGGCCCGACGCGCCCGAGAATCGGCCGCGCGAAATCGGCGGTGGGGCCGAGCACTGCGTCGGCCCGGATCGTGCGGGCTCCGCGAATGTCACCCACTCCCCTGACCTGGGTGGGAACATCGTCGGCGCGATAGACGATCGCCTCGACGAACGCCTTGTCACCTGCCGTCCGCACCGCCTTGACGTACGGCCTGGGCTTGATGCCGACCAATTCGGCCAGTTTCCGCGCTGAGTCCGCAGCGGACTCAAAGGGGACCATCGAGCGATCGACCCCCACGCGTACGACCGGCCGCAGCGTCACCAGGGGCACATCGCGCTGCCCGGTGATCGGGCCGCGCTGGGCGGCGATGGTCTGCCGGTCGAGGACTTCGCTCTCGCTGAGCGACGGCTCAACGAGTTCGCGGCTCCAGGACGCCTGCCAGGTCTGGTTTCTGAGCACCAGGTCGGTCGTGGTGTCGTACGTCCACTCGCGGTTGCCCAAGTCCCACGACCACCTCAACGTGACGGGGGCGGTCGCCTTGTCCTGCTCTTCGACCGGTGTACCCACCTCGGCGGTCACGGTGCGCGCGACGCCGTCCATGTGCTCCACGGTGGTGCCCAACTGCTGGGTGGGATCTGCCTCGGTCGAGTCCCACTCGAGGCTGCTCAGATCGCCGTCCGCCAGCCCGGCCGCCAGCGCGAGCGCGGCCGGTTCGGGTGAGGGCAGGTCGGGTTCGTTCTTGAGCACGTCGCAGCCCGCGGTAGCGAGCAGCAGCGTGGTCGCGGCGAGGAGGGCGTACGGCGGGCGCATCGCCTGCAACCTACTGCCCTACCGGTGGTTGAGCGGCTCAGCCCCACCGGTGGTTGAGGAGGACAGCCTCGCCGGTGGTTGAGGAGGGCGCAGCCCGTCTCGAAACCACGCACCGGCGGTTGAGGAGGCCAGCCGCACCGGTGGTTGAGGAGGGCGCAGCCCGTCTCGAAACCACGCACCGGCGGTTGAGGAGGCCAGCCGCACCGGTGGTTGAGGAGGGCGAAGCCCGTCTCGAAACCACGCCCGTCAGAAGTCCTCGATCACGTGCATCGCGGCCTCCTCGGCCGACGCTCCCGCGCCATCGATGCCCACGTCGTTGACGAACCTGTCATCGGAGTCGTCGCTGGCGACCAGCCGACCCGAGCGTTGATCCCCGACCTGATCGTCGTCGAGTTCGTCCTCACTCCAGTCGTCGGCGTCGGGGTCCCACTCGGGCTCCTCCTGCTTGAGCCGCATGTCGAGCGTTTCGCCCGCGCGTTCCTCGGCGGGTGTGTTGCCGTACCCCTCCGCTACCGACCAACGATCAGGCGGGATGATCCCCTCGTCCAGCACATCACGTACGCCGTGGTGATCCAGGCTGTCCTCAGGCTGGAGCTGGTCGTCATCGTCGACGCTGTAGTCGCCGTATTCCTCGCGTTCGGTCATCGGACACCTCCGGGGTCTGGTGACACCCATCTTGCTCCTGATCGAGCGGTGATGGGCGGTGACTTTTGATACAACGCGACCAACGCGACCGATCGGACGGTCGTCCGAACAGGCTCGCCCCCAGGCCGGATCGACGGGCTTCTTCGGACGGTCGTCCGAACAGGCTCGGCCCCAGGCCGGATCGACGGGCTTCTTCGGACGGTCGTCCGAACAGGCTCGGCCCCAGGCCGGATCAGTCCGCGCCGAAGTCGAAGCTCGCCCGGTCAACCAGGCTGTCGTCGGCGTCCTTCGCGGCCTGCGGGTTGTCGGCGATCACGTCGGCACCACCACGCTCCAGTGCGCCGAGGAGTACGCCGTTCTCCACCAGCACCTGGCCCTCGTTGAGTGGCTGGGAGGCGTACGACTCGAAGCTTCGCGCGCGAGTCCGCGATGTCGAGGTTGCGCATCGTCAATTGCCCGATCCGGTCGGTCGGCCCGAAGGCCGCGTCCTCCGTACGCTCCATCGAAAGCTTGTCGGGGTGATAGCTGAAGCCCTCGCCACTGGTCGACACGATCGTGTAGTCCCAGCCGCGCCGCAGCCGCAGCGTGACCTCGCCGGTGACCAGGGAGGCGACCCAGCGCACGATCGACTCGCGCAGCATCAGCGCCTGCGGGTCGAGCCAGCGACCTTCGTAGAGCAACCGACCGAGACGACGGCCCTCCGAGTGGTAGGTCGCGATGGTGTCCTCGTTGTGGATCGCGTTGAGCAGCCGCTCGTACGTGATGTGCAGCAGCGCCATGCCCGGGGCCTCGTAGATGCCGCGGCTCTTGGCCTCGATGATCCGGTTCTCGATCTGGTCGCTCATGCCGAGACCGTGGCGACCGCCGATGGTGTTGGCCTCGTGGACCAAAGCAACCGCGTCGTCGTACGTCCTCCCGTTGATCGCGACCGGCCGACCCTTGTGGAAGCGGATGGTGACGTCCTCGGCGTCGATCTTCACGCTGTCGTCCCAATACTTCACGCCCATGATCGGCGTCACCGTCTCCAGCGAGACGTCGAGGTGCTCCAGAGTTTTCGCCTCGTGGGTGGCGCCCCAGATGTTGGCGTCGGTGGAGTACGCCTTCTCCTGGCTGTCGCGGTAAGGCAGGTTGCGGTCGGTGAGCCATTGGCTCATCTCGTGACGACCGCCGAGTTCGGTGACGAAATCCGCGTCTAGCCAAGGCTTGTAGATCCGCAAGGACGGGTTCGCGAGCAGGCCGTACCGATAGAACCGTTCGATGTCGTTGCCCTTGAAGGTCGAGCCGTCGCCCCAGATGTCAACGCCGTCCTCGTGCATGGCGCGTACGAGCAGCGTGCCGGTCACCGCGCGACCCAGCGGGGTGGTGTTGAAGTACGGACGCCCGCCGCTGCGGATGTGGAAAGCGCCGCAGGCGAGTGCGGCGAGACCCTCCTCGACCAGGGCCGCCTTGCAGTCGACGGCGCGTGAAATCTCGGCGCCGTACGCCATCGCGCGGCTGGGGACTCCCTCGATGTCGGGCTCGTCGTACTGCCCGATGTCGGCGGTGTAGGTGCACGGGATCGCGCCCTTCTCGCGCATCCAGGCGACCGCCACGGAGGTGTCGAGGCCGCCAGAGAATGCGATGCCGACCCGTTCACCGACGGGCAGCGAGGTGAGTACCTTGGACATGCGGATAACTATACGGTCGAGTGCATAGTCATGCACAAATCGGTCGGCTGAAAGATTTTTCGATTCTCGGGAATGGACTCCGGTGTGCCATGGTTCATGGGTAGTAGAAACTTTAACTACCTTCCAAAGGAGCACCACCATGAGCAACCTCACCGGCGACTACACCATCGACGCTTCGCACACGCGCCTCGGCTTCTCCGCCCGGCACGCGATGGTCACCAAGGTGCGCGGCAACTTCGAGTCCTTCGAGGGCACCGCCCACATCTCCGAGGAGAACCCGGCCGACTCGTGGGTCAAGCTCGACGATCGACGTCTCCTCGATCTCGACCGGCAACGGCGACCGCGACGGCCACCTCAAGTCGGCCGACTTCTTCGACGTCGAGACCTACCCGACCTGGACCTTCAACTCGACCTCCGTCTCGCGCGACGGTGACGACTGGGAGATCACCGGCGACCTGACCATCAAGGACGTCACCAAGCCGATCACGACCGAGTTCGAGTCGACCGGCACCGCCGTGGACCCGTTCGGCAACCACCGCGCCGGGTTCGAGGGTGACACCACCATCAACCGCAAGGACTGGGGCCTGACCTGGAACGCCGCTCTCGAGGCCGGCGGCGTGCTGGTGAGCGACAAGGTCAAGCTGGAGTTTGATATCAGCGCGATCAAGGGCTGAGGCGGAGGTGGGGCCGAGCGTGAGCGAGGTCCCGTCGGAGCCGAAGACCGCAGGGTCGCGCTGTTTCAAGACAGCGCGATCAAGGGCTGAGGCGGAGGTGGGGCCGCAGGGTCGTAGTTCCGGGCCTGACGAGGGGGCTGGCCGAGAGTTTCGGCCAACCCCCTCTCCGTGAGTGCACTAGAGAACCTCGTCGGCGCTCACCAGTCGATCAGGCTCCCAGGTGACCGTGGACACCACGGCATCCATGAGGGAGAGCATCGCCTCCGTCGCGACCTCCCACAGCACCGGCGCAGAGAACGACAACACAGCGGTGGCGCTACTGCCCTCGCAGACCAACCAATAGTCGACGTGAAGCACATCGGTCGCCCCGAGTTCCTCAGTTGCGGGGCTTCGTACGCGCATCGCCCGCGCCACCCCAAGGTGCTCGCCCTCGGCCCAGGCGCTGACGACTGAACCGTCGGCGCGCAAGAACTCGCCCAGCGACTCGGCACTCGCGAGCCCACTCGACAGCGACGACAGCCTCATGGGCATTTCTGGCAGATAGACGGCGAGCGTCAGCGGGATCGGCAATCCCGGCACAATCTCCAGCGCCAGATGGAAGGCGACCGCTCCTGCGTTGGCCGCCTGTTCGGCCGCGCTCGCGGTCGTTGCGAGCATTTCGGCTCGCACCTGCGCAAACTGATCCCCCGGCATGGCGGATTTCGTCAGGGAGCGGATCGACTGCCGCACGGTCTCCGGGGTACGCAGATCCACCCGCCACCACTTGCCCGGCAGCACGAAGGTCGGGGTCTGCACTGCGGTCATCAGACCACCTCCATTGAGTCGGCCAGGCCAAGACAGGTGGCGGCGATGTCCTCGAAGGCGGCCATATCCGACGTGCTCAGCTCCACCCGCAGAGTGACCCCGAGCCGCCCGTGGACCACTAGGGCAGCGCAACGCTCGTAGAGCTTGGCGTACGTCGACTCCTCGGGGCTGGATCCGGTCAGTAGGTCTCGACAGGTGACTGCCGGGCTGCGTTTTGATGCCCGTACGTCCACGTCGCGAGCCAGCAATCTGGCGGGAAGTTTGGCCTCGCGCAGACGCTCGGCCGCGTCGTTCACGTCGATCAGCGGGCCAAGTTCGAGCCAACCCGCCGCGATCACCCGGTCCGCGATCGTGGGGTCTGGATCGAGGGCCGCCACATAAACCCGGTCGGTCCCGGGCGGGCGCATGGCCAAGAATCGCTCCAGGTCGGCACGCAGCCGAGGCAGGAACGAGGCGGGCCGTGCGCCGTCAGCGAGAACGTTGAGGAGCCAAGCCGACGTGTCGCTGCCGGGCGGCAGTGAGTACCAGCCCTGCGGGGCTGTCCACTGGAAGTGCTGCTCTCCAGGCGTCACGCTGCCACCGACGTTCCCGCGCACACAGAGGCTCCGATGGGTTGTCCAGAAGCGCCCTGGAAGTGCTTCTCGACGATCGAGTCAACGTTGACGTCCGAGTAGTCGGTGCCCACCGGGTCCACGTCGTGGGTCACGGCGTCGTCTGTCGACCACACTGTTTCAGGGTCAATCATGCTGTCGACCTGACCTTTGATCCAAGCGGATGGAATTTCAGTTCAGCTCATCGACTACATAAAGCCCAAATCCCTTGCCTCCCTCTTTCCACAAAATGTGCCCATTCACAAAATCCGGCTTCGAGTACCGATAGGCGTCTCTAGCGTTCATTCCGCTCAAGAATGCTTTGGGCTTCTTGCGCAAGAACTTGATGACAGCCCCGATAACAAGAAATACGGCTGCTGCTACCGCCTCACCTAGCGAAATATCACCAATCAGTAACTTCGTAATAGTTGTGACGATAGAGAGGAGCTTGACGGCCGTGCCCACACCAGCGACCACAAGACCAATGGCTTGAAGTCCGGGGACAAGCGCGACCACGATGCCAACGACCGTCAGGATGTCTCCCACCACCGACAGCACCTTGGTGATGGCTTCAAGCGCGGGCTGGAGGTACTTCTCCTTGAAGCCCTTGAAGTTGTCCATGAAGCTGTCCTTGATGCCCCGATCATTAGCCATCTTGATCCGTGACATCGCCTTGCGGGCGGCTTCCTCAACCTCGGCCTGCGCTGCGGCATACTCGCCATTAGCCCGGTCGTAGGCACCCTGCTGCTCCCCGAGCCTGGCCTTTGATCTATGCAGCGCCGCGTTGGCTTCGGCTCGTTCCTCAGGCGAGAGCAGTGGGTTCAAGGTGGTCGCCTTGGCCTCGGCGACATCTCGGGCAGCCCCGACGACGTCGGTAGCGCCTCGTGCCCCGATCGCCTGGCTGGCACGCTGCTGTGCGTGATTGAGTGAAGTCGCGTACGTCGCGAGCGCCGACCCGGTCTCGTGGTACCGATCCCTCGACTTCTCCATGACCAAGGCCAGATCCGCAGCATTGTTGCGCAGCGCTTCCACAGCGTCGCTGCGATACTCCTGAGTGTTGGTCAGTTTGCGCAATGTCGCGGCGGCTTCCTGCATTCGGTCCGCAAACTTCAGCATGCGCTGCGCTTCACTCGCGACCAACTGCGGGTCGCCCGGCAACGGAGTCAACTCAAACATCTCTAGTCCTTTGCCCGGAATGCCGAGGCCATCTGTTGGTCCAAATCCTTGAAGTCGCTGCTGATCGACTTTGCCGCCAGCCACAGAGAATCTGTAGCCGCCACGATCGTCTTGCGCCTGTCGTCCCAATTGGCGGAGAACTCGTGCACTCGACCTCCCAACCCGCGGTGGCCGACCGCATCCGTCAAACCGTCGGCCACCGAGTCGATCTCGGAGAAGGCGCAGCTCACGTTGACAAGATCGGCATACAACGCATGTAGCTCTTCGAGATTGAGTTTGAGGTCAGCGCCACTCATCGAGAACTCCTAGTCGAACGAAGCGGAGCTCAGGCCTGGCCGCGGATCGCGTTGGCGAGGCTGGTGTCGGTGTCTTGCATCGCCGAGGCGGCCGAGCGCAAGAACTCGGCGAACCCCGTCAGAGCCTCGATCGCCGTGTTGGTGTTGGTCGTGTACGTGTCGAACTGCTCGTTGTAGGCGTGCGAGGCCGCATCAGTCTGGAAGCCGGCGGCGATCAGGTCATCGACTGCCTTGCCCAGGTCCTGCAACTGCTGCAGGAGGGTGTCGCGACCGTTGTCGATCTGGCTCGCGACGCGGGTGAGGTCTTCGTAGGTCACATTGAGGTTTGCCATGTCGTTCACTGCCTTCTGTGTTGGGTGCCGCCGACTTTCGGGGGCGATAGTTGAACACTAGGAATCCGAGACTGAATAGGCGATGGGGAGGAGTCCCCACCAGCTGAGGTCATACGAGAGGCATCTGCACTCGCACCACCTTTCCGCGCAGCACCGCGTTGCCACGCCCCGGTGGGAACTCGCGCCGGTGGGCGCGCGGGAATGAGGTTTTAAGGATCGTGTCCCCCTCATGGAACTCGGGCTGCAAGACGATGCCGCGACGCCCCGCCTTGAGTTCCGAGTACAGACCCATCGCGCTACCCCAGGTGCTCGTCTCGGATTCGACGATGAGCATGTGGTCGGTGCGCTTCACGGCCTTGAACAGTTCCAGGAGAGCCGAGTCCGAAGGGGCTGTCGCCTGCTCGGACAGCGCTTCCACCACGATGACGTACGAATCGTGCTCCACGTCTGCGATGCGCCCCGCGAGCTCTCGCGCGAGCTCAGCGACGTCGGTTGGGTTGGTGGCACAGTGATCCCACTCGAAGAGCGAGGGCAGGGCCGATCGTCGGTTGCCGAGGTACACCATCGTCAGAGTCGGGTCCCAACGACGCAACGACAGACACATCGCCGCCAACGCGGTGGATCGCCCACTTTGCGGTCCGCCCGCCACGATGAAAGTGCCCGTGGCCTCGAACCCGATCGGCTCCAACGTGTCCTCGGCGATGCCTAGAACCGGCATGCCATCGGCCTGCGTCGGCAACGACTCCAGCGTGATCTGCGTGGGCATCGACTCCACCCGCGCCGCCGCTCGTCGCCCTTGCCGTTCCAGGGCACCGCGGAGTCTTCCGATAGCCGCAGACTGATCAGCCGAGTTCGTCGATCCCCCGAGGATGGCGATCTGCGCCTCCAGCCCATCGATGATGGCCCGCCCAGGAGGTGAGGTTGCCGCGAGGACGTCGCCAGGCACGCCGAGGGACCCGTACATTCCATCATCGGCCATCCTCAGCACGACTCGACGCGGCACGCTCGAGGCCACGGCCCCGGGCACGGCGGCCGGACGGTCTGCGGTGAAGACGACGTGAATGCCGAGTTGGCGGCCCTCGCTGAGCAACTGTTGGAAGACGCCGTACCACTCGGCACGGCCCGCCCCGATCTCCCACTGGTCCCGGAACGCCCCGAAGCCGTCGATGAGCAGCAGGATGCGGGGGGCGTCGGCATGGCCGGACAGAGCGCGATATTCGGTGATCGTGGAAGCGCTCAGGGCGGAGAATTCCTGTGAGCGGACGTCGGCCAGTTCTCGGAGGCGGCGAAGGAGGCGTACGACTCGCTCGGTGTCGTCGCCGTTGATCACCGCACCGACATGTTGCAACTGCTCAAGCATCCGCAGGCCACCGGCCGCGAAATCCAACGCGTAGACCTCGACAGGCCCGGTGCGGGGGGTCACTCCGGCCGCGATGGCAAGTGTTCGCAAGACCACCGATTTGCCACTGCCACCCGTGCCATAGATGACGAGGTTGCCGTCGACATCTGGGTGGAAGAAGACGGTCTTCTGTTGCTGGTCCTCGGGCAGGTCGGCCACGCCAAGGATCAGGTCAGTGTCGCGGCGTGGACTCAGAAGCAGGAGGTCATAGACCTTGCTGAGTTCGTCGAGCCAGGGCCGGCGAGGTTTCTGCAGATCCGCCAGTTGGGCGGCCTTGGTGATCGTGGCCACGAGTCTCAACTGATCGTTCGGGCCTGGGTCGTCGGGTTCGGCCTCGACTTCGACCGGATCGGCCCATGGCTGCTCCGCCCCGAATCCGAGGTCGTGGATCGAGATGTCGGGGGGTTCCGGCTCGTCGGACGTACGTCCACCGGCGTAGGCAGATTGGAACGCCATGAGTCGTCCCGGGCCGGTCTTGATGACACCGCGACCGGGAATTGACGGGTCGATGACCGCGGCGTCCGCAGACCCGATCACGTCGGTGCTGTCAGACTCATCGGCCATCCGCAAGGCGATTCGCAGGTTGGTGTTGGCCCGCAGGTTGTCCTTGATCACGCCCGCTGGTCTCTGCGTCGCCATGATCAGATGAATCCCGAGCGAGCGGCCCCGCTGGGCAATGTCGATCACGCCATCGACGAATTCCTCGACGTCGTTGGCGAGGGCGGCGAACTCATCAATCACCAGGATCAGGGCCGGAGGAGTGTCCGGATCGTTGCGCTCCTCCAGTTGGAGTAGGTCCTTTGCCTTCTTGGCGTGCAACAACTCTTCGCGGTATTTCAGTTCGGCGCGCAGGCTCGTCAGCGCGCGGCGCACCAGATGCGGCGTCAGGTCCGTGACGATGCCGACGCAATGGGGCAGCGCCACGCATTCGGCGAAGGCCGATCCACCTTTATAGTCGACGAACAAGAACGTGACCCGGTCAGGCGAGAACTCCGCTGCCATCCCGAGCACCCACGCCTGCAAGAACTCACTCTTGCCCGATCCGGTAGTCCCACCCACCAGAGCGTGCGGGCCCTGGGTACGCAGATCGAGGTGTACGGCATCCACTCCGGACTGCCCGATCATCGCGCGCAAACCCCGCGTCCGCCTGCGTTTGCGTTGACCTGACTCAGTGGCGCGCATCGACTCGTTCTCGCGCCACCGCTCCACCACTGCGGTGCCCGAGGTGACCAGCTCGAGCCCAAGCAGGCTCACCACAGACACCTGTCGAGGAATGTCGCTGTCGTCGGATTCGAGCGCGCCCGAGTCCGCCAGCGGCGCGAGCGCACGCGCGAAGGTCAAGGCGTGATCCGCGCTGACGCCCTCCACCCGGGAAGGAATCACCTTGCCGTGCCGGACGAAGTGCACCGATGCCTGCCCCAACCCGTTGCGCGCATCGACAAAGGTGCGACACACCGCCGGGAGATCGGCCGGATCGTTCGCGATCCAGATCGGGATCACACCAGCCTCGGCCGCTCGCTCGCTGATCTGCACCAGGCGACCGCGATCGACCAGAGCACCGTTGGCCACGAGCAGGACCACGATGGGGCTGGGTAGCGTGCTGTCCTCGGCCTCACCAGCCTTCGTCTCGCCGATGCGGCCACCTGCCCCACTGGCCTTCAACTGCGAGGACAGCGCACCCTTGCCCACCAACTCCATTGCACGACCGCTGCGTTGGGTAATGAGTTCCTCAAGTTGGGCGGCAAGTTGCGCTGCGGTGGCCGCACTGTTGGCCAGGTGACTGCCGCTGATCGGACTGTGCGCGGAACTGGTGTGCGGAAGCCACGACATCCAGGCGTAGTCGGCCACATCGTCGGGGCTCGCCATGGCGGTGATGACAACCTCGGCCGGGGAGTGCAGTCCGGCGAGTTGCAGCAAGATTCCACGCGTGACGTCCGTCGCGGTCGTGCGCGTCCCCACGACACCGAGCGCGCCCGCGGTCAGCAGGTCTTCGAGGACTGGCACGTCGTCGACGAAACGGAAGTCGTCCTCCACGCGAGTCAACTGCTCGGCGTACTCCGGAAGTCCGTCGTCGTTCGGCACTTGCGGCGCGAGTACGTTGCGCGAGGGTAGACGTCCGACTCCGAGCCTGAGGTGGAGGAACGACCAGTGCTCGGGTCGCCGGGTCCACAGGGTTGCGGATCGTTGTAGACCTGCCGCGAAGACCTCCGACACGGGCGGCACCTCGCCTTGGCGCACCGCCTTCTCGGCGATCAGTTCGCGCTCAAGTGTGGTCCGCAGGATGGCCAATTGGTCAGTGAACTTCGCGATCGACGACTCGAGTTGCCGCTTCGTACGACCTCTTGTGGTGATGAAATTGCCCAGCATCATGAGGGGCGTCATCACGGTGAACATCAAGGTGATCGGCCGCCCGGTGTAGGCGAACATGCCGATTCCCATCAGGATCGGGGCGATCATCAGCAGCCATGGAAACGGCTCGGTGGTCTGCTCCGAGGGCACCGAAGGCCGGGGGTGCTCCCGATCGTCGTACCGCTCCTCGACGCGCGGCGAACGGTTGAACGCGATCGCTCCACCCTGGGCCTCCTGGGGCGGAGCGGCCTGCGCGGCGATCATGGTGAAACTCAGCCGCGTGTCACCGAGTTGGATCGCTTGGCCTGGCAGGGCCGTGACGCGGGTGACAGTGACGCCGTCGACGTTGATGCCATTGGCAGAGTTGAGATCGATGATCTCCAACTCGTGGCCGATCTCGACGCGGACGTGCCGCTTGGAGACAAAGCGGTCGGTCAAGACGACATCACACGCCGGATCGCGTCCGATCGTGGTCGTCCCGAGTGGCAACTGCACGACGCGCCCGGACTCAGGCCCGCTCAACACATTCATCACCGCGGCCGAGGGCCGGCCACCCGCTGGTGCTGGTGTGACGTGTGCCGGGACCACGGTGATCTCGCTACCCGAAGCGATCGCGGTCTCTCCGACCGCTCGCTCGGCCGGCACTGTGACGCCGGGGCCACCTTCGGGCGGCGAGACCGTCAGCGTCAGCGGCTGTGAGCGCTGCCGGCGTCCACCGGCCGGGTCGCGGAGCACGAGTGCCTGGGCGATGTCGCCGACGGCTGCATTGGCTTCGGTCGTGACCACGACGTTGCGAGTAGGGCCTCCCGGGCGTACGAACGCCAGTTTCAGCCTCACGCAACTACCTCGACTCTGAATACGAGGCTGCCGAACGAGACCGTCTCCCCTGCCACCACCGGACGCGGCAGACGAGGTTCGAGCTTGGACTCGGTGCCGCCGCTGTGGACGAAGACGCCGTTGGTCGAGTCGAGGTCTTCCACCATCAGCCGCCCGTTCTCAAGCCAGAGCACGGCGTGCGTCTTGGAGATGCTCCTGCTGTCGTCATCGAGCGGAAGTGCCACTGAGCCCGGGCGCAGTGCCGTATCTGGAAGTCGGCCGACGAGGACCGGGCTTGTCCCGACGTTGATCACCTGGTCATCGGCCAGAGAGCGCAGCATCGTCTGGTTGGCGGGTGCCGACGGAGCCTGGAGGTGGGCAGCCAGCGCGGTCTCCTCCGCTGGTTGCATCGGTTGACCCCACAGGACCTCGGCGGGCTGCTGCACATCTGCAGGCTCCGGAGCGGCGGGGAATCCTGGAGGTGGCGCGATTTGGCCACCCCAGGCCGGAGCTGGCTCGACCGCAGGAGCGGCAAAGGGCACGTCTTGAGCCGGCAGGTCCCAGAAGGACGCAGGAGTCGCCTCGGTTGCGAGCGAGGGCGCAGTTGGCAGGGGCAGTGCCTGATTCGTCTCCCACGAGGGGGGACTCGCCTGGTTCATCGCAGGAGCAGCCACGGCAGCGAATCCGGTCACCGGACCGTGGATCACGACCGTACGCGCCACCTTGTCATGCCATCCCTGACGGCGAGGGTCGCTCGACATCTGTACGGCCATCACGATCAGCGGGATGGTGAATGCCGCCACCGCGAAGAGCACCAACTGACGCAAGAAGATCCGACCGTAGCCAACGGGCAGACCGGTGGCCTCGTCCACGATCGCGATGTGCACCGCGCGCTTGCCCCAGGTCGCACCGCGCACGGCCATCTGGTGCCACTGCACGAAGGGGTAGGCAAGAAGCAAGAGCAAGACGATCAGCCCGGCCTCGCCCACCCCGAGTGTGAGAGCGATCCCGCCGCCGAATGTCACGATGATCAGGCCCCAAGAAATCAGGTTGTCGATCAGATTGGCGCCAAACCTGCGGCCTAGGCTTGCGTATTGAGTATTCATCGGGCGAGAGCCACCTTCCTCCGGCGCCCCAGGGGACGTCCGATCCTGAGCCAAACCCTCCGCAGGACAACGCCGAAAGCGCGAAATGGTCCGGTGATCGCGGCCCGCCACGGGACGGACGCGAGGGACAACACGACGAGCGGACGCCGCCACCGCGGTGCAGACTTGCGAAGTCGCGAAAGGGCCGGGCCTACCTGCGACCAATACTCCTTTGCCTCGGCATCGGTGGCGTCGTCCGGTCCGAACGCGTGCTCGTCGGCGCGCGCCGCAAGTGCGCCCAGGTCAGCCGAGGGATAACGACCGATCAGGCTCTGCACACTCTCGACGCGCGTGTGGCTCGCGGGAAGTTTCACGCCAAGGTCGCAAGCGCGATCAGTCACCTCTCGCCAGCCTGCCGCAACGCGGTCCGACGGTGAACCCCGCCGCCTGCGGCGCGACCGGCGTACGCGCTTGAGCAGCAGCACGCCCCAGATCGGCGATGTCACCGCCAGCGCACCAACGGGATACTTCGCCCACGCAACCACCTCCTGCAAGATGGGGTCGCGTTGGTTCCTGATCTTCTTGCCCGCGCCCTGAGGTGCCCTCTTGTCGGTGTCATCGGGCTCAGTGGGCACCACCGGGGGCTGCAGCACGTTGGGCTGCGGCTGGGGTTGTGGATCCTCCTGCAGTTGCTTTGGCTTGCGGTTCTCGTCGGGTGTGGGAGCGAATGCCACCCAACCCACGCCGGTCAAGTCGACCTCGACCCAAGCCTGCACATCCGCACCCTTGATCTCTCCGGTCGCGTCGGGCACGACGAAACCCAGCACCACCCGAGCAGGCAGGCCCTGCTGCTGGGAGGCAACGCCCATGGCCGAGGCGTATTGCTCGTCGTTGCCGATCATCAACGCCTCGGGGGCGACGAGGTCGGTGAGTCGTTTGATGCCGTGACCTGCGGGTGATCCCGCCTGACCCGGGAGTCCGTCGGAGTAGTAGCCCTTCTGAAACTCATCCGCCAACACGGCCGCCGCCGCTCCACCAGCCGGGCTCCCGGCCTCTCCCATCCACCGTTGCACTCGCTTGGTCAACGCCGGGATGTCCGGTGGCGCGGCGGGACGTACGGAGGGTGCCGCGTCGTAGGTCTCAGGATCGTCGATCTCCGCGGGCGGCAGAGTGCGGAAGCGGTAGGTCGCGCCACTGCGTACGCCACCCAACTGCGCCATGGTTCCGGTGGCCTTGTTGAAGAGCAACCGACGAGTCGCGTCAGTGTCCAGGCGGCCGTCCGTACGCACGTCGGCCTCTCGCGCCATGCCGAAGGTCGGGACCCACGGGCCCGAATAGTCGACGACAGTGATCTCCACGTCGCGTTCACCCTTGGCTGCTGACTGGGGCGCCAGCCGCCCGAAACTCCCAGACTCCGTCGGGGCCTGCGGTCCACCGGCTACGTTCCACACGACTCCGTCGAAGGTGTCCATGGTCGCCAACCGGATCCGGTCCCCCTTGGCGAGCCCAGCCGTCCGGAACAGCACCTTGTCACCCAGCAACCGCTCCTCTGAGAACGCCCGATAGCGCGACAACGGGCTCGGGTAGTCCTGCGGGTCGAACGGCGGCTCGACGTGGTCACGCAGCACGTCGCGAGAGTGCGGCATCGTCGCCAGCGCCAGCCCGGAGCTCGCCAGCCCCGCAGTCAGCAGCACCGCCGCAGTCAACGCGAGCCGCCTAGCCCACGCGACACGAACATCGCGCATGGCCCGCCAGCGCGTCCACACGAGGAGGCAGATCGCGAGCACCAGCCCGCGGCTGAGGGTGAGGCCGGTGACTCGGTCGCCGAAGGCTGCCGCGACCATGAATGTGCCTGCCAGGACCACCGCCGCGACGCCTGGAAAACGCGAACGCCAGAGGAACACTCCGCCCAGGAGGCCGGACACGAGGCCCAACACCCAGGGGACGACGAGCACATTTCCCAACGAGCCCAGGGGCGTCACCATGGTCAGGGAATCACGCCAGGCGGTCACCAGACCCGTGAGCACAGACCGCAAGCCTTGGGGGCCGGGAAGGACCCCGAAGGCGGCTTCGCTGGGCGCCGCGAGAGCGGGACCGAAGATCAGATAGATGACGAAGAGTGCCAACGCCGTGACGATCGGGCCCCAACGAAGCCACCGTGAGAGTGCCGCAAGCCCGAGTCCGAGCGCGGTGCCCACGACGGCGGCGAGCAGCCAGCGCCAACCCCCGTACGCCTCAAGCAGGGGGCTGACCGCAACCGCCGACAGCGTCAAGAGCACGAGTGCATCGACCAGCATCAGCCGGGTACCGACGGGTTGCTGCACGGGATTCTTCACGCGGCCAACCTCCGCAGACTGGGCGCCAGGTCAGCCAGGCTGGCGAGGCTGACCACGTGCAGGTCGCCCATCCGACGTACGCCCACCGGTGCGGCGTGATCGACGACGAGCCCGAGCACACGTACGTCGGCTGGGAAGCAGCGGCGCGCTCGTCGCAACTCACTCGATTCGGTAAGCGAGCCGCACACCAACGCCACGATGCTCGCCGCAGGGTTGTCCCGTGCCTGCCGGCGCCCGGCCTCGGCCACCCCTGGAGCATGAGCCTCGTAGGCAACGCCGGAAAGTTGATCGAGCAGTGAGGTCGCGGTCGCACATTTCAGGTGCCGGGTTGCGGTAGACACCGTGAGTTGCTGACCGTCCTTGAGAGTTTGCAAGCCGAGAGAGCCAGCGACCGAGACCGCGGTCTCGAACTCCTCGTCATGTGCGTAATCGGAGAGCAGCGTGCTCAGCGCGACGAGAAGGTGTGAGCGCCGAGTCTCCTCGAACTGTCGCACCATCAAGGTGCCGGAGCGAGCGGTGCTCTTCCAGTGGATGTAGCGACGGTCGTCACCGGGCACGTAGTTGCGCAGGGCGTGGAAGGCCACGTCATGATCGGTGAGTTTGCGGACCGTCTCGCCTTCGAGATCGCGCAGGATCCCGGCCGCGGAGCCAGCCAGCGGCGAGGTCTTCGGGTGGACGTAGAGCACGTGCTGTTCCCCCAGCACCAACTCCCGGCGCAGCAACCCGAGGGGATCTGCCCGTACGCCACGAACCGGGCCGACGTCCAGCACCGCGCGCCGGTTGGTGGGGATGCGGAACAACTCCTCGTGCGACTCGTGTGCGGCCAGGCTCTTCAACTCGAAGGCGGCGCGGCCCTGACCGACAGGCAACTCGATCATCTGGGGCAGCACTCGACGCCCCGAGTCGTTGGTCAGGATCAGGCGCCCGTTGGCGTTGTCGCCCACGACGACGCGATCCCTGCCCAGCCCCAATTCGGACGAGATTCGCGCCCCCCCGAAGATGAAGGCCACGCAGATCGCCAGCAGGACCAGGCCGAAGAATCCCGCGACTCGCAACTCGTTCCACTCGAGGATGAACCCAGCCGCCAGTGCGACCAGAGACAGCACCAACACCCACCAGGCAGTGACCGAGACGACCTGCGTGACCGGGGCTAGGCGGCCGCGCGGGACGACAGTGCGCTCCGCAACCGTGGCGCGGAGGCTGAGCCACGAGGTGGTGAGCCGACGCTGCCACGTGATCCCACGGCCGCGGGGTGGCGCCGGGTCGGCCACTGCTGGGGCGGTCATCACGCAACTCGCTCCTGGGGCACTGGCACCTGGCCGAGGATCCGCTCCAGCACACCGGCCGTCGTCGCACCTCGGAACTCCTCTTCCGGGTCGAGGAGCATTCGGTGTGCCAGCACCGGGACAACGAGGCGCTTGATGTCGTCCGGTGTCACGTAGTTGCGCCCGTTGCTCATCGCCCAGGTGCGCGCTGCGCGGACGAGCGCCAGCCCGGCCCGCACACTGACCCCGAGGACGACGTCGGGCGCCGAGCGTGTCTCCTGGGCGATCAACGTGACGTATTCGATCACCGAGGGTTCGACATGCGCAGCAGCAGCGAGGTCGATCATGGTCGCCACGTGATCGGTGCTGATGATGGGGTCCACCACCAGGCCGCCCCGCGCATGGGTGGGCTGAGCCAGGATCTTCATCGTGCTGGCCTGATCGGGATAGCCCAAGGACGTCTTGATCAGGAAGCGGTCGAGCTGTGCCTCAGGCAGCCGATAGGTGCCCGCCTGCTCGATGGGGTTCTGGGTGGCGATCACCATGAAGGGGCGTCCCACAGCGTGGGTGACACCGTCAACCGTGACGTGGCTCTCCTCCATCACCTCCAGCAGCGCGGACTGGGTCTTGGGAGAGGCTCGGTTGATCTCATCGGCCAGCACGACATTGGCGAAGATCGGCCCCTCGTGGAACTCGAACTTCTGTGCCCGCTGGTCATAGATCGTGACGCCGGTGACGTCGCTGGGGAGCAGGTCGGGGGTGAACTGGATCCGGCTCTGCTTGCCGTGCAGCGTCTGCGCGATCGCCCGGGCCAGTGAGGTCTTGCCCGTGCCCGGAAAGTCTTCGAGCAACAGGTGCCCTTCGGAGACCAACGCGGTCAAGGCGAGTTGGACCACCTCGGTCTTGCCGACCACGGCGCGTTCGATATTGGCAACCAACTGGGCGAACGTGTTCGCGAACCAGGTGGTCTGTTCTGTGGTGGGGATGGTCATGGTCTGTCTCCTTAGTCGTTCCAGGCCTCGGCGTAGCGCGTGAGGCTCAATACGCGCATCTCACCGACGTTGAGCCAAGGTCCGTACTTCCATGGCTCAAGCGATTGCGGGTCTGCCGTGCAATCAAAGGTCTTCTCACCGGTGGTGCCATCAGCAGGACCTGTCCATGACCAAGAGCCAGCCCCGTCGGTATCGAACCCGCCGGGGTGCCCATCCCGGGTGTACTTCCAACACCGCGCTTCGCTGACCTGACCGAACTCGCTGGCCATCGCGTTCTCCCAGTGATAGGTCAAAGACGTGCCACTCTTGGTGAGCCAGACCTTCGACTGCTTCATCGTGATGCGCCCGCGGGATGAGTTTTCGGCGCTCCCGCCTTCTCCACCTTCGGGGCGGATAACAGCCCGGAAGGTGTAATCCCCAACCTCAAGTCGCGCGAACTCACCGTAAACCGAAGACGCAGGAGAGGTGACACTCGAGGAACCCGCGGAGGCACCGTTGATATACAAGTCAACCTGGGCCGGTCGCCCGTTCGTTGACGCAGACCAGTTGAACACCACAAAGTCGCTGCTCACCGACGCCGTTGCGTTAATTCTTGGCGCACCGAACGGACGGATCGCCCCGACCGTGGTCTTGGCACCCTCGATCGTGGCCTCGGCGTCCTTGGTCAGGGGCGTCACCGTGACGGTGTAGGGACCATTGTTGGCACTGAAAGACACGTCGGTCGGACCGGCCGTACTCACGGTCCGTGACGGCCCACCGTTGCTGTCGATGCGGTAGCCCCAGATTGCGCGGCCGCCGTCGTCCGATGGCGCCTGGAAGGTGATCCGTGCGGTTCGATCACCCTCGCTGGTCTTGGTCAGTCCGCGTACC
This sequence comes from Nocardioides sp., assembly GCA_037045645.1. Lineage (NCBI taxonomy): Bacteria > Bacillati > Actinomycetota > Actinomycetes > Propionibacteriales > Nocardioidaceae > Nocardioides > Nocardioides sp. Next base: position 29,310 of record JBAOIH010000010.1, read on the forward strand.
GCGCTGGCGGGGTCGTAGGGGTTCACCTCGTCGGAGGCAGCACTGGGCTTGGCCGACCAACCCGCTCGATTGTGTGCCTTGATCGTGAACGTGTAGTCGTGGCCATTCTCGACGTCGAAGTTCGCAGATGTTCCGGTCGCTGTCTTCGTGACGGCGACGGCTCCATCTTTGAGCATGGTGACTTCGTAAGAATCCAGGGCGTCGCCATTGTCTGCGGGGGGTGACCATGCCACCGACACCTTGCCCCCGGGCACGCCGTCGTTGTGCGTGGCTGTAGCGGTTGCCTTCGGGACCTCGTTGGGCACAGCGAACGCCTTGTCTGCCGACGAGGCGTCCGACCACTGCTGTTTGCGGGCCTCGTCGACGATGTCGTTCACCGCGCGGATCTCGAACTGCACCGACTCACCATTGGTGAGCCCGGACCAGATGAACGGGCTGGCGGTCGCCGTGCGGACGTCCGCTGTGCCGAGTCGGTGGATCTCGTAGTGACGAATCGCGGAACCCTCGTTGCCAGGAGCGTTCCACTGCAACGTGAGTTGTTTGTCGCGCTGGGCGTAGTCCTGGGCGATGGTCACCGGCGCCATCCGTTCGGGCACGCGGTCCGGTGTGACGGGATCAGAGGACGGGCTCGGCTCGCTCGGTCCGACCCGATTGCTAGCGACCACTTTGAAGCTGTAGGTCTTGCCGGGTGACAGTCCGGTGATCGGGCAACTCGTCCGGTCTCCGCATTTCCGGGCGTCTCCCCCGTTGACCAGAACTTCGTATCCCGTGATTCGCGAACCCTTGTCGTCCCCCGCCTTCCAGGACAAGGTCACCGAGTTGTGCGTCATATTCGTCACGGTCGGCTTGCTGGGAGGCTCAGGCGCAGCGACGACCACGACTTCAACCCGACCGGTGACGTCGCGCTGAGGATCATCTGATCCATCGTGCACGGTGAAGCGCACCCCGATGCGGCCACTGAAACGCTCGGCGGGCGTGACGGAGATCCGACCTCCGCTTGCCGTGGCCGCGCTCGTCTCACCACTCTCCACCCTGATTCCGCTGACGGTCAACGGCACCCCCTCATAGGGGTTGGTGGCATAGGAGTTGATGTCGAAGGACACCGGCACGCCCGCATCGGTCTCCAGCGGGCCGATCTGCCCGACCTGCACGAGTGGTTTGTCGCTGCGCACAACGCGCACGCGGACCATGGCTTCAGCCCGCGCTCCCTTCGGGTCCTCGACGGTGATCGGGATTATCTCGACCTGGCCGTCTTGGGCATCCTCTGCAGCGTTGAGGACCAATAGCGCACCGTCGCGGATCTGTGCCTGCACGGCATCGGAGCTTTGTGCCGTGAAAGTCAGGCGCTCGGCGTCCTCGGGGTTCGGATCGGTCGCCAACGGTCTGAGGTCCAGGGTCTTTTCAGCCGCTTCGTCACCGGCCACCACCTGCACTTCGGCGTTGCGCAGCTGTGGCGGTTGGTTCTGCGTTGCCTTGATGTCCACCGGGACTGTCAGCAGGGCGGTCAGGCCGGTCGGATCGTTGAGCGACTCGCCGTCCGTGACTTCGAAGGTAATGGCACTTCGGCCGCTGGAGTCCTTGGGCGCGGTGAACTTGAGAGCATCCTTGCCCGCCGCTTTCGCGGCCCCGGCGTACCGCGCCGCCACAACCCGGTCACCCAGAGTCAGGATGGGTTTGCGTCCCGCTCGCACCTGGACGTAGTCGTCGAGGTTGAGAGTGATCGACTCCCCTGCGTCCACCTTGACCGGGAGGTCGGCCGCCGGGTCGATCACGGGCGGCACGGTCTCGGTGCCACTGACGAATGCGAAGCCGAAGGAAGTGTTCCCCTCGGCATCGCCGACCTCATAGACGATCACCTGGTCGTGCGCTGCCAGCCGTACGTCCAGTTGGCCCTTGGCCACTCGACTCACCTTCTTGTCGAAGGCCGCCAACGTGAGGTCCTCGCGACGCCCGTCCAGGTCGCCGTCATTGGCGAGCACGTCGATCCGTACGCTCTCACCGGGCGATTTCCCGGCCACATCGGCAAGGCTCGCGGCGTCGTCCTTGGTGACCGGCGCATAAAGCGGCGCATCGGGACTGGCGTCGATCGTGAAACGGGCAGTGTCTTGGCCACCGAGTCCGTCGGCGACGGTGTACGTCGTGGCGATCTGCTGGGCCGCATCGCCCTTGGCAGCGGGGATGTCGACCGTGACGAAGCCGTCCTCGACTACTGCGTCGGCGTCGCCGCTCAACTTCTCGTCGAGCACGATCGGGTCACCGTCCGGATCGGCGTCGTTGCCGGTGACCCCGAATTGGATCACTCGGTCCGGACGCACCAAGAGCGTGTCGTCGAGCGCGACTGGTGGCTGATTGATCGGCGCTCGGCCGACAACGCCCACGCGGATCTGCACGCGCGCGGTCTTGCCATACTTGTCTTGCACCTCGGCTTCGAAGGCATCCGTGCCACCGCGTTTGACGTCAAGCGGTTCATACGAGAGCCAGTCGAGCCCGATCTCCGTCACGCGGCCGAGTTTGGGACTCGTCACAAGCCCCTTCAACGTGACCGCATCACCGTCGGGGTCCGACCCTTGGAGTTCCAGATCGACCCGCACCGGCCTCTCGCCGACAGCTCTGGCCACCACGGGGTCCGGGCGTGGAGCGCTGTTGCGCTCGGGGTCGTCCGCGATCACGTCGATGATGAGTTCTGCGTCGTCTCGCTGTCCGCGCGCATCGCGGATGCCGTACGACGCGCGAACCTCACCCTCCTTCGCAGGTGCCCGAAATCGCAGGCTGGTGCCCGAAACGAAGAGCGGCAGCCCCTTGGGCATCACCAGGTCTTGCTGGAACAGCGTCATCTGGTCGCCGTCTGGGTCGAAGTCGTTGGCAAGCACAGGAACGCTGGCCACCGCACCTGCACGCACCGTAAGCCGATCGACAGCCGCCACGGGTGGGCGGTTATCGGGACGCGCCACGGCCTGACCGACGGACACGGATCCCTCGGCCGTGCTGACGCCGTCCGAGAGGGTGTAGTTGACCGAGACCGGCTGCTCCAGGTCACGACTCGACTCCAGTCGCAGCAGTCGGTTCTGCACCAGCGAGGCCTTCACTGGGCTGCCTGGCGGGACCTCGACCGAGGTCACGGCGAGCACTCCGCCCTCGGGGTCATAGTCGTTGGCCAACAGATCGACGAGCACGGTGCCGCTAGGAGGCAAGAGACCGCGGTCCTGCATGGCCACCGGCGCTTGATCCGTGTCCGACTTCGCCAAGACGTCGAGGCGTACGAACGACTGTGCCTCGCCTCGGTCCGAATATGCGGCGTAATCGAGGTAGTAAGTGCCCGGCTGACCGGCGCGGGCGACAAAGGTGCCCGCAACCGGATCTTGGGTGACTTCGACCCCACCCAGGGGCACGATCCCACGCAGATGCAGAGCACTGCCATCGCGGCTGTAATCGTTGAGAAGCGGCTTGACCAAGATGTCGTTGCCGGCGATGCCGACCGCACGGTCGGGGGTCAGCACGGGTGGGACTGACGGCCGCGGGACCACGTTGACGGTCAGCTTCCCGACCCGGACCCCGTCTGGATGCCCGTCGGAGATGGTCAGTTCGACGGTCTTGGCCCCCGCTCTGAGTCCGTCATCGACGAACTCGACGACCCCGTCATTGCGGAAGGTGACGGAGCCACCCTCTCGTACACGCGCGTCCAACAACGTCAGCGAGTCACCGTCGGGGTCCTCCCAGTCCGGCAGCACGAAAGCCGAGGTGCGTTGCCCCTTGGCGACCGAGATGCTGGTCTGCCGCGGGACACCCTGGTCCTCGACCAACCTCGGAGGCCGGTTCTGCGACAACGGCACGATCGGCATCTCCAAGGTTGCCTCGTCGGTGCCGTCTTCACGACCGTCCGAGACGGTGTAGGTGAAGCGGGCTGTCTTGCCGCCATCGTTGGGTCCGAAACGTGCCTGCAACTGGGTCCCGTCACCCACGATGTCCAGACGCTGCGGTTTGGGGCCTGAGACCTGTTTGACGTTCTTGATCGAGTCCACCGTGAGGATGTCGCCATCAAGGTCCACGTCGTTGCGAGTCACCGGGACGATCGAGTCCTGACCGGGTCGTACGCCGAGCCGGTCGTCGCGAGCGATCGGCGGACGGTTCTCTTGCGTGCGCCGAGTTTTGGCCGCCTTGTCGGGATCGGGGTCCTCGGTCTGCTCCTTGCGCTGGGACGGGTCGACGTCCTTCCAGTTGTCGACGCGAGGAAGACCGTCCTCCTGGACCAGCCAGGAGACACCCGTACTGACATCGTTGAGCACCACAACATGGCGATTCACCCGGAACACCAGACGAGCCGAGGCGCTGACACCTGGGATGCGCTCCGCGTGCGGTTCGCCAGCACCCAGGCGTACGTAACTCTCCCCAGTCGGGTCCGCCCAAGCCGCGTGCACAAACCCGTCGAGGACCACCGGTGCCGCCGGCGGTCCAGACAGTCCGGAGCGCAACTCGGTGATCTGACCGCTCTCCAGATCCACCTCCAGCAGACCCTCGGTGGTGGCAAGGAGCACCCCCGCGCGGGCGGCACCGGGTTGTTGCAGCCGAGCGGATTCGGCATCCGCCATGTCAACCTTGACCGGCTCGTGTTCGGGCCATTGCAACGTGCTCGCCTGACGATCGAAGACCACCGGCACGTCGCCGACCACAGTCGCGGCCAATCGGTCGGAGAGCTCGCTCGATAGCGGGAGCGGCTCCCGCTTCGCGGGCACTCCGGCGATCACGTCGACCGGGGTGATCGAACGCTTTTCCTGACTCACGACATAGGCCACACCGTCGGTGCCCACGGCGGCCACGGCACCTACTCCGGCGTCGAGGTCCTCTTCGGTCTGATCGAAGACGAAGCCTTGAACGGTGTCGGCATCGCGGATCCACACATGCCCGTTGTCCTGGTCCACCAGGGCGACAGTCGCGCCACCATAGGAGACGGCGGTCGTGGGGGACAGCGCCACCGGGTCCCCTGCCTTGCCTGCTGCCACGTCGATGCGACGTAGCGAGCGCCCGCCCGTGCGTACGTCCAGCAACACGGTGCTCGCCGTCTGATGCACGTCGAAGTCGCTGCTGAGTGCCTTGATGCCGAGGTCGAGTTGCTGGATCTGCGGGTTCAACCGCCCGACCATCTGATCCTCAGCCGACAGGTTGGTGACCCACACGCTGCCGTCATTGAGGTCCACGTCGCTGATCGGTGACCCGTCCGCCTGGAATGCCAACAGCACCAGGGTGGAGGCGATCAGGCTCAGCGCGGCTCCCGAGGCGAAGCGGCGGCTCGACGAACCTCGCGCGGGAATCTTGGGCAGGCGCAGTCTCATGGGGTTTCTCCCTCGAGAGCGTCAAGGAGTGGAAGGTGCTCGGGGCGCACGATGCGCGCCGCGACGACGTACTCCACCAATCGGGCTCGACGTTGGGTGGCCAGATGCCCCGGCCCGCCGCGCAAGCCGTTGACACCTGCCTTGGCGTACTTGTCGCAGACGTTGTCGAGCTTGCGGTTGAAGGTCGACGCCGACCACCCCAGACGCAGCGCTGCCGAGGCGTTGGTCGGGATGTCGCTGGGGCCGGTGCCGGCTCGTTTGAGGGTGTTCTCGGCTAAGGCTAGAAGCAGTCGAAATTGCGCCGGAGTCAGCGGGACCACGCCCAACGTCTCGTCGGCCGCAGCGCTCACTTCGACCTCCGCGGGAGCGAAGATCGCGAGTTCGGCTCGTACACCCAGCTCGTAGGTCGTCCCGCCAGCGGAGAAGAGCACGGCTACGTCTGGAAGCACAACTGGCAGTGACGAGCCCGGTCCGAGCCAGGATTGCAAGGTCCCCGCCTGTCCGCTCACCGTCAGAGAGATCCTGCTTCCGACGTTGCGGATCCACCAGAAGCCGTTGTCATAACTGAACTCGACAAGTCTTCGGTGGAGGTAGCCGTTGTCGTCGTCCACTACGAGGTCGGCATCGCGACCCACGCTGAAGACCTGTCCCGGCTGCAACGAGGTCTCTTCACCGCAGAACTCCACGACCAGCGTCGACGGGGCCGTCATCTCGCCTCCTCGCACACGAGTCCGGAGGGTTGCGACGCGGACCCGCTGCTGCGAATCAACGTGACGCTTGCGCACACAATCTGCCCCGACGGGGCCTTGGCCCTGAACTTGGGGGCGGCCAACGTCTGTGGTTGCTGAGGCTGGTTGGCGACCATCCACTCCAGGCCGTAGCGGTCGCCCTCCGCCGGTTTGGCATTGCGCCAGGAGAAGACCACGACTCCCGCAGCGGATTCGGCTCGCACCCGCGTAGGCGTCGCGACGACTTCGGCTACCGCGTCCGGCGGCTCGGACTCCCCGAATGCCTGACCGGTCTCCTGCTCACCGGCGTCGTCGTTCGGGTCCGAGGCCATCGACGCGACCACCGCCGCGCCCACCCCACCGAAGATCACCACGGCCGCTCCCGCGGCGGCGAGCTTCCATCGAGCCGGAGATGGCGATGCCTCGTCCACCCCGGCCGTGCCTTCGAACGGACGCGAGATCGAATCGGCGTCCACTGTGCTCGGCGAGGACACCGGAACCTGAGTTCGGTCCAGGACGTGGCCCGTGCGATCCGATACCGGCCCAACAAACCGGGCAGGAGGAAGGGTCCCGGTGGCATTGCCCGGCGTGACGTCGGGCGAGATCTCGATAACCCGAACCAGGGTGCGATCATCTGACTGTTCTGCGGCGCTTGCCGCCTGGGGCGAGGCGTCGAGGATGTTCGCGCGAGTGTGGGCGTAGCCCAACTCGGCTTGGACGTCTTGGAGTTCCGCAGCGAGTTCCAACGCGCTGGCGTGGCGTCCCTCGGGCGCCTTGCTCATGGCCCGGGCCAGCGTCCGATTCAAGGACTGGGGCACATCCGCGCGGGCCAACACCGGCAGGGGGAGCCGTTCGATCCGACTCATCAAGGTGGGGTTGTCATTAGCACCGCCCGGAACCTCGAATGGCGAGCGCCCGGCCAGCAACGAATACAAGGTGGCGCCCAACGCCCAGACATCGAGCCGAGGGTCGGTGGGCGGCAATTCGCCGAAAGATTCAGGAGGACTCCACGGCACCGACATCGCATAGCTGCCGTCGCTCTTCGTGTCAGAGCTGGCGATCCCGAAGTCGGTCAGCTTCGCATCGCCGTAGGCACTGGTCAGGATGTTGTGCGGCTTGATATCACGGTGCACGATCCCGGCTCGATGCAGAGTCTCCACCGCGCTGGCGATCCGGATCCCGGTCTCCAACGTCTCACTGACACTGATCTGCTCGCGGCGGTAGCGCGACTCCAGGGTTGGCGGCGGGCAATACTCCATGACGAGATAGGGCCGACCATCGACGCTGACGTCGGCGGCATAGATCGCCACGATCGACGGGTGACCCGACAGTTGGGCCATCACGTTGGCCTCGGCGTTGAACTGGGCCAGAACCTCGTCGTTTGTCGCCGCAGTCTTGAGCACCTTCACGGCCACCGGACGGGTGGGGCGGTGCTGTTCGTACAAGAAGACATCAGCGAAGCCACCACTGCCCAGATGACGCACGAATGTGAGCCCGGAGATCGCAGGCCCCGTGATCGAAGGCCCCGTGGTCGCTGCAACGCTCACGAAATCACGACCTCGATCGCGATGGATTCGGAGAGCCGCAGCCGCGAGCCGTTCGACAAGCGCGTGGGCTGGCGCGGCACCATCGGGCCCGGCAATTGCCCTGGGTCGGTGAGTTCAGTGCCATTGCGCGACACGTCCGTCGCCACCACCTGGCCCTCGACGACCGCCACCTCGAGATGAGTGCCGGAGACGTAGGGATCGTCGATGACGACCAGCGTCGGTAGGTCGTTGCTTGCCGCACTGGTCGTACGAGGTGCGCGCCCTAGCAAGACCAGACGATCGACCACCACGTCCCGTCCACTCGACAGGCGCAAGATCGCGCGCGGTCCAAGCTGAGCCCGTTGGGCCAACTCCTGAGCCGCGGCTCGTACCTTTGCGAACTCCTCCGGAAGCATGGTGCGGTGATCGTGGTCACCGCTGACCGAGTCAGCGCCCAGCGGTGGGGGTGCGATCTGGGCAGCCGGGGGGTCTTCGATCTCGCGGACTGCGGCATCTTCGACCTTCCGGCCGACGACGGTGTGAGGGGTGAAGAGTGCGTCGAACGCAATGTCCTCCTGCTCAGCCAGCGTGGCGTCTGCGGGTCGAGGGGCAGGCTCGGGCTCAGGTGCCGGCTCTGGCTCGGGTTGTGGTTCTGGCTCTGGCTCCGGCTCGGGTTGTGGTTCGGGCTCTGGCTCCGGCTCGGGTTGTGGCTCAGGTACCTTCGCGGAAGCGGGTTCGGACACAGGCACGGGCCTGGGTTCTGACATCGATGCCTCAGCGTGAGTCGGCACGATGTCCGCTGTCTGCGTGAGAAGCACGCGGGCCACGTCCGCGCGTACGACGCCTGCCAACAGCGGGAGACTCGAGGCAGTCTCGGTGGCTGACTGCGCAAGTTCGAGCGCCGCGACCTCTCCGACGTCATAGGCACGCTCGGACCAGGTAGCCACACCGCGGCCGTTCCAGGTCTCGACCTCCGCCGTCGTGGTGACGACGATCGTCATCGCCCCCCGCACCACAATGCGCAGCAGGTCGGCGTCCCACAATGCAGCAGCGAACGCCCCCAGATTGGCCAGCCCGTCAGGAGACAGCGCGTCCAACGTGGCCATCACATCGGGGCCGCTTTGGGCCAGTTCCCACAGTTGCTGAGCGTCGTCACGTCCATCGGGGAGCAGCAACACGAAGCCCGTCGCCACCACGAGGGTGCCTCGGTCTCCCGAATAGTCGATCTTCACATCGGTCTCCCGGGCAAGGTGTCGGACATCGCGTCAAGCGCTCTGGAGTCATCACGCTGGAGCTTGACTACCAGCGCCGTGGCGTTGTCGCGACCACCAGCCGCCACTGCCGCCTCGACGATCCGCAGGGCCAGAGCTTCGGCAGGTTGGGGCTCCGCTAGGTGACGTTCGATGGCACTGTCATCCAATTCACTGGTGACACCGTCCGAACACAGCAGCACGACGTCCAACTCCTCGACCGGGATCAACGCAAAATCCGCTATCGCGTCCGGCACGGCGCCAAGGGCACGCGTAATCACATGACGCTCTGGGTGTTGTCGCGCTGCGCTCTTGGCTAACGACCCCGCGTCGATGAGTTCTTGCACTCGCGAGTGGTCCTTGCTCCACTGTTCGAGCCGGCCCTGCCGCAGCGCGTACACGCGCGAGTCGCCAAGACTCGCGATCTGCCAATACGCCGCTCCTTGCTCGGCCACTAACGCCGCAATCACGACAGTCGACCCAGGAGTGAGCTCTGGATGGTCGATTGCTGACGCGATGTCCGCGTGGCAGCGGGCCAAGCAGGCCTCAACCGCTGCGACGCCGACATCACCTGCTTCGGCGGAGCTCGCGCAGCCGCTCGACGACAATCGCGCTCGCCACGTCACCGGCTTGATGACCGCCCATGCCATCGGCGACCGCGAAGAGAGGGGGACTGGCCAACCACTGATCCTCGTTTATCGCACGCGATGTGCCGGGATGAGTGGCGCCTCCAAAATCGACCTCAGGAAGGGTTTGTTCAGGCACCACAAACTCCTCGCCGTCGGTGTTCGAACCGCGGGAAAACTAGCCGGGGACCCAGGCGCATCGCCGCCAATCTCTGACTAACCCCCCAATCGGGGGAGGAAGCGACCCACACCCCGTTCGTCACACCCAGCCGTCCCGCTTGGCTTCCCGGACGATCGAGTGAGAGTTGGTAATGGTGCGTCCCAGCGCGAGGTACTTGTGGCGTACGGACTTCAGGTGTTCCTTGACCGTCGACGGCTCCACATGCATCCGGCGCGCGATCTGCTGCTGGGTCAGGCCGTCGTCCAGGCCGGACACCACCTCGCGTTCGCGCTGGGACAGGCGGGCAATGAGTTCGGGGTCGCTGACCAGTGCCTGCGCCAACGGGCTCGAGCACGCGAACTCGCCGTCGGCGACCGCACAGATCGAGTTGTAGAGCGAGTCCAGGCCGTCCGCCTTCAGGCTCAGCCCGGCGGCTCCGGCCGAGACCGCGTCGCGCAGCGGCACCGCGAGTTCGACCGAGGTATGCAGCAGGACCTTCGTGCCCCAGTCGACCAGGCGTTGAATCCACGGGGTGGACAACTCGTCGTCACGACCCAGATAGAGGTCCAAGACCACCACGTCCGGCACCTGGTCGTGCTCGAAGTCGATGTCCGCAACATGCAGGTGGGACCCGAGCAGGCGTAGGTGTTCGTGGGTGCCCACCAACCGTTCGACACCGTGCAGAAGTGCCGGGTGATTGTCCACGACACGCACGGTCACCTCGTCGTGGCGTACGGCGGTCTCGGGCACAAACCTGTTGTATGCCGCGGACCGCTTCATGCGACATCCCCCGATCAGGGCATTTCGTGCCAGAGCAGCACGGTGGAGAACTCGTCGGATTCGAGTTGACTGGGGCGCGGGAGCACCCGCAGGAGTTCGCCGATCTGCTCGGGATCCAGGCCGGGGTTGATCACCGCGCGCAGACCCCCGAGGTCACTCGGGGTGATGATGACGCGCTCGGCGTGCGCAACACAGAGCAGAAGGGTCGCGATCGTCCGGCTGGCCTGCTCGGCGTGGCCGTCGGCACCGGTGCCCGGTCGTACGTCGAGCCGGCCGCCGCGCCGACGGAAATCGTTGGCCAACCCGCGGAGTCGATCGTCGAAGACCTCGGGGACGTAGAGATCGTCTCGGGCAGAGGCTCCCAGCAGCGCCGCCTTCTCGCGTACGACCTCATCGATCGCGCCCGCACCTTCCCCGATGCTTCGCAGCCACGGAACGATCTCGCGTTCGGTCCGCGCGAGATGGCGTTCGCGAGCCGCCTGGAGCAACGTCACACGCGCCTCGTCGACCCGCGCCGCGGCCAGCGCGCGACGCTGATCGTTGACCCGTTCGTACGCCCACCTCAGCAGGAAGCCGAAGAGACCCCCGACGAGAGGGAAGGAATAGCTGTTCCAGGCTCCGGCGCTCTCCCACGCTGTGACGGTGGGGTCCCACCACGTCAGCAGCGCCGTGCCGACCGGCAGCGGAACCACCAGCCAGACGACCAGTCGAGGAGGCACGAAGAAGGCCAGGAGAGTCAGTACGGTCGCCACGAAGCCCACCTGCCAGGACCGAAAATCGGTGAGGGCGCCCTCCCCGTTGAGCCACACTCCCCACAGCGCCAGCGCCGGACACAGTTGGCTGATCAGGGCAAACTGCCACAGCCGCAAGGTGCCGCCGTCGGTGAGGCGCACGACCCAGATCATCGCCCCCGACAGCACCGCCACGATCCCGGTCTGGATCAGGATGTGCTCTCCGCTCGGGATGTGCCGGGCGGCGAGATAGAGCTGAGCCAGCAACACGATGACGCCGATGGACGGGATCGTGCGCGCGCTTCCGGAGGCGGCTCTGCTGCCTTCGAGCGCTTGGTCGAGCTCGGCTTGCAGCGACTGACGGCCGGGACTGGGCCACTGCAACCGCACCGTGGTTCCGCGCGGGCCGAAGTCGACCGTGCCGATGCCCCCGACATCCTCCAGCCGCTCGCGGATGGATGATCCGATTCCGAAGCCTTCGACCGCGTGCGCAGCGGAGGTGCCGCGATCTCGCACCTCCAGGCGTACGCCCCGTCCTCGCCGGTCGATGACTATCTCGGCCTCCCGCACCCCCGAGTGGCGCTGCACGTTGCGCAACGCCTCACCAGTCGCATCCGCCAAGGCGTCCACGACCGCCGCCGAGAGCACGACGGCCGCCTGGGGGGCCTGCTGGAACCGCACTGTCACGCTCAAACCGGGCATGTTCGCGATCAGGTCTGCGATCCGGGTTTCGAGTACGAGGAGCGTGGCGGTCATGGCGTCCCCATCACCTGCTCGACACTGATGACTGCGTCGCGGCAGGCCTTGCGTACGTGCTCCTCGTCGCCGGGGGTCGCCTCCACCACCGTCCGCAGAGCGGACAACACGTCGTCGTGCAGCACCCGGCGAACCTGTTGCTGGGCGCCGGCCACCAGCCGGAGTTCGAGCTCACCTCGCTCTGCCTCCATGGTCGCGAGGGCCAGGTCGTCGTGCAGTCTGGAATTGGCCCAGATCGACTCCAAGAGATAGCTCGACGCGACCAGGATCGCGGCCTGCAGCACGTGCAGATCCAGCGAATACATGCCCAACTCCGGCGAGCGCCAGAACGCGTACGCCAGCGAACCCCCGAGCAGTGACAAGCCCACCACCACTGCGGCGCGCTGGCGCAGCACGCACACCGAGGCGAGCAGGAAGTTGGTGATCATGATGCCGGTTCTGAAGGCGACCTTGTAACCGGCGGGTTCCGCCGCCAGCGAGACGACCGTGACCAGGCCGAAGCAGACGAGTTCGGGGATCCAGGCGCCGACCAGGACGCTGCGGCCCACTACCGCCAGCAGTCCGAGGCAGATCAGCGCCGTCACCCACCCGTGCAGGCCGTGGGTCATGTTGGAATCTGCGATCACGAAGGCAAGTAGGAGCACGGCTTCGATCGCGATCAGGATCGAGGTAACTCGGTGCAGGCCCTGGGTGCTTGGCCCATCGTTGTCCGTCCAACGGCCCCACGAAGTCACGTGAGCTATTTTCTGGATCCTCACCCCTTTGGGGGAGAATCCAGGATTTTCGTCGAGGTAATCCGGTGGCGCCATCGGCTCCGCATCGACTTTCATGTGCGGGTGGCCGACCCTGACCCGCGAGTGATTGATCCCGCGCAGATCTCCGTCCCCGCGCCGTACGCGGCTCGCGCCTTGACCGCCGTAGACGCCCAAGCCGTGTTCGAGGTGATAGCGGCCGACGAGTTCGACCAGATCGGTCGAGTTGCCATCGAGGTCGAGGACATCATCGGCGATTGGCAGCGGCCAAGCTTTTCCCTTGCCGACTCCACGATCGGGGTGTTCCTCGGGGACGAACTCGTCGGCTATGCCGAGCACTCGGGCCACGATCGGGGGGATGCGGCCGTACATCCTGCCCATCGGGGTCGCGGAATCGGCCGACAACTCGCCCTCTGGATGCAGAACAAGGCCCGCTCGCGTGGCGCGTCGGTGGTCGGGATGCCGGTGCCCGAGGGCGGAGTCGCGGACCGGGCGCTTGCCGACTGGGGGTACCGCGTCCGCTGGCACTCATGGATCCTTCAGTTGCCCGAGGGCGCGGAGATCGCGCCGCGTCCGCTGCCTGCCGGCTATGTCGCCCGTGCGGCGACCGAATCCGACTACGCGGCGATGCATGACGTCCTCGAAGACGCCTTCCTCGAATGGTCGGTTCGCGATCGGGAGTCGTACGCGGACTTCCTCGCGCGCACCGTCGACCGTCCCGGGAGGCAGCCGTGGATGCTGCGGGTGGTGACCGACACCGAGGGCGCCGTGGTTGCTGCTGCTTGTCTCGTCCTCAGCGACAACAAGGAGTGCTACGTCGACCGGCTCGCCACCCGCGCCGATCAGCGCAACCGCGGGATCGCGCAGGCGCTGCTGGCTGACTCGTTTGCGGCAGGTCGCCACAACGGTGCCCTGACGAGCGGGTTGTCGACGGATTCACGTACGGGTGCGCTCGGGCTCTATGAGAAGGTCGGGATGGTCGTGACCGACAACTGGGTCAATCGGGCCATCGAACTGTGACTCGCGGCTAGCCTGCGCGGGTGACTCGCCTGCTTCGCCTCGCGCTCCTCGCAGTCGTGGCGATCCTGGCCCTGGCCGCACCGGCGTACGCGCACGTCAACGTGATCTTCAGCGACCCGGCCCCCAACTCCGTGCTCACCACCTCGCCGACGTCGTTGCGGTTCGTCTTCGACGACGAGATCGCCGCGGCTGGCGCGTCCGTCCTGCTGACCGGACCCGGCGGTCGCGCGGTCACCACGTCGGCTGTTACCGACGGCGACGAACTCACCGCGACCCTCGACACCACACTCGACGAGGGCACTTGGCTGGCGCAGTGGCGCGTGGTGTCGTACGACGGCCACCCGCGCGCGGGCAACATCGCCTTCTCTGTCGGGAAGGTCACCGACACCCCCGATGCGTCGTCGCGCGACGGTGATCCGACCGTACGCCGACTGCTCGACGGCGTGACCGGGATCGGAGACCTCGCGTTGTTGCTCGCGTGTGGGCTGGTCGCGGTGGGGGTGCTGGTGCCGGGGTCGGCCACCTCTCGGGCAAGGTTGGCCACCTCTCGGGCAAGAACTGCGGCCATGGTCGGGTCTGTCGTCGCGGTGATGGCCGCCGCGGCCGCAGTTCCTTTGAGTGGGCTCTATCGCCTCGGCTTCCCACTCAGCCGGATCGGTGACGGCGCGGTGTGGTCGACGGCGCTGGTCGGCACCGAGATCGCCACGGTGCTCGTGCTCGCGGGCTCGTTGTCGGCGGCCCTGGTGGCGACCTCGACCGGCGACGGACCGCTGGCACTCTTCCCGGCCGCGATCGCCGTGTCGACTCCTGCCTGGTCGGGGCACAATCGGGCAGCCGATCCGGCGTGGCTGGCGACGTTCGCCACGGTCACCCACCTCGCTGCTGCCGCGATCTGGCTGGGTGGCGTCCTCGCGATCGTCTTGTGGTGGCGCGAAACCCGTGGCTCGACACCCCACAACGCGCGGCTCGACGTGGTGGGGCGATTCGGGTTCGTCGCCTCATGCGCGCTGATCGTGATCGCGCTGGAAGGAGGGCTGCTGGCCTGGCTCACCGTGGGGTCGTGGTCGAACCTGGTCGAGACGACGTACGGCCGCATCCTGTCGGTGAAGATCGCGGTCGTGCTCGCGGCGGTCGGGTGCGCCTGGTGGGTGCGGCGGGGTTTCGACGTTGCTCGACCGACCCGGGGTCTGCGCGCCGAACTCGCGCTCCTCTTCGTAGTGCCCCTGCTCGCTGGGTTCCTGGTTAATGAGCCGCCCGAGAAGCCGTACGACCAACCCGTGATCGCGACGCTGCGCTCGGCCGGTCCCCTGGCGATCGCGCCGGACGGCACGCTCCTGGCGCCAGCCTCCGAGTCCCCGCCGAGACTGACCGCCGACGGCCAGCGCATCAAGTTGTCGCGCGACTCGTCCGGCAACTGGCAGGGCAGAGTGCCCGACGACGCGACATCGGTCTCAATCGAGGGACGCTCCTTCCCGATCAAGGCACCCGAGGCCGGCCCGCCCCTCGACTTTGATCCGAAGCACTATCTGGTCCGCCGCGATCTCGCGCTGGCGTACCTGGGTTCGCCGCCGTGGGCTGAGCCCGGTGACTACTGGAGATTCCAGGTTGAACACGGAGCGCTTGTCAGCCGCCCAGCCAGCGTGCCCGGGAAGTGGCGACCCCGCGACGCGGGCGAGCCGACCACCGAGGCACGTGATTCCTTCGTACGGCTGTCCCTCGGCGGTGCCCTCAAGGCCGGCGTTGTCGACCTGCCGGTCACGATCACGGCAGCCGACGGCCGACCGATGCCTGAGTCGGTCAGGCTCCTGGGCGCGCTGTTCGTACGCACCGACGGGGAGGCCATCATGTTCGGCGCGGAGGGTGACGACCTCACTGGACGGCTCGACTCCCCCGGCGACGGACGGTTGTTCGTCTTCCTCGCTCTCGGCGCCCTGCAACACTCGCTGGCCTTGGACGTCGCGGCTGCCGAATAGGGGTGGTTTCGGAGTGGTTTCGAGACGCGCCTGCGGCGCTCCTCAACCACCGGGGGAGCTCTCCACCACCGGGTAGCGCAACGAGTGGTTTCGAGACGCCGCTTCGCGGCTCCTCAACCACCGGAAGGGGAGCTCAACCACCGGGGGAGTTGGCCGCCTCAGCCCTTCAAGTCCGGGAAGTCGCTGTCGCGGAACTCCTCGCCGCCCAACCCCAGATTGGCCGCACGCTGGGCGCTCTTGGCCAACTCCTGCTCGCGCGCACGCAACTCGACCCGGCGGATCTTGCCCGAGATCGTCTTGGGCAACTCGAAGAACTCGATCCGCCGCACTCGCTGCCAGGGCGCGAGGTGCTCGCGCGCGTACTTCAAGATCTCGAAGGCCACCTCGCGCGACGGCTCATAGCCCGGCGCGAGTGAGACGTACGCCTTGGGGATCGCCAGCCGCACCTCGTCAGGAGCAGGTACGACGGCCGCCTCCGCGACGGCCGGGTGCTCGATCAGCACCGACTCGAGTTCGAACGGACTGATCTTGTAGTCCGAGGCCTTGAACACGTCGTCGGTGCGCCCGACATAGGTGATGTAGCCGTTCTCGTCGCGCTCGGCCAGGTCGCCGGTGTGATAGAAACCGCCCCGCATCGCGTCGGCGTTGCGCTCCTCGTCCCCCTGGTAGCCGGTCATCAGCGGCAGCGGTTTCCCCGAGCGCAGGTCGAGGCAGATCTCGCCCTCACCGACGCCTTCGACGACCTCGTCCGAGAGCGGATCCACGAGTACGACCGGCACGCCGGGCAGGGGTCGCCCCATCGAGCCCGCCTTGATCGGCGAACCCGGCGTGTTCCCGATCTGCGCGGTGGTCTCGGTCTGGCCGTACCCATCGCGCAGGGTCATCCCCCACTTGTCGCGCACCTGCGCGATCACCTCGGGGTTGAGCGGTTCACCGGCGCCGATGATCTCTCGCAGCGCACCCGGCCCACCGGACAGATCGGCGTTGATCAGCATCCGCCAGACGGTCGGCGGCGCGCAGAACGTGGTGACTTCGTGCGTACGCAACACGTCCAACAGGCCGGCTGCATCGAAGCGCGCGTAATTGAAGACCAGGATCGTCGCCTCCGCGATCCACGGCGCGAAGAAGCACGACCACGCGTGCTTGGCCCACCCCGGCGAGGAGATGTTGCAGTGCACGTCGCCCGGCCGCAGGCCGAGCCAGTACGCCGTCGACAGATGCCCGATCGGATAGGACACCTGGGTGTGCTCGACCAGCTTGGGCTTCGAGGTCGTACCACTGGTGAAATACAGCAGCAGCCGGTCGTCCGGGGCCGTGTCCGGGTGCTCGATCGCGTCGACCGTCGTGTCGTACGCCGTGCGCAACTCGTCGGTCGTGATCAGCCGATAGTCGCCCCGGATGGTCTCGAACTTCGCGGCGTCAGCCGGGTTGCAGATCGCGAACCGGGCGTTGCCGCGTTCGATCCGGTCGACCAGATCCGCCGGCCCGACCGCCGTGGTCGTCGGCATGATCACCGCGCCCAGGCGGATGATCGCCAGCATCGTGTCCCACAACTCGACCTGGTTGCCGAGCATCACGATCACCGAGTCGCCCTTGACGACACCGGCAGCACGCAGCAACGCCGCGACCTGATCCGAACGACGCGCGATCTCGTCGAAGGTCAGGGAGGCCGACGAGCCGTCCTCCTCGACCACGATCAGGCCGGTGTCGCTGTTGCCGCGCGCGAACGAGTCGAACCAGTCGCACGCGAAGTTCCACCGCTCGCCGACGTCCGGGAACGCGAACTCCGCGCTCGCGCGCTCATAGTCCTCGCGCGCGGATACGAGGAGGTCGCGGGCGGATCGGAACTCGTCAGTCGCAGTCATGGGTCCACCTTGGCGCGAGATGCGTACGGAATCCAGACCCGCCGTAGGCTTGTCGGGTGAGTGCACGACTGACCGCCCTGCTCGACGGACGCCGCTTCTTCGATGGCGGGTACGGCTGGCTCCTGGCCGAGCGTGGCCTCGAACCCGGCACCGTGGCCGAGTCGTGGAACCTCGACAATCCCGAGGCGATCGGCCAGTTGCACGAGGAGTACGCCGCGGCAGGTGCCCAACTGCTCACCACGAACACCTTCGGTGGCACCCGCTATCGCCTGGAGGGTTATGGGCTCGGTGATCGCGTACGCGAGGTCAACGTGGCCGCGGCCCGGATCGCCCGCGACGTGGCCGCGCGCCATGACGCGCTGGTGGCGGGGTGCGTCGGCCCCACCGGCGAACTGCTCGAACCGCTCGGCATCATGACCCAGGCCGACGCCCGCGACGCGTTCGCCGAGCAGATCGGCGGGCTGGTCGAGGGGGGCGCCGACCTGATCCTGATCGAGACGATGAGTGACCTCGGCGAAGCGAAGGCGGCTATCTCGGCGGCCACGGAAACTGACCTGCCGATCATCGCCACGATGAGTTTCGACACGAACCTGCACACGATGATGGGCGTCTCCCCGAGCCTGGCCGTGGGTGCGTTGGCTGAGGCCGGTGCTGACGCCGTCGGCGCGAACTGTGGCCGCGGTCCGGGCGAAATGGAGCAGATCGCGCAGGCGATGGTCGCCGCTCGGGGAGACCTCGACGTTCTCCTCATCGCGCAGTCCAACGCCGGGTTGCCTCAGGTCGACGGGGGTGGGTTTGCGTACGACGTCGATCCCACCGGGATGGCCGAGCATGTCGCGCGTCTGCGCGATATCGGGATCGACATCACCGGGGCGTGCTGCGGGTCGGCGCCCGCGCACGTGCACGCGATCGGCGACAGGCTGAGCAAGAGTTCGTGACCCCTCGGCGGGATCTTGTGACCCCTCAGCCGTGGTTGAGCCAGAACCAGGCGGATGCGAGCAACTGGTTTTCATAGCGCTCTGCCGCGGCGGAGTTGTCCAGGAATCCGCTCAACTCCAGCGTGATCATCCCGTGGGTCGACGCCCAGATCGAGATCGCGGCCTCCTCGACGTTCTCGTCGCGAAAGAGGCCACTCGCGATGGCACGACCCACGCCGTCGCGCAAAGGCGCGATCGCCTCACAGGGGTCCGGATCATCCTCGCGGTATTGGTGTACGGGGGACCGATCGGCCCACATGACCTGGTAGAGCGCCGGGTGTGCGATAGCCCACGCCCGATAGGCCTGCCCGAGCGCCGTGAGGTCGGCGAGCGGGTCGTCGGTGTGCGGGACGAGGGCCAACGCTGCACGCAGGCTTTCGTGGCCGTGCTCCAGCACGTGCGCCACCAGTTGGTCCTTGCCACCGAAAAGCGAATAGATCGCGGTGGTCGAGGTCTCGCAGGATGCGGCGATCGTACGCAAGGACAGACTCGCCGGTCCCTCGACCAGCATGGACTCCGCAGTGGCGAGGATCAGCCTCCTGCGGAGCTCCTCGTCGTAGATCCGCGGCCTGCCCACTTGACACAGGTTAGCATAACGGCGTTATATAACATCTGACGGGAACGAGGTCCCCGCGAGCTGGGGGGCTTGCGGGGACAGACCCTCGGGGGAGTGTCACCAAGGGGGGACTGTTCGGCCGGAGCGTCGCCTCGACCTCCGGCCGAACAGAGTGTGACCGACCCAGAGCGCCACCGCGAGGACGATGATCCATCCGTGTTCGCTCACGACTCCGATCACGGCGAAGACCGCAAGCAGGATCAGCGCCAACCGGACGGGGCGCTGCACACCCGTACGACGCGGCGCGGGCGGGAAGGCCGCCGCGCGCGCGGCCGGCGTCACGTGTGTCGGGCTCCAGCCGAAGCCGGGGCTCGCGACGGGCGAACCGCCTGGAAGGTCGTCGAAGAGCCCGTGCAGGTCGGCGTACGTCTTGGCCGCCCACACCCGGTCGAGCCGCTCCGAGTGCTCGGCGCCGTCGAGCCGACCGGCGGCGAAGTGTTCGGCCAGCGATTCGGCCGCCCGTTGGCGCTCTGCGTCACCGAGCCGCAACTGACCCGCGACTGGTCCGGTCACGAGTCGCCACCTTCGAGAACCGGCTCGTCGTCGTCCTGCGAGTGATCGCCGCCGTGGTCGCCGCCCTGGTCGCCGCCCTCGGGCTGATCGCCCGCCGCCAGGATCCCGTACAACGCCTTGCGTGCCTCGACGAGCACTCCGATCGCCTCACGTCGCTGCTGGTCGGTGCCCGTGGCGATGATCTGCCAGGCCGCGTTCATTACCTGCCCGATCTCAGGCATCAACGAGGAGTATTCCGATGGCTTCTCGTCGCTGCGTTCGGTCGCGAAGGGCGCCCAGACCGCTGCCATCTCCTCGGGGTTCGTCTCGACATAGTGACGTCCTGCGGTCGTCAACCGAGTCGCCTTGCGACCGGCTTCCTCAAAGCTCTCCACCAGCCCCTCGTCCTCAAGTTGCTGCAACGTCGGATAGACCGATCCGGGGCTCGGCTTCCAGGCCCCGCCGCTGCGTTCGGTGATCTCGGTGATGATCTGATAGCCGTTGCGCGCTTCGTCGTTGAGCACGTGGAGGATCGCGGCGCGTACGTCACCTCGACGCACGCGCGGCCCCCTCTGCGGCGGCTGCTGGCTGAGGCCGAGCAGACCCGCGAGCCACGGCGGCGGGGCACTTGGCCCGCGACGGCCGTGACGGCCCCTGTTGTTGCCGAACGGATCGCCGCCCGCGAACGGCCAATCGCCGCTCCACGATGATTCCCAGCCTCGGTGTCCCATGGTCTTGCTCCCTCATTCACGCAATGTCGCGATATATCGGCGATAGTACGAGAGGTATCGCGACTGTTCAAGCGACACATTTGACGAAGTCATAGGGTGGGCGGGTGTCGATGCCGGAGTTCGATCTGTCCGCCACGGTCTTGGGATGCGCCGACCCGGCTGGGCTCGCGTCCTTCTATCGCGACCTGCTCGGCTGGGAGATCCAGCAGAAGGAGCCCGACTGGGTGACGTTGCGCCCGTCTCACGGCGGCGCGGGACTGAGTTTCCAGACCGAAGAAGGGCACGTCCCGCCCACCTGGCCTCCCGCCTCGGGTGACCAGCAGATGCAACTGCATCTCGACATCCGGGTGAACGACCTGGACAGCGCGGTGTCGTACGCCCAATCGCTCGGCGCGTCACTCGCGCAGTATCAACCGCAACAAGACGTACGCGTCCTGCTCGACCCGGCCGGGCACCCGTTCTGCCTGTTCCAGAACTGACCTTCGAGCGGGTCGGGCGTCGCCGTCGGGGTCGCGGTGGTAGACGAAGTGGTTTCGAGACGGCGCTGCGCGCCTCCTCAACCACCGGCAGACCCGTGATCGGTGGTCGAGGAGCGAGCAGAAGCGAGCGGCTCGAAACCACCGGCAGACCCCTGATCGGTGGTCGAGGAGCAAGCGGAAGCGAGCGCCTCGAAACCACTCGGACGCCCGGGCAGCCGGTCGGTCAGCGGGCAGATTCGCGCAGGGTCGACCCCCGGGCACCGCGTACGGTCAGCAGGCCCGTCACCCCCGCGAACACGCCGAAGGCCGTGACCGCCAACAAGACGAGCAGCCCGATCCACCACCAGTCCACGCGCGCGACCAGGGGCGGAGTCAGGATCGATTCGACATAGCCCAGCCGGACGGTGCGGACCACGACGTACTGCGCCAACGCACCCGCCGCGATCCCCGCCACGGCAGCAGACACGAGCACGGCCGACAACTCGCGCGCGACCGCAGACATCACGCCGCGACGAGGTACGCCGACCACCCGCAGCGCAGCCGCGTCTCGACGCCTGGCCGGGAACTGCACCGCCGTCGACACGATCAGCCCGGCCAGCGCCATCACCAGCACCATGATCGCGACGACCGCATAGAGTCGCAGCGCCAGCGCGTACGCCCCCTGACTCAACAACGCCTCCTCGTCGGAGATCGTCATCTCGACCACGTAACCGCGCTGGAGCAGCGCATCCCTGACGGCAGTGGGTGTGGCGGCGTTGGTCGCGAGGTACGCCTCGAAGGTGTCGTTGTAGATCAGCCGATCCGACGCGAGTTGGCGATAGTCGATCAGGATTCCGTCAGGGCCCAGGAACGGCATGCCGTACGCGGTCAATCGAGGATCGACCGGCAGCACGGTGCCCGACATCTGGGTGCCGAGTCCGCCGGTCTCCATCGGGGTGATCCGGTCCGCGGAGTCCACGCCCACGACGACCGGGCGTTCCAACGCCACGCCTCCCGGCACCATCCGCAGCATCCCGGCCGAAGCGCCGGTGTCCACCGTCATCAGCAACCCGTCGTCGGCATCCTCGACATCACCATCGTCGATGAACTCGCCGATGCCACCCGACTGCACCCAGACGGCCTCGGGTGACGTGGCGCCCTGGATCACCTCCCCGTCGGCGAGGAAGTCGTGCACGACCAAAGACCCCTTCATCTGATTCTGCAAGGAGGCAGGACCCGCCAGATTCAGATACCCGATCGTGCAACCACCGCGGCAATACGGCTTCTTGACCGACACCGTGCCCTCGCCGGGCTTGATCGGCCCGAGATAGAAGTTCTCCTCACCTCCGGCCGCGGTGTAGACGTGCACGGTCAGGTAGAGGTCGCGGTCGTGGGTGATGAGGTTGTCGTACGAGATCCCGAGCCGGTCGCCGCTGAAGCGGATCGGCGCACCTTGGGAGGTGATCAGCGACTCGACCTCGGCAAGCGACGTGCCGGGCGTCCACGACGCCGGCCACTCCAGGACGGCAGCCATCCGGGGCGCGTCGACGACCGAATACCGCGCACCCGGGATCGCCAGGCGCGCCAAGGCGACGACGTGCTCCCCCTCCGGGTCGACCTCTCGCGAGTCGACCATCGCCTGCGGCATCGTGCCGGGCGCCTTCCACAGCACGGCTCCCGGCGAGGCGGTGACCGCCACCGAGTGGCGCCACTGGGCCGCGGCGTCGTACACGCCGATCGCGAAGACGCCCACCGCGATCGCGGCCGTCAGCGGGAGGATCACCAACGTGCCCTCGGCGCGGCGCCCGAGGGCGCGGGTCGCGACGAAGCCGGCGAGCGTACGACCGGCGCGCCGCGAGCGCCAGCGCGCCAGCAGCGAGACCAGCCGCGTCATCCCCAGCCCTGCGACGGCAGCCAACACGATCGGCAGGATCATGTCGGTGACATCGGGGTCACCGGGCTCCTTGACACTCAACTTCGAGGCAAGCACCGCCACCGCGATCGCGACGAGGACGAGTTCGGCGATGACGGCATAACGCTTGGTGGCGGCGGGACGGCGTACGCCCGTCAACTGCGCCGACAGCGAGCCCGACAGCACCGTGCCGACAGCGGCCACCGACACCGCGAAGGCGGCCAGCAGCACCGCGCCGACCGTCACGATCAGCAGCGAAGGCCACGGCATCGGCAGGCCCGGCACCAGCCACGCGCTGATCAGGCCGCGACTGAGCAGCACACCCGACAGCAACCCGAGCGGCAAGCCGATGACCAGGAGCGCGAGGGGTTCAGCCAACCCGAGCCCCCAGAGCTTTCGCGCAGAGACGCCGCGCAGTGAGGCGAGCGCGAGTTCGGGCGTACGCAACTCGGTCGCGGCCAGCAGCAGCCGCAACAACAACGCCAAGGCGACGAGGACCAGCGACAGTACGGCCGGGGCGATCGACGCCCGCGAGGTCGACTCCTGGGCACGCGCCTCGGCGACGAGTTCGGCCAGCGCACTGACCGGATCCGCAGTAATCCGGCCATTGCCCGAGGTCTCGTCCAGCCCCTTGAGTGCCGTGCCCATCGCTTTGGCGTCGGCGATCTGCTTCTCGGTCCAGTCCGGGGGAATCTCGATCGACCGGTCGAACAGGACCCGCCACATCGTCGGGGCAATGGCGTCGAACTGCGTCGGATCCACGATGTACGGCGCCGGGCGATAGGGCCGATCCGGCCCGTCCTCCTGGATGCGGCGCGGATAACTGGAGAGCCGGCCGAGGTCGTACCAGTAGGCCTCCTCGGCCGGGTCGACGAGATAGGTGCCGACGATCGACAGGCCGGGCAGGTCCGGTCCCATGTCGATCCGGTCGCCGAGCGCCACCTTCGTGTGGTCGGCGTCGCCGCGCAGCACGATCGCCTCCCCCGGCGCCGACGGGCACTTCCCCTGGTCGATGATCAGGTGATCGCAGGCCCCCTCCTTGGCCAGCAGCACCGACTCGCCCGGCATCTTGATGTCGGTCTCGACAAGGCCGCCGACCACTCGCGCGGACGTCCAGGTCAGGCGGATCTCACCGAAGGGACCGCGGTCCTGCTCTGCCGAATAGGCCGCGATGCTCTTCGTCGCCTGATCACGCCCGCCCGCGAAGGACGGCAGCGGGGCGTACGTCCGAGCGAGCCCCGTGCTCTGAGGGGGCGCGCTGTTGATCCGCGAGACGACGTACGACTTGGTGGCCGCGACCTGGAAGACCGGACCGATGATCGCGCTGGCGATCGCCAGTGCGACGAGCAGGACGCTGCCGGCCGACAGCAGGGCGCGAGAGCGTACGCCGCGAGCGATCGTGCCGAGGAGTTCGCTCATTCGACACCTCCACGGGCGGTAGCGGCCGGCGTGGTCGCGGCGGCGTCGATGCGGCGCGAACGGGAGGTGGCGAGGGCGACCACAAGACCCAACAGGGTCGCGGTCACCACGACCAGCCACCAGCGCGGAGACAGGTCGAGCGGCAGGGTTCCGTCCGGTGGCTGGAGCGTGGGCAGATGCGGCAACAACGTGCGGATCGCCAGCCAACCACCGAGCAACGACACCCCCAACACCGTGAGGGCGAGCGCGAACGTCTCACGACCCGCGGCCCGCCTGAGCACCCGGTCCTCGACCCCGATCACCCGCAGCGCTCCGGCGTCTCGGATGAAGGCGCGGCGCTGCCGGGCGTACCCCCCGAGCACGGCGAGCAGCGCCACCAGCAGGCAGGCGAGCGAGAGTGCACGCAGCAGCCGCAACTCAGCTCCACCCGCCTCGGTCTCCAGCGCCGTCTGCGCGTCCGCGCGCGTCTCGAGTTCTCCGCCCGCCTTGCGCAGCGCCGCCGTCATCGAGTCCGGCACGCCCTCTCGTACGATGATCAGCCGCCGCGCCGAGGGCACCACCGTCGACGAGGCCCGCATCGAGGTCGCGAGGTCAGCCAGATAGCCCTCGTCGCCGACCAGGGGAAGGTCGTCGTACGTCCCCACCAGCTTCGCGCGACGCTCGTTGCCCCCGGGGGTTTGGACCTGTTCGAGATTGGCTGCGACCCGCTCCCCCGAGCCGCCACCGTCCGTGGCGAACACCGGCAGACTCTCGGCAGGCACCGTCGCCGCGAGCGACTGCGGCCAGGGCCGAAACAAGGTGGCCGGCTGGATGATCAGGTGGCCGTCCTGGTGATAGGTGGCCCCGAAGACAGTGGGCTCCTCCAGGTCTTGCATGTCGACCTTCCAGGCAAGGTCTGCAAGATCCTGGTTGCCGAGGCTGAACTCGTCCACGATCAGACCCGGGATCGGGCCCTCGATCTGCGAAGGCGGGAGATCGGGGAAGGCCGTGTAGTCCAACTGCAACGGCAGACAGCCCTTCTCGCACCCCTCGACCTGGGCGCGCAGATCGAGTCGCTGCCCGCGCGGGAGGAACTGGTCGAGCTGAACGAAGTTCTGTTCACCCTCCATCGACACATAGCTCAGGCGCACCGACACGCCGACGTCTCTCCCCGGCATCCCGGTGCCAGTCAGGACGAACTCGTTGCCCGAGGGCTTCGAGGTGGTGACGGTGGCGAGCTTGGCGATGTTGTCGGTGACCGATTCCGCACCGGTGCCCCGCAACGCGTTGCCGATGACTGCGGCATAGCGGGTGGTGTCGACGTACGCCCGACGCGTCCTCGGGTCGCTCGAGTCCGCCACGAGTGCGGGCAGCAGCCAGGTGCGGTCAGGGTCGAGTTTGTCGGCAAGGTCGAGCAACTCATGACCGGTCGCCCCGTTGAACCGATACGAAGCCTCGGTAAGGCTGCCCAGCCGCGCCGTCTGATCCGACCAGACGCTCACCGAACCCGCCGCCGACGACGCCAGGATCGCCACCACACCGGCGGCGACGAGCAGATGCATCGTCCCGGTCGCGTCCGCCGCGCGGGCCAGCCGCCGACTGGCCAGGAAGCCGGGCAGTGCGCGGGTGCGCGAGCGGCGTACGAATACTCTCGCGAGGCCGCGGACCAGCCACACCGACACCTGTCCGAGCGCCAGGCCCAGCAGCGCCGGTCCCGCCAGGACGACCCAGTCGTTCTCGCCTGGCTGGCGCGCCCGATAGAGCGCGACTCCGGCAGCGACCACGATCAGGACCGACCAGAACGCGGCGGCGGTCGAGGACGGTCGGGGACGTTCCTGCGTACGCAATTGGTCTGCCAGCGGCCTGCCGCGATCCGCGGCGCCACCCCACGCGACGGCGATCAGAGCGAGGAGGACCACGACGCCGGCGGCGTAGAGGCCTTGTCGGCCGGCAAGCGGGACCTCGTCCAGGTCGAGCCATCGGCGTACGGCCACCTCTCCCAGCATCCGGCCCGTCACCAGGCCGAGTGCGGCGCCGCTCAGGATCGCGCTGAGGGGTTCGCCCAACTGAAAGGCGATGAGTCGTACGCCGTGGAGTCCGCGCAGGCGCGCGATCGTGACTTCGCGACGTCGAGCCTCTGCCAACTCGGCACCGGTCGCCGGGATCGCCGCGACGCCCACGATGAGGAGGGGTAACGCGAGCCCCCAAGAGGCGCCGGAGGCTTGGGCGAAGCGGAGTGCTGCGACCGTACCTGCCGTGACCACGGCCGTGAGCGCGATGAGGACCGCGAGTGTCCCCCGGCGGGTCCGCCAGCCCCGGAGCGCGCGTCCGAGCCGCTCCTTCACGAGTCGCCCGGATCCGGCGCCGGCTCGGGTCGGGCGAACGGCGAGCGCTGGTCCGGTGGTCGAGCGCTCGCCGGCTCCCCCGGTGGTTGAGGAGAGCCTGACGGGCTCGTCTCGAAACCCTTGGGTTGAGGAGAGCCTGACGGGCTCGTCTCGAAACCATCGTCCGCGCGGTGGCGACCCGGCTGTTGCTCTCCAGATGGTTTCGAGACGCCGCTGCGCGGCTCCTCAACCACCGGAACAACCCGCCCGCCGCGCGGCTCCTCAACCACCGGAACAACCCGCCCGCCAGGTGGTTTCGAGACGCCGCCCCGCGGCTCCTCAACCACCGGTGCCACCAGCACGCCCTCGTCCAGCGCATAGTGCCGATCACACGCCTCGACCACCGCCGGGTCGTGGGTCGCGACCACCACGACCGCACCTCGCTCGGCCTCTCGCCGCAACTCGGTCAGCACCAGGGCGCGGTTGCCTTCGTCGAGTTCGCTGGTGGGTTCGTCGGCCAGCAGGATGTCGGCGCGTACGACGAACCCGCGCGCGCACGCGACCCGCTGCATCTGTCCACCGGAGAGTTCCTCGACCTGACGGTCACCAAGGTCGGCGATGTGAAAACGGGCCAGCGCGGCATCGGCTGCCTGGTCGGCCTCGGCCGGTGCGACACCGCGGGCCCGCAACGCGACCGACACGTTCTCGCGCGCCGACAGGATCGGGACGAGCCCATAGACCTGGAGTACGAATGCCACCTCGGGACGCGGGTCGCCCGTCCCGCGCCACATGGATTCCCCGGCGTACGACGTAGTCCCCGACGTCGGCTCCAGCAGCCCGCCCGCGACCGACAGCAGCGTCGTCTTGCCCGAGCCGCTGGGCCCTGACAGCGCCGTGACCTCGCCCGCGCGGAACGTCAAGGAGACGTCGTCCAACAAGGGACGGCCGACGACATAGGTGAGGTCGCGGACCTCCAGATCGCTCACCGGTCGCCCTCCGACGGGCGCGACACGACCAGTCGCGCCTGCTCCTCGGGCTCGATGCGTACGAGTGTGCCCTGCGGCCACTCTTCGGCGAAGTGCGCCGGCAGATGCAGCACACCCTCGGCGCCGATCACGACGTATTCGGACCCGTCGCGGCCCTCCGAGCCAACCCGACCGCCCTTCATGGTGATGGTGCGCGGGAACGTCGCGGCCACCTCGGGCTGGTGGGTGACGACCAGGATCGTGGTGCCGAGTTCGTCGCCGAGGGAATGGATCAGGTCGAGCACGTGATCGCGGTCCTCGTGCGACAACTGCGAGGTCGGCTCATCGGCGAGCAACAACGACGGCCCCGTCGCCACCGCGCACGCAAGCGCCAGCCGTTGTCGTTGCCCTCCCGACATCGTCGAGACGACCTGATCGATCTGGTCGGCAAGACCGACGCGTTCGAGGAGGGACTCGGCCGACTCGGCGTCCTTGCGTACGCCCGGCGCCATCCCCATCCGGGAGAACGCGACGTTCTGCCGGGCGGTGGCGTACGACAACAGGTTGCGCGTCGCGCCCTGCAGCATCGTGCTTACGCGTTGGGCGCGTACCTTCGCCAGGCTGCGCTCCGGCATCCTCGAGATCTCGTCGTCGCCGAGCCAGATCCGCCCGGCGCTCGGCTTCTGGATGCCGCCGAGCAGCGTGAGCAACGTCGACTTGCCCGACCCTGACGGCCCCAGGAACGCCACGCGCTGCCCGGCTTCGATCGCGAGATCCACGCCGCGCAGCGCCACCACATCGTGGCCTTCGAAGGTGCGGTAGAGATGGACGACGCCATCACACCGGACGCCGATGCCTCCGGCATCGTGCGAGAGGGCGTCGGTCACGCCCGCCACCCTAGGGACCTGCTGCCCAGGGCGCGCAACGGCGCCACGTCGATTGTTATGGAGCCGCTATCTGTGCGGCATCGACCCAGTCGACCAGCTCCCAGCCCGCCGAGGGCTCGCCCTCGATCGTGATGTGCGCGGTGTTGTCGAGTTTGGGGTGACCGGCGAATCGCTCCCCCAGCGGGTCGGTGACCCGGATCGAGACCCAGGTACGGATCGCTGCACCGTGCGAGAAGAGCACCGCGCGTTGCGAACTCGCGGCAATCTCGTGCACCACCGAGTCGAAGCGTTCCAAGAACTCGTGCCCGCTGATGCCACCGGGGAGGCGATGATCGAGGTCGTCGAGAGCCCACGCAAGCATCTGGTCGAAGTACGCCTCGAGCGCCTTGTGCTCGTTGACCATCTCCAGGTCGCCGGCGTCGATCTCCCGGATTCCGTCGCGGAGTTGCGGTTCCAGGCCGGTCAGCCGCGCCAGCG
Organism: Nocardioides sp.; assembly: GCA_037045645.1. Classification (NCBI taxonomy): domain Bacteria; kingdom Bacillati; phylum Actinomycetota; class Actinomycetes; order Propionibacteriales; family Nocardioidaceae; genus Nocardioides; species Nocardioides sp. The sequence goes on from JBAOIH010000010.1 coordinate 58,041, forward strand.
GCGCCGCGGTCTGCTGAGTGCGTACGAGCGTCGAGGCCCACAGTGAATCCGGCTCCAGCCGAGCCAACGCGGGCGCAACCGCAACTGCCTGCGCCTGACCGATCTCGTCCAGTGACGCGCCAGGGATGGCGGTGTCGAGAGCCAGGACGGTGTTGGAAGCAGTCCGGCCGTGCCGGACGAGGGTGAGACGCACGCGGCAAGGATGCCAGGTCAGCTGATCAGCAGAGAGCCATGCCGAGGTTCGAGGAGGAGTTCACCACGAAGGTCTTCGTGCAGGCACTGCTGTTGGACCAATCGCCGTCGGTCGAGCCGGACAGCGAGGCCGACAGCGTGAAACTTGCTTTGGGGTTCAGGTTGTTCCACGCAAACTGGATGCAACCACCAGCCGCGATGGCGGAGGTCAACCTGACCGTGTAGTTCCAGGTGCCGCCTGCGGCGAGCGTCGCCGTGGTGCCGTCACCAGGACCGGTGCTCCCCGCCAGGATGGAGTAGTAGCCCGAGCCTCCGCTAGCCTTCTGGATCGAGTCGCTCGTCGCGGCGTTGTTCTTCAGCGACACCGTGAACTGGGTTCCGATCGGGATCGCTGTGCCCTTGCCACAGGTGTTGACGTTGCAGACCTGCAACGTCAATTGGCAGTTGGTCGAAGTGCAAGTCCAGTGGTGCCGGAACACCATGTCCCACGTGTTGCCGGTCCAGCCCGCTTGGGTGCATTTCGACGCCGCATATGCGGGAGCGGCCGTCGCCACCACTACGGCCGGCACCGTCCAGGCCGCGCCGGTGGCAAGTCGGCGTCGCGTGGGCGCGGCATTCTGCGTCTCAGGCACGATTCCCCCAGGCAATACTAAAGTTCCGAACGCGCAGGCAAGAATATACCTACGTAGTTATTAGAGGACACGGACCGGCGGAACGAAAGCCACCGTCGGCAAAAAACACGCGAACGGTCGCGAACCAATTCCTGCGGCGCATCGCGCGGTGGTGTGGACACCATAGAGTCACGGGGTGCGCGCCCTGGTGAAGACCGCTGCTGGCCCCGGACTCACGCTGACCGACGTCCCCGAACCAACCTTCGGGCCCGACGAGGTCAAGATCCGCGTGCAGCGCGCGGGCCTGTGCGGCACCGACCTCCACTTGTACGACTGGGACGACTGGGCTGCGTCCGTCGTACGACCTCCCATGATCACCGGCCACGAGTTCTTCGGCGAGGTCGCCGAGGTCGGCGCCGGCGTGACCAACGTCGAGCCCGGCCAGCGGGTTTCAGGCGAGGGGCATCTCGTGTGTGGCACCTGCCGCAACTGTCGTGCGGGCCGGCGTCACCTGTGCATCAACACGATCGGCATCGGGGTGAATCGTGACGGCGCCTTCGCGGACTACATCGTGATCCCGGCATCGAACGTGTGGGTTCAGCCCGACGATCTCGACCCCGACCTCGGCGCCCTCTTCGACCCGCTCGGCAACGCCACCCACACCGCGTTGTCGTTCCCCTTGGCCGGGGAGGACGTGATCGTCACCGGCGCGGGGCCGATCGGCGTGATGAGTGTGGCGATCGCGCGCCACGTCGGGGCCCGCTTCATCGTGGCGACCGACCTCTCGCCAGCTCGTCTCGACCTGGCGCGCCGCGCCGGCGCGGATCTGGCGATCGACCCGAGTCGATCCGACCTTCGCGCGGCCATGGCAGATCTCGGCATGAGAGAGGGCTTCGACATCGGGCTGGAGATGTCGGGCGCACCGGCCGCCGTACGACAACTCGTCGACACGATGAACCACGGCGGGCGGATCGCGATGCTCGGTCTGCCGTCCGCGGCGTACGAGATCGAGTGGGCCAAGGTGATCACCCACATGCTCACGATCAAAGGCATCTACGGCCGCGAGATGTACGACACCTGGTATGCGATGAGCGCGATGCTGCAGACCTCACCCGCCCTGCGTGAAGCCGTGACGTCGGTGGTGACGCATAGATTCGCCGCAGAGGACTTCGAAGACGCCTTCGCCGCCATCCGCACCGGGGAGTGCGGCAAGGTGCTGTTGGACTGGAGCTAGGAGACTGTGTGATGTACGGCGACCTGCGCGCCCGCCTGCGTACGACTCTTTCGGAGATCGACGCGGCCGGACTGACCAAACGCGAACGGCAACTGACCACCCCGCAGAGCGCGCACATCGCGACGCAGTCGGGTGAGGCGTTGAACTTCTGCGCGAACAACTACCTCGGCCTCGCCGATCACCCCGAGGTGCTGGCGGCAGCACGCGCCGCGTTGGACGACTGGGGATTCGGGATGGCGAGCGTACGTTTCATCTGCGGCACCCAGACGCTGCACAAGGACCTCGAAGGCGCGATCGCCGACTTCCTCGGCACCGATGACGCGATCCTCTTCTCCTCGTGCTTCGACGCCAACGGCGGCGTCTTCGAGACACTGTTCGGCGAAGAGGACGCGATCATCTCCGACGCGCTGAATCACGCCTCGCTGATCGACGGCATCCGGCTGTCGAAGGCCGCGCGCTATCGCTATGCCAATGCCGACATGGGCGAGTTGGAGGCGCGCCTGGTCGAGGCGTCGGGGGCGCGTACGCGTGTCATCGTCACCGACGGCGTCTTCTCGATGGACGGCTACCTCGCGCCCCTGGGCCGGATCTGCGACCTGGCAGAGAAGTACGACGCGCTGGTGCTGGTCGACGACTCACATGCGACCGGCTTCGTCGGGCCTGGCGGGCGGGGAACTCCTGAGCATTTCGGCGTCCAGGATCGCGTCGACATCGTCACCGGGACCCTCGGCAAGGCGCTGGGCGGCGCCTCGGGTGGTTTCGTGGCCGCCCACGCCGAGGTCGTCGAGTTGCTGCGCCAGCGTGCGCGTCCCTACCTCTTCTCCAACGCGGTGGCGCCCTCTGTGGCTGCCGGGTCGCTGCGGGCGCTGGAGATCGCGGCCTCTTCGGACGAGGCGCGTACGACGTTGCGCGCCAACACCGCTCTCTTCCGCTCGCTGATGACCGAGGCCGGCTTCGAGGTGCTGGCCGGGGAGCACCCGATCACCCCGATCATGTTCCGCGGTGATGACGGCGCTCGCCAGGCTGCCGACGTTGCGGACGCGATGCTCGCCCAAAGGGTCTATGTGATCGCGTTCTCCTTCCCGGTCGTGCCGCGTGGCGAGGCGCGCATCCGCGTGCAATTGTCCGCGGCGCACAGCGAGGCAGACGTACGCCGGTGCGTGGAGGCGTTCGTCGCCACCCGTGCCGCCTCGTGAGCGGTGGGGCTCTCAATCACCCCTCCGGAGGTAGACAGCACACCGACGCCGGGCGATGGTCGAAGTATGCCTATCCGTCTCGCACTGGTGAACGACTACGAGGTCGTGGTCGAGGGACTCTCGGCGATGCTGCGGCAATATCCGGGCGAGTTCGAGATCGTCGAACTCAATGCCAACACCGAGGTCGTCTCCCGCGTCGACATCGCCTTGTATGACGTCTTCGCCCAGAGCGCAGGCGACGGCGCCGACATCGACGACCTGCTCGCGAACCCGGTCGTCAACAAGGTGGTCGTGTACGCCTGGAACATCAGCCCGGGCGTGGCGCGCCAGGCACTCGACCGCGGCGTCCACGGTTTCGTCTCCAAGACGCTGCCGGCCAACGAACTCGTCGTCGCGCTGCGTACGGTCCACGACGGCGAACAGGTGGTCACCGACAAGGCTGCCAAGCGCGGCACGATCGGTGGCGACTGGCCCGGGCGCGAAGAGGGATTGACCGCGCGTGAGTCGGAAGTGATCGCCCTGATCACCCAGGGCCTGTCCAACAGCGACATCGCCAGCCAGGCATCGCTGTCGATCAACTCGGTGAAGTCCTACATCCGCAGCGCCTACCGCAAGATGGGCGTCACCTCACGTACGAATGCCGTCCTCTGGGGGATTGAACACGGCTTCGCCCCCGACCGCAGCCGCCAGCGCGGACCTGATTCCTGAGGTTGAGTTGGCCGTGCCTGGGTGTTGAGTTGGGCGTGCCTGGGCAAATGCAGCGGACCCGGCCGGGTCTCCCCGGGCCGGGTCCTGTGTTGCTGCTGGGCCGATCTCGGCCCGTCTCTTCAGTCTCGTGTGACGATCACACGTCCGTCTCCGCACCGTTGCGGCGCTGGGCCAGGCGCGAGACACCGGTCTTGAGCTGGCCGGCCACCTTGCCGACCTGGTCGGCGTACTTGCCGTCCGTACGCTCATCGACCTTCGCCGTCGCCTTGTCGAGGAAGCCCTCGATCTCGGCGCCGCGCTCGTGCGCGAGGTCACCGGCAGCTGCGAGGCCGCGGTGGACCAACTTCTCGGCCTCGGCCGCGAAGGTCTGCACGTGCTTCTCGATCTCGAGTTCGTCGATCTTCTTCTTCAGAGTCTCGGTGATCGTCATGTCATTACCCCTTCGGGGAGTGGGAGCGCGGGTCGCGCGCTCCGGTCCTTCTTGATGAACCCCGTGTTCGGTGCTCGCGGGTGCAACGAGTGAGCGGGCCGATCCATTCCGCCTCCCCGGTGGTTGAGGAGGGCGAAGCCCGCCCCCCGGTGGTTGAGGAGGGCGAAGCCCGCCCTCGGTGGTTGAGGAGGGCGAAGCCCGCCCCCCGGTGGTTGAGGAGGGCGAAGCCCGTCCCCCGGCGGTTGAGGAGGGCGAAGCCCGTTCCCGGTGGTTGAGGAGGGCGAAGCCCGTCTCGAAACCACACGACAGCGGGAATGCGCACCTCCCTTTGGGCTGTTTCGCTCCTACGCCGGTGCGGGTAGACAGAACCGGCCCGGCCGAGTCGCGGCCGGTCGTACTCCTGAGGAGACCACATGGGCTTGCTCGATCTGATCCGCCCCAAGAAAGAGGACGTACGCGCGACGCGCTCGGCGCTGGAGGCGGCCGAGGACGGCACCGCAGACGATGGGGCCATCAACGGGCTCGTCACGAAGATCTTGAACTTCGGCCTCGACGGCGCCGGTCCGCTCGACTCCGCGGTTCAGATCGCCGAGGAAGCACGCAGCAAGCACAAGTCGACCAACGACGCGATCGATGCGGTCGTACGCAAGCATCTGATCGGCGGCGCGGTCGGTGGTTTCGCCACTGGTGTCGGCGGCTTCGTGACGATGCCGGTCGCGATCCCGGTCAACGTGTTGGAGTTCTATGTCCAGGCCACCCGGATGGTCGGCGCGATCGCGCACCTGCGCGGCTATGACGTGACCCGGCCCGAGATCCGTACGGCCATCCTGCTCACCCTGATCGGCTCGAAGGCCGACGACGTACTGAAGAAGGCGGGTGTCGCGACCGGTGCCGGGCGGCTCACGACGCTGGCGTTGAAGAACCTGCCTCCTTCGGCGATGTTGATGATCAACAAAGCGGTCGGCTTCCGGCTGCTGCGCGGTGTGGGCGAGAAGCTGTTCTCGCGATTCGGCCGTGGCGTACCCGTCCTCGGCGGTGTGGTCGGCGGCGGTATCGACGGCTTCATGATGCGCAAGATCGCCGAGGCGGCGCGCAAGGAGTTCCCGGTCAAGCCCGCCTAAGCCGAGGGGTCATGAACTCTGGCCGAGGGGTCATGAACTCCGCTCCCACGCCGGGCCGTCGCCGCCGAACTTCTCGACCAGCCGGCGTCCGACGTGACCGGCGTTCGCTTTGAGTACGCCCTCGGGCACGGTCGGCAGGTTCTCCTCCCAGTCGATCAGTGTCGAGCCGCGGAACTGCAGGATCCGGGCCGGTCGCCCGAAAAAGAACTGGTGCAGGTGCGCGCTGCCGTCGCCATAACGGGCCAGATGTACGCGCCCGACGCTCGGCAGTTCCTCCACCGCCGCTGCGATCGCGACGATGAGGCGGCCGAACTCGGAGGCGAGTTCATCAGGCAGGTCGGCGAGGTCGTGATGCGTACGCGGGTCCAGGTTCAGCGCGACGGGCAGTTTGCCTTCCAGCCAGGTGTTGAGCACCCAGCGTTCGTTGCTCCACGCGTACGATCCCTCGCGCTTCTCGCTCGGCGGCCGCGAACACCAGCACTCGGCCGGGTCCTCGCCTCGACGAGGCGTTTCCGCGTTGGCGAGCGCAGCGAGCGGCTTGATCCGCAGACCTTCGGTTTCGAACGGGAAGATGTCCCACCCCGGCATTTCCTCCAGGGCCACGGGGAGCCGCCGCTCGGCGTCGGTTGCTGCGAGCACGCGGGCGTAGAACTCTTCGGGTTTTTCGAGGTCAGTCATGCCGCTGAGCCTGTCACCTTCTGCTGACTCGGCGGGAAGATGTGCTGACTCGGCGGGGATTTGTGCTGACTCACCAGGGGGAGGGTTCGTAGTCCTTCACGAAGCAGCCATACAGATCGACGCCGTTCTCGCCTTGGACGATCGGGTCGTACACCCGAGCGGCACCATCCACCAGATCCAGCGGCGCATGCCAGCCCTCGGCGGCGATCCGCAGCTTTTCGTGATGCGGCCGCTCGTCGGTGATCCACCCGGTGTCCACCGCTGTCATCAGGATGCGGTCGGTCTCGAACATCTCCTTGGCTGAGGTGCGCGTCAGCATGTTCAGCGCCGCCTTGGCCATATTGGTGTGCGGGTGCCCGGCGCCCTTATAGCGGCGCGAGAACTGCCCCTCCATCGCCGAGACGTTCACGACGTACGCGCGCCGCACCCCCGGCTCCGAGCCGACACCACGCGTCGCCGCCGCCATCGCCGGCCGCAGCCGCGACACCAGCAGGAACGGCGCGATCGAGTTGCACAACTGCACCTCGAGCAACTCCAGCGGATCGACTTCGCCGACCGTCTGGGTCCAGGAGTTGTTGAGTTGTACGTCGGGCAGCAGCCCACCCGCATCGATCGCCGTACCTGCCAGATGCGCGTCAAGTGACGCGTTGCCCGCTTTCAACGCAAGCGCTGTCAACGACGCCGCGTTGTGCGCCGCCAACGCCGCCGCATCCGACTCACCCTCGTGATGCGCGACTGCCTCGTCGCGCAAAGCCCCCGCGATCGCGGCCGGGTGCGCATCTGAGATCCGGTCGAACGTGACCATCTCGGGCAAAGTGCGATCAGTCGGCAGCGGCGCGGATTCACCCTCGACCAGCGGGGCGTACGCGCCGGGCGTACGGCGTACGGTCTGGCAGGCGTTGTTGATCAAGATGTCCAGCGGACCCGCTGCCGCAACATCGTCGGCCAGCGAGATGACCTGGGTGGGGTCGCGAAGATCGATGCCGACGATCTTGAGCCGGTGCAGCCAGTCGCCCGAGTCCTCCAGGTCGGTGAACCGGCGTACGGCATCCTTCGGGAACCGCGTCGTGATCGTCAGATGCGCACCGTCGCGCAGCAGTCGCAGCGCGATGTACATCCCGATCTTGGCCCGCCCGCCCGTCAGCAGTGCGCGCCTGCCGGTGAGATCCGTACGTTGGTCGCGTTTGGCGTGACTCATCGCCGCACAACTCGGGCAGAGCCAGTGATAGAACGCGTCCACCAGCGTGAAGTCGTTCTTGCAGATATAGCAGCCGCGTGCGGTGATCAGTTCGCCCGCAAAGGCTCCGGGCGCGGTGGAGACCAGCGGAATCCCGGCTGTCTCGTCGTCGATGCGTACGGGACTCCCGGTCGCGGTGAGCTCGATGATGCGCTGGTCGTGTTGGAATCGCTCGGCCCGGATCTCGGCGCGGCGGGCCTTCTTGATCAGCTTGTACATGAACGACGCCGCACGCTTGACCGTACGAATATCCGGGTGATCGGGCGGCAACTCGGGCAGTTGTTTGAGCACTCGCAGGGTCGTCGCCAGATCCTCTGGGTCGATCCTGGGGACGTCGCTGTTCGCACTCACCCCGCCATTGTCACGGGTGCGGGTGATAACGGCCGATTTCACAACTCAACGACCAGGGTGGCCCAACTCAACGCCCAGGGTGGCCCAACTCAACGGACGCGGAGGATGCCGTGGGCACCCCGTTCGGCATCGATCATCACGTGGCTGACGAAGGGGTAGTCGCCGCGTTCGGTGAGGGTGAGTTCCACGAAGCCACCCTGGGCAGGCAACAGAGGAAGCACCTGGGCGCCGGTCGAGCGCGCGGGCGCGGAGGCCGACCCGAGAGTCCAGGACCCTTCGGTCCACACCCGATCGAACTGACCACCGACCACGTGGAACGACGACGCCCGATTCGGCCCCGCGTCGAGGATCCAGAAACGCACCCGGTCACCGGGCGAGACGACGAGTGGGTCGTGGTCGTACTGGTTCGGATACCCGTTGAAGGACACCTTGTCGGGGCGCTCGGCCATCAGTTTGTCCATGTCGACCTCACCTGCATTGCCGGAGCCATCCTCGGGGCCGAAGAACTGCTCGGACTGCACCATCACGAACTCGTGATCCACCTCCGGCAGGTCGGGTGGGTCGATGACCACGGCACCGAAGAGCCCGTTGGCGATGTGCGCCGACATCGGCATCGAGGAGCAGTGATACATCCAGATGCCCGCGCGCCGCGCCGTGAAGCGATACACCAGGGATTCGCCGGGCGGGATCGTACGCATCACCTTGTCCGGCGCGCGTACGCCCGCGTGGAAATCGACCGAGTGACCGATCTTGCCGTCGTTGACCAGAGTGATCACGAAGCGGTCGCCCACTCGGCCACGCAGGGTGGGGCCGGGTGCGGTGCCGTTGTAGGTCCACAAGGTCTGGCGTACGCCCGGCGCCACCTCCTGCTCCTGCTCGGTGACTCGGAAGGTGACGCGATGCACCCGTGACTGCGCCGCGGGGGGCAAGGCGGGATCGATCAGGCGAGCATCGGGGCCAGGACCGGCATCGGAGCCGGAGTGCGACTCACCGTGGGAGGAGTGAGCCGAATCTGCGGTAGCGGCGGGAGGGTCCGAGGCAGCTGGCGCAGCAGCACCACCGCGCGCCACGATCGACATCACCATGCCCATCTGCTTGTGCCCGATCACCGAGCACCAGCCGTCCACGTCTCGACCGACCACGCCGACGTCGACCACGGCCGACTCTCCTGGCGCGAGTCGGCCGGAGTCGTGACCGGTCTCCAGCACCAGGTCGTGCACGTCGGTGTCGTCGGTGTTGACCAGGGTGATGATCAGGTGATCGCCCGCATCGACCTCGATCTTGTCGGGGGTGAAACGCATGTCGGCGGCCTCGACACGTACGCGTACGGTCTGGCCGGTCGCAGCCACACCTGCCGCGGCCGAGTCCGGCGGCCCACCCAGCGAGGCCGGATCGACCGCACCGCCGATCGCGACCGCGCCGAGCATCAGCGCGAGCCCGACGGCCGCAAGCCCGGTGTGCTGCCCCGCGGGTCTGGCCTCGACGAGTGCTGTCTCCCCACGATGGCGCAGTCGAACGCTGCGCAGCAGCAGAGGTACGAACGACGCCAGCGCGCCGAGCACCAGCGTCGAGGCGATCACGCGTACGACACTGGGCACCGGCAGCGCGCAGACCACCAGGCCCAGGTTGGCCAGCGTCACCCGCAACGCACTCGCGGCGTCGAGTGAGCGGTTGGCCGCGCGTACGGCCGCGGGACCACCGCCCAGCACCACCGGCACCAGGTAGGACAACGCCCCGAGCAACACCTGGGCGATGAATCCCGCGGCCAGGTAGGGCGTGACCGCGTCGAGCGCGTCGGAGATGCCGTGCCAGCTGGGCGTACGCGCGATCAGCACCAGCGCCCACGACAAGCCGCCGACCAGCCAGGCGACACCGGCGCCGACCGACCAGGTCGGGAACTCGCGCGGCGGCTTCACCCGCGCGGTGAGCACGAAGAAGACCGCGAGCATCGCCACGCCGCCGAGATAGGTCACCAGCCCGACCGCGACCACCCATGGCCGGTCGGTCCAGGACGCGAGCAGGACCAGCGTGATGCCGCCGAGCAGCGCCGGCAGGGCGCGGCGCGACCAGACCTCGGCGCCTTCGACGATCCGCGTACGCAGCATGGTCGGCCACAACGTGACCAGGGTGCCCAGCACCGTGAGGCCGATCCAGCCGAGCAGGTTGACGCCGACATGCGCGATCCGCACCCGCGTGTCGAGCGGATCCGACAGATCACGTGCCAGCCAGACGCCGAGCACGGCGCCGACAGGCAGCAGCGAACCCGCCGCGAGATAGAAGTGCAACGTCGACGCAAAGCGCGACTTGGTCGGGCCAAGCCCGCCGACGAGCGCCCAGACATGCCACACCACTGCAGCGATGACCAGTGCCGCACCCGCCACGGTCAGCGGCCAGATCCGCGACGGCACGCCCATGGTGACGACGAGTACGCCGACGTTGAACAGCGCCAGCCGGGCACTCTGTTCGCGCCGCGGCGTCGCCGGGATCCGCAGCAGGGTGTCGGCGAAGTAGCGGCTCCACACCAAGATCGCGTGCCCCGCGGCACCCAGCACGAGTAGGTGGATCATCAGCCAGCGCGGGGCGGAGATGAAGGGGTGCACCAGCGAGACCACCAGCACCGCGACCAGCCAGCCGACGACCGGGAGGTCGCGCATCGGCCAGAAGCCGCGGGTCGACGAGGCCGCCGGGCGCGAGTCGATCGTGGTCATCGCAAGGCCTCCTGGCGTACGCGGGGTGCTGGCGCCAGGACGAGCCCGAGCACGGTGAGCACGAAGAGGAGCAGCGCGACCGCGTTGCCCGCTCCGCCGATCTCGCGTGCGGGCACCGAACCGAGCCAGTCCCCACCCCACAGCCGCACGATCAACGAAAGCTGCAACACCGCCCAGGGCAGGTAGAGAACGGGGCGATAAGGCAGCGCCACCCGGCTCACGGCGGGAAGGATCGTCGGGGCGTGCGCCATGATCATCGACAGGGCGAAGCCGAGGAATACCGCATGCACCACCGCGTCGTACGCCCGGCCCTCACCGGCGGCCAGCGCACTTCCAGCCACCAGCCAGATCAGCCCCGCCACGAGCAGCCAGGCCTGACCGGCCAGCATGCAGACCGCGATATAGCGCGGCAGCCCGGTGCCGCGCACGGTGCGGCGCGCGACGTCGTACGACCACAGCCACCAGGTCAGCAGCAGCAGTGCTGCGCCCAGCAGCGGGAAGCCGACAGCGGGCCACAGCGTCGCAGCCGCCGCGGACAGGCAGATCAACGTCGCGGTCGCGAGCAACGACCGGGAGGCCTGGGCGGGCATCGCCAGGCGCGCCAACTCCAGTCGTTCGCCCGCGATGGTGAGGATCACGAAGCCTGCCAACCACGGCACGACGAGCGCCAGATCGGCGCCACGACTCCACAACACGGTGCCACCCGCCACCAGCACCGCCCCCAGGGCGCTGACCAGCACGGCGTCGTCGCGCTGGCGACGCCACAGCGGGACGTAGAGCAGGCAGAGTCCGAGCGCACCGGCGACCAGGACTCCCGCTGCGGGAGCGAACCCCGCGATCAGGCCGAGCGCACCCAACCCGAACAGCGCGGGGACGAGATAACCGGCTCGCTGGCCCAGTGCGACGGCGCGCTCCAGGGCGATCAGGGTGCCGATGAAGCCGAGCACCATCAAGACGCCGTGCGCCTCGCCGAGGCGCCCCGAATGGATCGGCGACCAGACCCGCAGGAGGGTCAGTCCGGCGTCGATTCCCACCAGGAGGGCGAGCCCGGCCGGCAGCACGTACGCCGTACGTGGCGCTGCGGTCATGTCAGCCGCACGCGGCAGCCGCCGCCCTCCACGAACGGTTCGAGGGTGGCACCGTTGGCGCCCAGCACGCCTTGAATCATGCCGAGGTGCGCACCACAGACGACATCTTGATGTGATCGGGCTGCGTCGAGCAGCGGGCAGTTGGCGAGCCTGATGGTCGTGGGCTCGTCGATCCAGTCGGGGCTGAAGCCGGCGCGCGCGAGCGCGGCGAAGACGCGCGCGGAGGGCTCCTTCGCGGCCTGCTTGCCCAACTCGGCCACGACGCGTCCCCCCCAGGCACGACCACCGCGTACGGCCGCCTCCACCGGGCCGTCGTCGGTGAAGTTGGACAGACCGTCGGCGAGCGCGAGCGCGAGCGACTGGTAGTCGGTCAGGGTCGGGATGTAGGCCCAGGCCGGCCGACCGCGCCGCCCGTTGTGGAGCGGCACCCGCGCGACCTTGCCGGCCGAGACCAGCGCGGCGAGATGGCCGCGCAGCGTGTTCGCGTGCAGCCCCGTCTCGCTCTCCAGCATCGCAAGCGAGATCGGCCCGTCAGCGGCCTCGATGACCTCGAGCACCCCGACTTGAGCGGCCGTGACCGGCACAGTTTTTTCCACGGGGCTTAGGGTAGTTTATTAAGCCAAGTCTCCCAAGCCGAAAGAAGCACCTGATGGACTACCTGCCCCTCGCCGACCAGCCGACCGACGACCACCACGCCGAGGGTCACACCTGTGCCTGCGGCGAGTCCGACCCGGCCGGCTTCCCCGAACTCGATGCGCGCATCATCCCGCATGCGATCCGACATGCCACGATCTTCGGCGCACTCGACTCGATCGCGCTGGGCCACGGGCTCGTACTCATCGCCCCTCACGACCCGCTGCCGCTGCTCGCGCAGGCCGAGCAGCGTTATGGCGGCGCCTTCGAGGTGTCCTATGTGGAGCGCGGCCCGGAGGCGTGGAAGGTCCAGTTCGTACGCAACTGATCGCGGCGGTTTGCCGCCCGGCACCCGCTAGCGCGAGCCGGCAATGTTGACCAGCCAGTCGATCCCGAAGCGGTCCACCAGGGCGCCGAACTCGTCGCCCCACACCTGCTTCTCCAGCGGCATCGACACGGTGCCGCCTTCGGCGAGCGCGGCGGAAATAGCCGCGCATCGTCTCGGCGTCGTCTCCTGAGATCGAGATCGTGATCCCCGCAGGCTTGGCGTACTCCATCCCCGGCGGGGTGTCGGCCCCCATCAGGCAGAAGCCCTCGTCGGTGAGCAACTGCGAGTGCATCACCAGGTCCTTCTCCGGACCGTCGGCGCCCATGTCGCCGAAGCGCATGACGTTGAGCTCGCCCCCGAGGACGGACTGATAGAACTCCATCGCCTCGCGGGCGTTGTCGACGAACGAGAGGTAGGGGTTGAGTCTCATCATGGGCTCAACCTAGACCTCAGATCAGCGCCTCGTGATGGCGTTGGCCGAATGCCGTCAGCGCCTCGAGCACCGGGCGTACGTCACGACCCACATCAGTCAGCAGATAGCGCACCGACACCGGCGGGCCCGGGTCGACGACGCGCTCGGCGATGCCGCGCTCGCACAGTTCCTTGAGCCGAGCGGACAGGACCGCATCGGTCACGCCCGGCACCGCTCGCGAGATCTCGGAGAAGCGTTCAGCGCCTCCAAGCATCGCCTCGATGACCGCACCCGCCCAGGCTCGCCCCAAGACACCCAGGGCGTTCTCGATGGGTGAGCAGACTGGGCCTCGACTTTGCTCGACCGACTTGGGCACCGCACTCCTCGATTCGTGCTTGGAATAACTGAGCCACTATGTTGTTGATAGCGGCAACAGAGTTCATAGTACGGCACGCAACCAGGGAGTGAGCAATGCAGTTCGGCATCTTCACCGTCGGAGACGTCACCACGGACCCGATGACCGGTCAGACCCCCACCGAGTACGAGCGGATCAAGGCCACCGTCGCGATCGCCAAGAAGGCCGAGGAAGTCGGACTCGACGTCTTCGCCACCGGGGAGCACCACAACCCGCCGTTCGCCGCACCCGCGAACCCGACCGTGCTGCTGGCGCACATCGCCGCGCAGACCAAGCGGCTGATCCTCACCACCGCCACCACGCTGATCACCACCAACGACCCGGTCCGCCTGGCGGAGGACTATGCGTACCTCCAACACCTCTCCGACGGCCGGATGGACCTGATGCTCGGTCGCGGCAACACCGGCCCGGTCTATCCGTGGTTCGGCAAGGACATCCGCCAGGGCCTCGAGCTCGCGGTGGAGAACTACGCGCTGCTGCACCGGCTCTGGCGCGAGGACGTCGTCAACTTTGAGGGCAAGTTCCGCACTCCGCTGCACAACTACACCTCCGTGCCCCGCCCCCTCGACGGCGTCGCGCCCTTCGTGTGGCACGGCTCGATACGTACGCCCGAGATCGCCGAGCAGGCGGCCTTCTACGGCGACGGCTTCTTCGCCAACCACATCTTCTGGCCCGCTTCGCACACCCAGCAGATGGTGCAGTTGTATCGCCAGCGCTTCGAGCACTACGGCCACGGCACCGCCGACCAGGCGATCGTCGGACTCGGCGGTCAGGTCTATCTGGCGCGCAACAGCCAAGACGCCGTACGCGAGTTCCGGCCGTACTTCAACCGGGCGCCCGTCTACGGCGGCGGCCCGTCCATGGAGGACTTCACCCGCGAGACGCCGCTGACGGTGGGCTCGCCGCAGGAGGTCATCGAGAAGACGCTCGGTTTCCGGGAGTACGTCGGCGACTATCAGCGCCAGCTCTTCCTGATCGACCATGCGGGGTTGCCGCTGGCCACCGTGCTCAAGCAACTGGACCTGCTCGGCGAGGAGGTCGTACCCGTGCTGCGCAAGGAGTTCGCGACGCTGAAGCCGGCGCACGTGCCCGACGCGCCCACGCACGACTCGCTGCTGGCGAGGCTGCGTGGTGGTTTCGAGACGCCGACTTCGTCGGCTCCTCAACCACCGGATGGGGCCGCTGCTTCGGGTGCACAACCGCAGGTCGATCGGTGGACCGGCACCCGCGCCGAGGACGAGAACCAAGGCTTCGCACCGGCGTCGACCGCGACACCGGTGGTTGAGGAGTTCGCGACAGCGAACGTCTCGAAACCACGCAACACGGGAGGCGCAGCATGACCCGCTCACTCGTCGTGGTGAGCGCGGGCCTGCGCTCGCCCTCCACCACCAAGATGCTCGCCGACGACCTGACCCAACAGGCGGTCGCCGCCCTGGGCGGGTCGCCGCACGTGACGCACATCGAGGTCCGCGAACACGCCCACGCCCTGGCCGACACGCTGCTGACCGGCTTCCCCACCGGCGCGTTGAAAGAGGCACTCGACGCGGTGGCTGCTGCCGACGGTCTGATCGTGGTGACGCCGACCTTCGCCGCGTCGTACGCCGGCCTGTTCAAGATGTTCTTCGACGTGCTGGAGCCCGACGCGCTGCGCGACACCCCGGTCTTGCTGGCCGCGACCGGCGGCACCGAACGGCACTCGCTGATGCTGGAACACGCACTGCGCCCGCTGTTCAACTACCTGGGTGCGCAGACCGTACGTACGGCCGTCTTCGCCGCGACCCAGGACTTCGGGGGCGCCGGAGTGAGCGATCTCCAGACCCGGATCGCGCGCGCTGCCGCGGAGTTGGGGGCGATGATCGAGCGCCGGCCGGTCGCGAGCAGGCAAGATGAGGTCGCAGGGCTGCCCGCCGGGGTTGCGCCGTTCGCGCAGTTGCTGCGCGGCTGATCCTGGAGGAGAGCAGATGACCGAGGTGCAGGTGTTGGCTCCGCGCGAGGTGCCGTTGGGCGGACTGCGGGCGCTGACCGTCCGGCGTACGCTCCCCCACCGCGACCGCTCCTTCATCGGGGCGTGGTGCTTCGTCGACCACTACGGTCCGGCTCGAGTCGGGGTGGACAGCCCGCCGATGGATGTCGCACCCCACCCGCACACCGGGCTCCAGACCGTGTCGTGGCTCTTCGAGGGCGAGATCGAGCACCGGGACTCCGGGGGCGTACACGAAATGGTGCGCCCCGGCGAGGTCAACCTGATGACGGGCGGCTCGGGGATCTGCCACTCGGAGGTCTCGACCCCGTCGACCTCCACGTTGCACGGCGTGCAGTTGTGGGTGGCGTTGCCGTCAAGCGCACTCGACGCGCCGCGGGCGTTCGACCACTACGCGGCACCGTCGGTGCAAGTTCCCGGCGCGACGATGCGAGTCTTCCTGGGATCGCTCCTAGGTTCCTCCTCGCCGGTGACGACTCACACCCCACTATTGGGCGCCGAGTTGGTGTTGGAACCTTCAGCGGTGTTGGAGGTGCCGGTGGACTCCTCGTTCGAGCATGGCGTGCTGCTGGACACCGGGTCGGTGTCGGTGTCCGGAGTCGCTCTCGAAGTCGGCGCGCTGGGCTGCGTCGACGCAGGCACGTCGTCCCTGGCCTTGACCGCCGGACCCTCGGGCGCGCGGATCATCCTGCTCGGCGGGCCGCCGTTCGACGAAGAGATCGTGATGTGGTGGAACTTTGTCGGGCGTACCCATGAGGACGTGGCCGCGGCTCGTGCCGACTGGGAGGCCTCGTCGGACCGGTTCGGGTCGGTGTCCGGCTATGTCGGTGAGCGTGCACGCATCCCGGCGCCGGAGTTGCCGGGCGTACGCCTGAAGCCGCGTGGGCGGCGGGGCCGCTGAGCTTGCCCTCCCTCGCAAGAACTGCGGCCGGAGGGGTGATCTTCGGCGCTCGGACCCGCCCCGAGGCCGCAGTTCTTCGGGTCAGTTGGTGTTGCCGACATACCCCGGACGTACGCCGGGCGGCATCGCCAGCCAGCGTGCGACCACCTTGGGCCACAACGGCTGATCAGTCAGGTCGGCGAGCGGCAGCCAGGTGACGCCGGTCTGCCAGGCATCGGGCACAGTCGCCAGTCCGGGCTCCTCCCCCGCGGCCAGCGTGCAGAAGAAGAACGCTTCGCGCTGGTGGAACCACCCGTCGAGGGCAGCGAACTCGTGATCGCCTGCGACGTAGTCGCGCAGGAAGGCGAAGTCGCCGACGACCACGTCGCAGCCGATCTCTTCGCGACACTCGCGGCGCAGCCCCGCGACCGAATCCTCGCCGTGCTCCTGCCCACCACCGGGGCACATGAAGAAGGAGGTGCCGTCGGCCTCATTGACCGTCACGAGCAGGTGGTCGTCGCGGATGATCAGCGCCTTGTTGGCCACCCGGATCGCGGGGGCGGCACCAAGTCGTACGCCGGGCGGGTTCACGGGATCTGCCACATCCGCGATCGTTGCACGTCGACGATCCGGCGGCGGGACTGTGGTGGTTTTGGTGCGTCTGGTGCACCAGATCCACCACACTTCCCCACCGCCTTGCAGCGCCAAGGGCGCTAGCGTGGCGTGATGGGCCGACTGCGCTATCAGATCAACGTCACGCTCGACGGCTGTGTCGACCATGCCGCGCTCGAAGGCACCCAGGAGATGCATGACGTCGCCGCCGATTCGCTGGGCCGCGCGGACGCGCTGCTCTTCGGGCGGGTGACCTACCAGATGATGGAGTCGGCGTGGCGGCGGTCATCCCCGGAGGAGTACGACGACCCGTTTGTGAAGGTGATCAACGAGCTGCCCAAGCACGTGGTTTCGTCCACGTTGGAGTCGGTGGGCTGGAACTCGACGTTGCTGCGCGGCGACCTGGTGCAGGGCGTACGCGAGCTCAAGGAGTCGACCGATGGCGAGTTGCTCACTGGTGGCGTGACGGTGCCACGCGTACTGGCCGCGGCGGGGTTGATCGACGCGTACGAATTCGTGGTGCATCCGGTCGTCGCCGGCCACGGGCCGCGGCTGCTGGACGGTGTCCGGCTCGACCTGGAGACGGTGGCGCGCACGCCGCTGGAGTCCGGCGCGACTTTGCTGAGTCTCGTCCCGCGATGAGGGATCTGCTCGCCTATTGGGGGGTCGAGGACGAGCCCGTCACCCGGCTCGAAGGCGGGATGAACTCCGCGACCTGGGCGGTCGGGGAGTCGTACGTCTTGAAGGTGGTCGCGCCAGCTCGCGCCTGGGGTGGCTCAATAGATGCGACGAGACGCCGAGATGCCGTCGACGATCACGGTGAGTAGCGCCGCACCTGACCAGTCGACGCCTGAAGCCGACTCGCCCCGACCGTTCGCCCCGGCCGTGACCGTGTCGAAGCACGGCGATTCACTGCCGTCGGAGGCCACACAGGTCGTCGAGTCGCCGTTCGCCAGCGTCGTGATGGCGTACTCCTGTCCACTGCGGAAACCGGTGACGACGACATCGAGGTTGCGACAATTGGCCGAGTCGTCGCCTTGCCCGTCGCAGGCGCCGTTGTCGCGTAGAACCACCGTCCTGGGCGCGGCCCGGCCGCAGAAGCGCCGCGCCGGACTGGAGGCTGAGTCCTCTCTGGTTCCGGCCGTGGCCCGAATGTAGACACACGCCTCCTCGCCCCCCTCGTTGGTCGCGACCCTGACTTCCTTCCCAGAACTGCGCCACTTGCCGGTGCTTCGGCGCCACTCGAACGAGCGGAACTTGCCGCCGTGGAGTCGAGGGCGAAGCTAGACGGAAGAGCACGCTTCGCTCCTCAGGCACGACCGCGGCGAGCCTCGGCGCCGCGGGCGCACCGAACGGCGACACCCCGTGCACTGTCGCCCCAGGGCCTGACACACCGTCGAACAACGTCACGACTGTGAGCGACTGCGCCCCAAGCCTCGAGAACGGCACCCGCAACGACTCCGTGGGGCTGTAGATCTTTCCTTTGATCTTCATCCCGCTCGCGGGAGGTACGAGCGGGGCAGATGCCACCTCGACCGAAAGGGTCGCGCGGTGGTTGCCGTTGGCGACGTCCGTGACATTCGAGACGAGCCCGAGGCACTCGACCAAGCGCGCCGACGTGGCGTCCGAACGATCGTCCTGCGCACCGTCCAGGAGCACTGCGGCAAAGGCATGCGCCAGGTCGGCCTCGGGCTCGTCTCGATAGCACTGCTCGGGCTGGCTCGCCGTCGCCGAGGCGGCACCGGCCATCGAGTCGCGCGCGGCGGGATCACAGGCCAGAAGTTCGGTGAACCAGGTCTCAGCCAGACCGGCACCATTCGGGGTTCTCGCGAAGGCCTGGAACTCAGAGTCGACGAGGTCGCTCGACGCGACGACGGCATCCAAGCCCCTCTCCTTGACGAGCCCTTCGCTGGCGCAGCGTGCCGCTTCTTCAGATGTCCAGGGGTTGACCGCCTGGAGAGAAACTCCCATCTGCTTGGCAAGAGCGAGTTCGTCGTCGTTGAGCGTCAACGATTGGCGAATCGCCACACCCGTCGCAGCGGCCAGTGCTAGCGCGACGGCGGCGCCGACGAGGATGCGTACGCGCCGACCGCGTGGGCGTACGGACGTGGGCGGGGTTGGGGCCGCAACCTCGACCTCCGCCTCGGACAGATCCACCTCTTCTGCAGGCGCCTCCATGACGTCCGGAGTGCTCGCGGCTTCGAACGGTGCGATCACCGTCTGATCGAGTCCCCCAATCTCGATCTCAGTCGCAGTGTCGGGCGCCTCCTCCGGCTCATCGTCGGGCTTCTCGTGCGGCACCGGCTGAGTCACGAAGAACGCCATGCCGTCGATCTCGCCGGCGTCGAGGACCTCCACTCCGGACTCAGCGTGCGCCATCGCCCGGGCACGAGCCAGGAAAGCAGTTCGATGCTCCTGGGTCGAGCCGGTGTCTCGCGCCAGGAGCGTCAAGATGACCTCGCGCTGCAAGTCGCGCTGAATCGCGCGATAGGTCACCGCCCCGTCGCGTTCGCCCAGTCGCCGCACGATGTCGTACCGCCCGAATGCGTCGCCGGCCTGCGGCAGTCCTTCCACGCCCGGGAGCCTAAGGAGCCGAGTCGACCACCAAGACCAGATCCGGGGTCCCCTCTTTTGGGGGTGGGGGGCTCCCGGCCCTTAGTGGGCGCCTCGTGGCCACCTGGTGGCACCCACGCACCCGTTAAGCCGACTGCCTCACCAGCCTTCGGCCGGGCCCTGCACCTCGTCGCCGCCGACCCAGACCGCACCGATATCGACGGCACTGGCCAGCGCGAAGATCTTGGCCAACGCGTCGGAGTCGTCGGCGGCATGGCGCAAGCCCACGTCTAGCGGGTCGTCGGTCACCGGTCGCAGCCAGATCGCGTCGAACTCCTTGCCGACGCTGAGATCACCGCACGTGTCCGACATCCCCAGCGCCGAGGCGCCAGCCGCGGTGGCGAGATGAAGCAGGTGCGTCGAGGTGAGTTCGAGGCCGACGGCGGGGCCGAGGAGTTGCTGGATGAAGTACGCCTGGAGCCCCTCCTTGAAGATCGAGAAACCCGTACCCGCTCCCACGTCCGAACCGAGCGCGACCTCCACGCCGTGCGCGACATGGCGGCGCAGCGAGAAGAGACCCGACCCGAGCGCCGCATTAGAGGTCGGGCAGTGCGCAACCGCGGTCCCGCGGTCGGCGAGCACGTCGAGCTCATGGTCGGTCGCGTGCACGTTGTGCGCGAGGACCGCATTGGCCGAGAGCAGGGCGTGGCGGTCGTACGAATCCACGTAGTGCTGGGCTTCCTTGAAGAGTTTCGCCACCGACGCGATCTCGAGCGGGTTCTCGTTGACGTGCGAGGTGAACCAGGTGCCAGGTCGGTCCTTGAGCACGGCTTCGCACGAGTCGAGCATCGGCTCGCCAGCCGAATACGAGAAGCGCGGCGTCACCGCATAACGCGTACGCCCGACGTCATGCCAGCGGTCAGCGAGCGCGACGGCCTCGTCGTACGCCCGATCGGGAGTGCTCAGCAGTTCGGGACGCAGCAGCCGGTCGCTCACGACCAGACCGGAAGTGACGCGCAGGCCGACCCGGCTGGTCTCGGCGAAGAGAGCATCAACGGCGGTCGCGAAGTGCGAACCGAAGACGAGCGCCGTCGTCGTCCCTGCCGAGACCAGGCCGTGGACGAAGTCTTGGGCGACTGCTTCGGCGTACGTCCGGTCGGCCAGGCGCGCTTCCTCCGGCAGGGCGCATTTGTCGAGCCACTCGAGCAGCGGCATCCCGAGCCCGGCGATCACGCGGACCTGCGGATAGTGCACGTGGGTGTCGACGAGGCCGGGCAGGAGGATGCCATCGCGCAGGTCGATGACGTCGGCGTCGGGGTGTGTCGCTCGGAGGCTGTCGTACAAATCCCGCGCCGTGATCCGGCCACCCTCCACGAGGATCCCGGCGTCCGCGTCGGCTCGCAGCGTGCCGCCGGCGAACGGGTTGTCGGGGGTATCGAACACGCGGGCGCGGTAGAGCGTCTGCGTCATGGCGTCTCCACCACCGACTGCTGCCAGGAGGCGACGAGTTCGGCGGCCACGGCCAGCGCGATCGTGGCCGGCTCCTTGCCGGCAAGCGCGGGCAGTCCGATCGGGGACCGGATCGAGTCGGGATCGAGGCCTTCGGCGCGCAGATTGCGTACGAACCTCTGCCACTTCACGTCGCTGCCGATGACCCCGATCGACCCGAGGTGGCCGCAGCGCAGTGCTGCGTCGCAGAGCGCGAAATCTTCTGCGTGGTCGTGAGTCATGATCAAGACGTCGGTGCCCGCGGGGACCTCACCGAGGACGAGTTCGGGGACGATCGCGTGGCGGGTGTGGATGGTGGCGGGGTGGTTTGGGTGGTTTCGATGGTTTCGAGACGCCGGTTGCGCCGGCTCCTCAACCACCGGGGAGCACGAAGCCGCAGCGACAGCATCGGCGCGGGAGTCGACCAGCCAGAGCTCGATGTCGTGGCGGACCAGGATGTGCGCCAACTCCCGACCGACGTGGCCCAGGCCGAAGATCGCGACAGCGGGTACGACCGGCAGGGGTTCGAGCAGCAGCGTGACCTCGCCGCCGCAACACTGGCGACCGTGCTCGGTCTGCGCCTTGTCGGAGAGGTTGAGGGTGAGCGACTCGGCGGCGACGGCCCGACCGACGATCAACTCGCGCGCCCGCCGGATCGCCACCTCCTCCAGGTTGCCGCCGCCCACCGAGCCCCAGGTCTCGTCGTCGGTGACGACCATCTTGGCTCCGGGCGCACGCGGGGTGTGACCGCGTGCCGCGCTGACTGTGACGAGCACCCCGGGCGTACGCGTCGTACGCAGGTCCGCGACGGCGCGCACCCAACTCACGGGTGGTCCTCGGTGGGCAGCAGCGTGCGTGCCATCTGACCCGAGCCAGACCACTGCGCGGCGGCCTCGGAGTGCGGCCGGAGCGGGCGCGCATCTGCGTCAGGCTGCGGCGGGATATGACCGTCGAGGCTCACGTGCGCATTGGCCGGGTCGTCGGCGTGCCCGGCACGAGCCGCCTCGATCGCCCACCACACCGCCTCCGGAGTCGCGGGCGACGCAAGATCCACCGACACCCCGTCGGGGCCGAACGCCTCGGCCGCGGCGCGCAACGCCTCGCGTACGGAGAACGCCAACATCAGCGGCGGCTCTCCCACTGCCTTCGAGCCATAGATCGCACCGTCCTCGTGCGCCTTGTCGTAGAGCGTGACCCGGAAGTCGGTCGGCATCTCGGAGAAGCTCGGCAGCTTGTAGGTCGACGCCGCCTGCGTCGACAACCGACCACGGTTCGGTCCATCGCTCTCGTCCCAACGCAGGTCCTCCAACGTCAACCAGCCCGCGCCTTGCACGAAGCCGCCCTCGATCTGGCCGATGTCGACGATCGGAGAGAGAGAATCGCCGACGTCATGGACGATGTCGACTCGACGAGTGGTGTACGCCCCGGTGAACCCGTCCACCTCGACCTCGGCGACGGCCGCTCCGTACGCGAAATACTTGAACGGCACGCCCTGCATGATCGAGGAATCCCAGTGCAGACCCTCGGTGGCATAGAAGCCGGCCGCCCAGAGCTTGACCCGGTTGAAGTAGGCGGTGTTGACCAACTCCTCCCACGTCACGTCGTCGGCCAGGCCCTTCGCAGCCTTGAACTCGTGCAGGCGGCCGAGGATCTCGTCGCAGGCCGCCTTGACCGCGCCGCCGTTGAGGTCCGCGCCCGTGGAGGCAGCGGTCGCGGAGGTGTTGGGCACCTTGTCCGTACGCGTGGGTGCGAGCCGCACCTTGCTGAGGGGTACGCCGAGCGCGGTCGCCGCGACCTGGAGCATCTTGGTGTGCAGGCCCTGGCCCATCTCGGTGCCGCCGTGGGTGACCAGGACCGAGCCGTCCTTATAGACGTGGACGAGTGCGCCGGCCTGGTTGAACGCGGTGAAGTTGAACGAGATCCCGAACTTCACCGGCGTGATCGCGAGGCCGCGCTTGGTGTGCTCGTGAGTCTTGTTGAACTCATGGATCTCGGCCCGACGGTCGGCGTACGCACTGGACTCCAGCACCTGGTCCCAGATCTCCGGCATCCGCTCGGCGTGGCGCACCGGCATGCCGTACGGCGTGTCTTGGCCCTCGACATAGAAGTTGCGTCTTCTGAGTTGCGCGGGGTCGATCCCGAGCAGTGGCGCGACGCGGCCGAGGATGTCCTCGATCACGAGCATTCCCTGCGGGCCGCCGAAGCCGCGGAACGCGGTCTGCGAGGTCTTGAGGGTCTGCGCGATCCGGCCGTGCACGCGCAGGTCGGGGATCCAGTACGCGTTGTCGATGTGGCACAGGGCGCGCGCCAACACCGGCTCGGACAGATCGAGCGAATAGCCACCGTCGGAGGTCAGTGTCGCGTCGAGAGCCTGGATCCGGCCGTCGTCGTCGAACCCGATCCGCCAGTCGGCGTGGAACCCGTGCCGCTTGCCGGTCATGGTGATGTCCTGGTTGCGGTTGAGCCGCAGCCGGACCGGCCGGTTGGTCAGTGTCGCGCCGAGCGCGGCGATGGCGGCGAGTCCGTGCGGCTGCATCTCCTTGCCGCCGAAACCGCCGCCCATCCGCAGGCACTGCACCGTCACTGCGTGCGCGTCGATCCCGAGGACGTGGCTGACGATGTCTTGGGTCTCGGTGGGGTGCTGGGTGCTCGACTGGATGAAGATCTGGCCGCTCTCGTCGACCATCGCGAGCGAGCCGTGGGTCTCCAGATAGAAGTGCTCCTGGCCCGCGAACTCGAACTCGCCGGAGAACACATGCGTCGATCTCTCGAAGCCGGCCTCGACGTCGCCTCGCGCCACGGTGGGCTGGCCACCCTGGAAGCTGTGCGCCGCGATGGCTTCCTTGACGTTGATCAAAGAGGACAGCGGCTCGGTCTCGACCTCGACCGCCTGCGCGCCCAGCCGGGCGGCTTCCAGCGTCTCGCCGAGCACCCAGCAGATCGCGTGTCCGACATAGCGAACCTCGTCGGGGAAGAGGGGGTCGTCGTGCTTGATGCCAGCGTCGTTGACTCCGGGCACGTCTTCTTTGGTGAGGACGCGGACCACGCCTGGGATGTCGTACGCCGGCTCGGTGTTGAGCTTCGTGATCCGCGCATGCGCATGCGTGATCGAGACCGGCCAAGCGTGCAGGCAGTCCTTGGTGCGGTGCACCAGGTCGTCGGTATAGAGCGCGTGCCCGGTGACGTGGAGGGCGGCGGACTCGTGTGGGTGCTCCTGACCGACGATCGCGTGGTCGGGGCGCTGGCTGAGCGTGCTCATCAGGACTCCTTCCCGAACTTGCGCAGCGACTGGCGCAACATCGCCTTGCGATAGGGCGCGCTGGCGCGGTGGTCACCCATCGGCGTGCCCTCCTTCTCAAGGATCGTGGCGGCGGCTTCGACGGTCTCCTTCGTCCAAGGCCGTCCTTCCAGCGCGGCCTCGGTGTCGTACGCCCGGATCGGGGTTGCGGCGACGCCACCCAGCCCGATGCGCGCCTTGGTGATGACGCCGTCCTCGACGTCGAAGGCGTACGCCACCGCGACGCTGGAGATGTCGTCGAACCGTCGCTTGGCGATCTTGTGGAACGCGGTGATCTTGGCCAGTGGGAGCGGGATCGTGATCGCCTTGATCAGCTCGTCGTTGCGCTTCACGGTCTCGCGGTAGCCGGTGAAGTAGTCCTTGAGGGCGACCTCCCGCTCACCTTGGGCGCTAGCCAAGATGAGGCTTGCTTCGAGTGCGAGGAGGGCGGGCGGGGCGTCGCCGATCGGCGAGCCGGTGCCGAGGTTGCCGCCGAGTGTGGCGCCGTTGCGGATCAGGCGGCTGGCGAACTGAGGCCAGAGTGCATTGAGCAGGGGTACCCGCTCGCCGAGGTGTTGCTCGATCTCGCTGAGGGTCAGCGCCGCCCCGAGGGTGAGTGGTTTCGAGACGGGGCTGCGCCCCTCCTCAACCACCGGTGAGTCGGGTGGCTCAGAAACCGCCGCGGCGTCCGGTGGTTGAGGAGGCCTTCGAGACGCCGACTCCGTCGGCTCCTCAGGAACCACCGCCCCAGGCGAAGTCGGTGGTTGAGGAGGCCGCGCAGCGGCCGTCTCGAAACCCTCCAAACCACCCAGGTCCAACTCGCGCAGCTCTGCGAGGCGATCGATCGCGATCACCAGTGGCGGTCGGGCGCCCTTGATGTTGACGTCGACACCGTGGTCGGTCGACCCCGCGACCAGCAACGCGTCGGGTACATCGGCGAGCAGGGCGAGTGCTGCGGTGAGATCAGCCGGTCGTACGAACCTCCCGCTCGAATCCTTGAGATCGGTCGGGCGCGCTTCGGGCGCCGGGTGAGTGCAGCGGGTCATGAGGCTGTCGTCGCCAGCGGGGTCGCCCAGCTCGTACGCCGCGTCGCGGATCGGGCGATAGCCGGTGCACCGGCACAGGTTGCCGCTCAGGGCGTGGAGGTCGAACCCGTTGGGGCCGTGTTCGTGTTCGTGGTCTCTACTCTGCGCAGCCACCCGGTCGGGGCGGTAGTACTCGGCTGCCATCGAGCACACGAAACCGGGCGTGCAGTAGCCGCATTGGGAGCCACCAGCCTTGGCCATCGCTGCCTGCACGGGGTGCAGATCATCGGGCGAGCCCAGGCCTTCGGCGGTGACAACCTCCTGGCCGTCGTACGCAGCGGCAGGGACCAGGCACGCGTTGATGGACACCCAGCGCGAGCCACCGTCGCCATCGGGGCGAGCGACGAGCACCGCGCAGGCGCCACACTCACCCTCGGCGCAACCCTCTTTGGCGCCGGTGAACCCCTGACCTCGTACGAAGTCGAGCAGGTTGGTGTGCGGCGCGGTGCCCTCCAGGGGACAGGTCGTGCCGTTGACCGAGATCTTCATGAGCTCCTCCGAGTCTGCGCAGGCGTCTGCCTTCAGCACGGTTGGGGTGGAGCAACGCGGACCCTGGTTATCCATGCGAACAACGCCCGCGCGGGCCATGTGGCCCCGGTCACATCGTAGCCTCAAGCCTACGGCGATCGGGCCACTCGATTGGGCCACGAACCCCGGGGAGCAGTTTCCGCAAGATCGTGGCTAGCTTCGGTCCACCCAGCGAATGCCTACGGTGTTATCGCCCGTATAAGGATCCGGGTTAGAGCCATATGCCTGACCGTCTACCCATCCATCTCCAGTCCACTTGCGCTTAGCCACCACCGTGAACGTCATTGACTCGACGGGGAGAACCCACCCGTCAAAGCCGAGATTGTTGCTGTATGTGCCGGGAGTGCCTTGATAACTCACCACGTCAAACACGGAACCCAAAGTGATTGCGAGTCCGCCATTCGGTTCCTCGTCGGGCCCCATGTTCGTCAACGTGAACACGATCGTCACCGTCTCACCGAGCGCAACCACGGTCTTGTCCGCGGTCACCTCGAGTTTGAGACCGATGGCGCTGCTTGCGTACGCCGGTGCTGCTGCGGCGAGGGAGATCACAGGGACGCTCCAGGCCGCGGCACGCGTGACGGCACGGCGGCTCGGTGGACTAAAGGGCTGATCGTGCATGAGGCGGCTTCCGATTTGAGGGAGAAATGGCTGCTCCGAGAGCCGAGATTTCCGGGGCCACCGACCAGAGCGAACGCCACGCTAGGGCATTAACCGCCACCGCGTCCGGGGAACTGACAAATCGCGACAAGAGGGTGTTTCACTAAATGTGAATAGTGAACAGGACATAGTCACCCGTGGCGCCGTCACCCTCCACCTTTGCACTCAGACTCGAGAAGCCATTGCTCGGAGTGCGTCCGACGATCAGGGTCACGGTGCTGCTATCCCCCGCCAGCAACTCATCACTCCCGAGCGAAAGCGGGAGTGACGAGCCAACGGGAGGAACGTTCAGGGGATACCAGAGCGCTCCATTGATGCTGACGAAGGTTGCGTTGGAGCCAAAGGAGACGCTCAGTTGCAAGAGCGAGGCGTCAGACGGACCGTAGTTGGTGACCGTGAGCCGGGAGCTCCACCTGAGCGACATCGCCTGGTGGAGTGACCCGCTGGATCGCCAAGTCCAGCCCGCTCACCGGAACCGGCTGACTAGTGGCGTAGGCGGGCGCGGAAGCGGCCAAAGAGACCGCAGGGACGCTCCAGGCTGCGGCGCGCGTGACGGCACGGCGGCTCGGTGGACTAGTGCCGCGTGTCGTAAGTTCCTAGATAGTTGGGATCTGAAATCATGAGGCATGGCGAATCGTCCTGCTCCTGCATTGGTTCTGCGTCCAGGCGATCGCGAGGAGCTTGAGCGGTGGGCCCGGGCTTCGACGGTGCCGGCGTCGGCGGCGAAGCGGGCGCGGATCGTGTTGCTCGCGGCCGACGGGGTGGCGAATACGCGGATCGCGGAGTTGGTCGGTGCGACGGTGACCACGGTGCTGGGCTGGCGGGATCGCTACCAGTCCAAGGGACTGGCGGGGCTGGCAGATGCTCCGCGTTCGGGACGTCCGCGGGAGCTCGATCACCGGGCGATCGTGGCCGAGACGTTGAAGCCGCCACCGAAGAAACTCGGTGTCACGCACTGGTCCACCCGGCTGCTGGCCAACCGGCTGAAGATCTCCCACAAGTCGGTCGCCCGAGCCTGGTCGGCCTACGGCGTCAAGCCGTGGAAGGCGGAGTCGTTCCGGTTCTCCACCGACCCCGAGCTGGTCGGGAAGGTGACCGACATCTGCGGGCTGTACCTGGCGCCGCCGGAGAACGCGATCGTGCTGTGCGTGGACGAGAAGTCCCAGATCCAGGCGCTGGACAGGACGGTCCCGATCTTGCCGATGCAACCGGGCAAGGTCGAGCGCAGGTCGCACGACTACTACCGGCATGGCACCACCACGCTGTTCGCAGCGCTCGACATCGCGACCGGGCAGGTCACCGCGGCGCTCAAGCCGCGCCATCGTCATCAAGAGTTCTTGGCGTTCCTCAAGCAGATCGAGCGGGCCTACCGCGACGTCCGCGACGCCGACGGGCAGCCGGTCGAGCTGCACTTGGTGATGGACAACTACGCCGCGCACAAGCACCTGAACGTGAAGACCTGGCTGGCCGACAACCCGCGCTTCGTCGTGCACTTCACCCCGACCCATGCCTCCTGGATGAACCTGGTCGAGGTCTGGTTCGGCATCGTCGAGCGGCAGGCGATCCGCCGCGGGGTGTTCAAGTCGGTCAAGGACCTCAACGCCAAGATCCGCGCCTTCATCGACGGCTGGCACGAAAGAGCGCATCCGTTCGTGTGGACCAAGACCGCCGATCAGATCCTGGCGAAGGCCAACCGTCCAACAACTTCAAATCCGCGGCACTCGAGAGCTGATCGTGCATGAGGGGGCTTTCCGATTTGAGGGAGAAATGGCTGCTCCGAGAGCAGAGACTTCCGAGCCACCGACCAGAGCGATCACGAGGCTAGGGCACTAACTGCCACCGTGTCCGCCTAACGGACAATTCGCGACAAGAGTGCGCCCCGGACCCGCGCCGTCGAACTGCGTCAGAAAATCGTTATGGAGAAAAAGTTATCGTTTTCGTCAGGGTCGGGGATCCTGCCCGAGAGATAGCCGTCAACCTGGCCCGTGTTAGCTGTCTTGCGCACTATCAAAGTTATCGTCTCTGTCGTGACGCCCATGTCGTAGCGATTAAAAAAGACCGGGGTCGGAAAACCCCAAAGCCTGCTGGACGAGGAGGCAGAGACGAACTGGACTCCGCTATAGACCAATTCCATTGTCATATACGACGCGTAGGGCCCGTAGTTGGTCACGGCAAGGGTCACCGTGACCGTCTCGCCAACTGCGACAGTCGTCGGGCTCGCGCTGGCCGCCACCGCCACGCCTATGAGGCTGCTGGCGTACGCCGGTGCTGCTGTGGCCAGAGAGATCGCAGGGACGCTCCAGGCCGCAGCTCGAGTGACGGCACGGCGGCTCGGTGGACTCAGAGGCTGATCTGCATGAGCGGCCTTCCGGTAGAGGTGCGACTGCTCCGAAAGCCGAGACGGCGGCGGCCCACCCAGAGCGGTCGCGACACTAGGTCCCCAAGCACCCCCGCGTCTGGCGAACCAAAGACATTGCGACAAAAGTTCAACCGCACCCCGCCGCCGGTCTACGCCCCAAAGGGGCGGGGGACTCGGCTTGTGAACACTCGACGATTGGAGAGTGATCACTTTGGAGGACTGGGCGTTGATCCGGAGGCTGGCTGCGGAGGGGGTGCCGAAGGCGAGGATCGCTGAGCGGTTGGGGATCTCGCGGACCACGGTCATCAAGGCGGTCGACCTCGGATGCGCCGCCGAGGTACGTGCGTGACGCCGAGGCCGACATCGTTCACGGAGTTCGAGGCGCGGGTCCGGGCGCTGCTGGCCGACGAGCCGGAGCATGCCGGCGACGGTGCTCGCCGAGCGGGTCGGCTGGACCGGGTCGATCACGGTGGTTCCGCGAGAACGTGAAGCGGCTGCGCCCTGAGCTACCGGCGCGTCGACCCGGCGGATCGGATCGTCTGGGAGCCCGGGGACGCGGCGCAGTGCGATCTGTGGTTCCCGCCGCAGGAAGATCCCGCTGGAGGACGGCACCTCGCGGCTGCTGCCGGTGCTGGTGATCACGGCCGCGCATCTCCCGGTTCGTGACTCGGGCTGATGATCCCGACCCGCAAGACCGAGGACCTGCTGCTCGGGATCGTGGGAGCTGCTCGGGCAGCTCGGCGCGGGTGCCGCGCCGGCTGCTCTGGGACAACGAGCCCGGCATCGGCCGAGGGCCAGCGCCGCGCGGAAGGGGTCGCGGCGTTCATGGGCACCTTGGCGACCCGGCTGGTGCTGCTGCCGCCGCGGGACCCGGAGTCCAAGGGCATCGTGGAGCGCCGCAACGGCTGGTTCGAGACCTCGTTCATGCCCGGGCGCACGTTCGAGTCTCACCGGCAGACTTCAACACCCAGTTCACCGACTGGCTGACCCGCGCGAACGCCCGGGTGGTCCGCACCACCAAGGCCGCGTCCACCGATCGCGCGCCTGGACGCCGATCTGGCCGCGATGCTCGCCGCTGCCGCCGGTCCCGCTGCATCTGGGCTGGCGCAACAGGATCCGGCTCGGGCGGCGACTACTACGTCCGCGTCGACACCAACGACTACTCCGTCGACCCCCACGCGATCGGCCGGATGGTCGAGGTGACCGCGCGACCTGCGACCGCGTCCGGGTCCGCGCTCGAGGGCCGCCTGGTCGCCGACCACCCCGAGGTCGTGGGCCAGAGGGACCGCGGTGGTCACCGACCCCGTCCACGTCGCAGACCGCCGCGCGGCCTGCGCGCAGCAGTTCCAAGCAGCCCCGCCCGATCGACGGCCGGTCGACGACCTGGGCCGGGACCTGCCTGGACTACGACCGCGCGTTCGGCCTCGGCGACACCGGTGAGGGGGTCATGCTGATGGCCGGCCAAGAACACCGCCACGACCGACGCGGTCAAGGCAGATCACACTACCTCGCAGCCGCCCTCAAGGCACCCCGGATCACCGAGTCCGCCGGCCCGGCTGGCCGACCAGGCCCGCGACGCCGAGCTGGACCCACGAGGACTACCTCGCCGCGGTCCTGGACCGCGAGGTCGCCGCCCGCAACGCCTCCGGCGCCCGGCTGCGCATCCGCGCCGCCGGGTTCGCCGCCGTCAAGACCCTGGAGGAGTTCGACTTCGACGCCCAACCCGCCGCCCGCCAGCAGGTCGCCGCACTCGACCTCCGGCGGCGTTCCTGAGCCGAAGCCCGCAACGTCGTGCTGCTCGGCCCACCCGGCACCGGCATCTGGAAGATCACTGTCACGTGGTGGCAGTGATCTTCCAGTTAGTTCGGTGTGGTTTCGAGACGGCCGCGGCGCGGCCTCCTCAACCACCGGGGACAGCATGGTTTCGAGACGGCCGCGGCGCGGCCTCCTCAACCACCGGGGACAGCATGGTTTCGAGACGGCCGCGGCGCGGCCTCCTCAACCACCGGGGACAGCACGGTTTCGAGACGGCCGCCGCGCGGCCTCCTCAACCACCGGGGACAGCACGGTTTCGAGACGGCCGCCGCGCGGCCTCCTCAACCACCGGGGACAGCACGGTTTCGAGACGGCCGCGGCGCGGCCTCCTCAACCACCGGGGACAGCATGGTTTCGAGACGGCCGCGGCGCGGCCTCCTCAACCACCGAGCCGGGGTCACACGTCGAACTTGACCCCTTGCGCGAGCGGGAGTTCGCCGGAGTAGTTGATCGTGTTGGTCGCACGCCGCATGTAGGACTTCCAGGCATCGGTGCCCGACTCGCGGCCCCCGCCGGTCTCCTTCTCGCCACCGAAGGCGCCACCGATCTCGGCACCCGAAGTGCCGATGTTGACGTTGGCGATCCCGCAGTCCGAGCCGCGCGCGGACAGGAACAACTCGGCCTCGGCTTGATCGGAGGTGAAGATGCTCGACGAGAGCCCCTGGGGCACTTCGTTGTTGAAGCCGATCGCGTCGTCGAGGTCGTCGTACGCCGTGATGTAGAGGATCGGCGCGAACGTCTCGGTGTGCATCACCTCGTCGTGGGACGGCATCGAGATGACGGTCGGCTGCACGTAGTACGCGTCGGGGAACTCCTCGGAGAGCGCGCGCGACCCACCCGCGACGACCGTCCCGCCCGCGTCGACGGCCCGCGCGACTGCGGCGGTGAAGCCGTCGTACGCCCGCTCGTTGATCAGGGGCCCGACCAAAGTGCCCTCAACACGCGGGTCGCCGACCGGCAGCTTGGCGTACGCCGACGCGATGCGATCGGTGAGTTCGGCGGCCACCGAGGTGTGCGCGATGACGCGGCGCATCGTGGTGCAGCGCTGCCCCGCGGTGCCTGCGGCCGAGAAGACCACGCCGCGCACCGTCAGGTCGAGATCGGCACTCGGAGTCACGATTGCCGCGTTGTTGCCACCGAGCTCGAGCAGGCACCGACCGAAGCGCGCGGCCACGATCGGCGCGACCTCGCCGCCCATCCGCGACGAACCGGTCGCGGACAGCAGCGCCACGGAGCGGTCAGCTGCCAGCGCCTCACCGACCGCGCGGTCACCGATCACGACCTGACTGATCGCGGCGTCGTACCCCTGCTCGGTCAACGCCTGCTGCATCAACGCGTTGCAGGCCAGTGCGCACAGCGGCGCGGCTTCCGAGGGCTTCCAGACGACCGTGTCACCGGAGACCAGGGCCAGCGCGGTGTTCCACGACCACACCGCGACCGGGAAGTTGAACGCCGAGATCACGCCGACCACGCCGAGCGGGTGCCAGGTCTCCATCAGGCGGTGGCCGGGACGCTCCGACGGCATCGTGTAGCCATAGAGCTGCCGCGACAACCCGACCGCGAAGTCGCAGATGTCGATCATCTCCTGCACCTCACCGAGCGCTTCGCTGGTGATCTTGCCGACCTCGATCGACACCAGGGTGCCGAGGTCTTCCTTGTGCTGCGACAGGAGTTCGCCGAAGCGCTTGATCAGGTTGCCGCGTACGGGCGCGGGGA
Source organism: Nocardioides sp. (assembly GCA_037045645.1). Lineage (NCBI taxonomy): Bacteria > Bacillati > Actinomycetota > Actinomycetes > Propionibacteriales > Nocardioidaceae > Nocardioides > Nocardioides sp. Next base: position 90,337 of record JBAOIH010000010.1, read on the forward strand.
CGTCGCGCCACGTCGAGAACGCCTTGGAGGCAGCCGCGACCACGCCTGCGACGTCGTCGGCCGAGTCCCAGCGCAACGACGACACCACGGCACCGGTGAGCGGCGAGCGTCCTTCCTGGTCGCCAGCGTGAGCAGCCAGGTCGACCCCGCACGCGCGGGCAGCAGCCTCGGCCTCGACGCGCAGGTCGGTGGATACGTCGGTCATGGTGTCTCCTTGGGATTGGTCAGCCACGCAGGGCTGCGACGATCTGGTCCTCGCTCAGCAGCACGGTGGCCGCGCCGGGGCCGAGGGGGATGAACGTGTCTTCGCTGTTGAGCCGGGTGATGGTGCCGTCGTAGCCAGCGTCCACCAGCGCGGCCACGATGCCTTCGGCCACACCCCCACTGTGCCGGGTCTCGTCGGCGACGACCACCCTGGAGTAGCGCGCGGCATGAGCACACATCTCTTCGACGGGCAGCGGCGAGAGCCAACGCAGGTCGAGGACGTCGGCGGGTACGCCCGCCTGATGCACCGCGCGTCGGGACAAGTGGACGCCGTTGCCGAACGTGATGACCAACGTGTCAACCGCCGCGCCGTCGGCATACAGGGTCGTACGCCCCAACTCAGCGATCGGCTCCCACGCCTCGGGTGCGGCGTACGACGCGAGCAAGCCGCCGTCGCCGTCGACCACGTCTCGCGAGTGATAGAGCGCGATGGGTTCGAGGAGTACGCAGACCCGTCCCTCGACCCGGGCCAGCGCGGCCATCGTGCGCAGCATCCGAGGCGCCTCGGCCGCACACGACGGCACACCCAGGATCAAGCCGGGAATGTCGCGCAGCACGGCCACCGAGTTGTCGTTGTGGAAGTGCCCGCCGAAGCCGCGCTGATAGGCCAGGCCCGCGATGCGTACGACCATCGGGTTCTGGAACTGCCCGTTGCTGAAGAAGCGCAGCGATGCGGCCTCACCGCGCAGTTGGTCCTCGGCGTTGTGCAGGTAGGCCAGGTATTGGATCTCGGGAATCGGCAGCGCGCCCGAGACGCCCGCACCCAACGCGACGCCGAGGATGGTCTGCTCGTCGAGCAGGGTGTCGAAGACCCGAGAGGCACCGAAGCGTTTGCGCAGTCCGCGCGTCACGCCGTAGACACCACCCTTGACGCCGACGTCCTCGCCGAACACCAACGTGCTGTCGTCGTACGCCATCAGGTCGGTCAGCGCCGCGTTGATCGACTGGGCGAGCGTCAACGGCGGACCCTCCTCGGGCAGGTTGCCGTGCACGTGGAGTCGGCGATCACGACCCGCAGACAACGTTGCCGCCTTAGCCACCTCGTCGGCCGATGTCGCGACGAGGGGGGCCATCACCTCAGCCGGCGTCGCCAGGTGGGTCACGGGAAGGGACGTAGCCGCCTCGGCAACCTCGCGGCGTACGTCCTCGTAACGCGCCGCGACGTCGGCCGGGTCGACTCCGGCGAGGATCAGCGCGCGGGCCGTGCCGAGCAGTGGATCGAGTGGGTGGTCGGCGGCGATCTCCTTGCTGCTGCGATAGGCGATCTCGGCGTCGGAGCCGGCGTGGCCGAGGAACCGTACGGTCTTCAGGTGCAGTATCGCGGGGCGGCGGCGTTCGCGGATCGACGCCACCACCTCGTGGCAGACGCGCAGCGTCTCGTCCGGGTCCGACCCGTCGGCGAAGTGGTAGTCGATGGCGGGGTGGCTGGCCAGGGAACGCGCGGTCCAACCCGCGGGCGTACGCACGCTGATGCCGATGCCGTTGTCTTCGCAGACGAAGAGGAGCGGGAGGGGTACGCCCTGGTGGCTCAGGTAACCGGCGGCGTTGAAGGCACCGGTCGCGGTCGAGTGGTTGGCAGATGCGTCACCGAAGGACGTCACGACGACGGCGTCGCGCGGCCAGCGGGTCCTCGTACGCCCGATGGTGAAGGCCACGCCCAACGCTCGCGGCAGATGTGAGGCGATGGTCGAGGTCTGCGGAATGATCGCCAGATCTGGGTGACCGATCACCTTGTGGCGACCACCCGAGATCGGATCGTCGACACCGCACATGTGCGACAGCAGTAGGTCGTCTATCGCAGAGCCCGCGACCTGCCCCGCGCGGGCGGCGAAGAAGGCGCCGCTGCGATAGTGCAACAGCGCTGGATCGCTCGGTCGCAACGCCAGGGCTACGGCCGCGTTGGCTTCATGCCCGGCAGAGGAGATCGTGTAGAAGGCCCGCCCCTGCTTTTGGAGTTCGCGAGCCGCGAAGTCGACGTGTCGGCTGCGCAGTTGCGCGGTGAAGAGCGCGTCCAGGGTCTGGCGTGCGGCACTCGGAACCGGACCTGACGGCGGCTGCTGGGACCAGGCCAGGACCTGATCGCGGAAGTGCTGGTCGATCATCTCGATTCAGATCATGCCGTGCGGTCGTCAGTCCGGCCCGCACCGGCGCGCAGACCCGCCCGTACGAGGTCGACGACGAGGTCGAGCTCCTCGCTCGTGCAGTCGAAGGTCGGCGTGAACCGCAGCGAACTCGCACCCCCGTGAATCACCCCGAGGCCCTCACGACGCAACCACTCCTCCAGCGAGTCGGTGCCATAGATCTTGTGCCCGGCGATCTCCAGGGAGACCAGCAGCCCGGTGCCCTGGGCGCCGACCGCGACACCTGGGAACTCGTCCCTGAGCGCGTCCAGTTTGGCGGTGAGTTCGTCGCCGCGCGCGACGATATTGGCGCGCAACTCGGTGGTCATGTGCTCCAGGACGGTCGCGCCGATCGACATCGCCCGCGGGTTGCCGGTCATGGTGTTGCCATATGTCCCGCGCTGATAGATCGCGACTGCACGCGGCCCGAGCGCAAGGGTGGACAGCGGGTATTGCCCCGCCTGGATCGCCTTGCTGAAACTCTCCATGTCGGGGGCGTCGCACCCGGCGTACTCCGGATAGTCGACGACGCTGAGCACCCCCTTCGTACGCAGCCCAGCCTGCACCGAGTCGATCAGCAGCAGCGAGCCGTGCTCGGTCGCCAGGCGGCGCGCGGCCTGATAGAACTCGCGGGTGATCTGATAGCCGGGATTGCCCTCGCCCATTACGGGTTCGAGGGCGACGAGTTCGATGAACCAGCCGTTCTGCTCGGCGTCGGCGAAGGCACTCTCCAGCGCGGCGACGTCGCCGGATTCCACGACGAGCACCGAGTCTTCGGTGGCAAAGCTGGCGAGCCGCTCGTCATAGGTGGAGCGGCTTGAGTCAGACAGCAGCGCGGGGCGCTCCGTACGCCCGTGGAACGCGCCCTTCTGCACCAGGCGCTTGACCGTGGCACCCTCGCGGGCACCGCCGGGACCGACGACCGTACGCGAGAGAGTGTCGGCGATCCGGCAGGCCAGCGACATCGCCTCCGAGCCCGAGTTGAGCGACATGAATCCGGCGTACGGGCACTGGTCCTGTTGGCCGATCTCGCGCATCAGCGCGTCGGTGAAACGGCGCTGCGCCGGATGGGCGGTCATCACGTTGGCCATCGGCTGCTCGTGGGCGAGGGCGGCGATCACGAAGTCGGGGTTGTGGCCCCAACCGAGCATCCCGTACCCGCCGGTGTCATAGAGCACCGCGCCCTTGAGCGTGACCTGCCACGGCCCCTTGGCGCCCGCCGCCACGAACGGGTTGACCGCGTCGGGGTCGTAGAAGTTGTGCAGCCCGGCCTGACACCAGTCGACCTGCTCGGCCTCGTCTTGGTCCAAGAAGGCGGGGTCGAGAGTGCGAGCCGTCGCCACCGCGGACTCCACCGCGGCGAGCAGGCGTGGATCGCGCTTGCCGAACTGCGCGATCAGTTCGTCGCTGAGTCCGGTCGTACGCCGGTCCCCACCGCTGGCGCGCAGCGGCGTGAGTGCGGCCAGGGCCGCCTGACCGGTGTCGACTTCCACAGACATCACCATGTGACCAGGGTCACGCGCGAAAGATTTTCTGTCAATGGGCCGGGCGTACGTGAATCTTCCGGCCTAGAGGAACCGCGGGTGTCGGTGCATGTCCTTATAGAGCAGATATCGGAACCTGCCCGGTCCCCCGGCGTAACAGGCTTGGGGGCAGAAGGCGCGCAGCCACATGAAGTCACCGGCCTCGACCTCGACCCAGTCCTTGTTGAGCAGATAGACCGCCTTGCCCTCCAACACATAGAGGCCGTGCTCCATCACGTGCGTCTCCGGGAACGGGATCGCGCCGCCGGGGCCGAAGTTCACGATGTTGACGTGCATGTCGTGGCGTACGTCGTCGGGGTCGACGAAGCGTTGCGTCCCCCACGCGCCGTCGGTGCCGGGCATCTCGGTGGGCGGGTGGTCGTCCTCGTGGGTGACGAACGCTTCGGGAGTCTCCAGGCCCTCGACGGCTTGATGGCGCTTGCGGATCCAGTGGAAGACGGCGTTCTCGTCTTGGGCGGGGTTGTGCAGGGTCCATTGCGCCCGGGGCGGGAGGAAGACGTACGACCCGGGGCGCAGATCGTGAGTCTCGACTTCGCTCGACCGGCTCGGGTCGCTCGACCCGCTCGTCGTCAGCGTGAGGGTGGGCGCGCCGCCGACGACGAACAGCACCGCCTCGGCCTCGGGATCGGTCTCCGGGTGGTCGGACCCGCCGCCGGGTGCCACCTCGGCGATGTATTGGCTGAACGTCTCGGCGAAGCCGGTCAGCGGTCGCGCGATCGTCCAGAACCTCGTGCCCTCCCAGAAGGGCAACCGGTTGATCACGATGTCGCGCATGGTGCCGCGCGGCAGGACGGCGTACGCGTCGGTGAAGACCGCGCGCCCGGAGTCCTTGGTGGTGAGTTCGGTCTGGCCCGGATGGCCGGCGGTGGGGACGTAGTAGTTCATCGGGTCCTCTCGATCAGCTCTCCGCGAGGGGCTGCGTCTAGATCGACTTCCTCGCCCGCGAGGTAGGTGCGGCGTACGACTCCGTGGAGGGTGTGCCCGGCGTAGGGCGAGACGGGGTTTTTGTGGTGCAGTCGGGTCACGTCGACCTCGAAGGTCTCGTCGGGCGCGAGGACGGCCAGGTCGGCGCGGGCACCGACGGCGATCCTTCCGCGATCGGTGAGGCCGACCCGATCAGCGGTCGCGGTCGCCATCCAGCCGATCACGTCGGCGAGCGGGATACGCCTTCGCCGGGCCGCGGTCCAGGTTGCCGCGAGCCCGAGTTGGAGGCCGGCGATGCCTCCCCACGCGTCCGCGAAGTCACCGGTGTCGAGTTGCTTCAGGTCGACAGTCGAGGGTGAGTGGTCGGTGACGACGTAGTCGATGTCGCCGTCGACGAGCCCTGCCCAGAGTGCATCGCGGTTGGCGCCGTCGCGGATCGGTGGGCAGCACTTGAATTGAGTGCCGCCCTCGGGCACCTCGGCTGCGTCGAAGAACAGGTAGTGCGGACAGGTCTCGATGGTGAGATCGATGCCAGCCTCGCGGGCTTTGCGTACGGCCGGGATCGCGTCGCTGGCACTCAGATGCACGATGTGCGCCTTGCCGCGCGTCGCGCGGGCTGTGTCGATGACCAGGTCGATCGCGCGGGCCTCGGCCTGGGTCGGCCGCGAGTCGAGGAAGGGTGTGTACGACCGCCCGTGCGCGCAGTCGCCGATCAGGTCACCGGACTCGGCATGCGCGATCAGCAGCGCACCCAACCGCGCGGTCTCGGTCATCGCCTCGACGAACTGTCGTGCGTCGAGTGGTGCGAACTCCTCGACGCCGCTGTCGAGCAGGAAGCACTTGAACCCGAACACGCCGGCGTCGTGCAACGGCTCTAGGTCGGTCAGGTTGCCTGGCACCGCGCCGCCCCAGAAGCCGACATCGACGTACGCCTGTCCCCGCGCGGCCTCCTTCTTGGCTTGGAGCGCTCTTGTGGTCGTGGTGGCCGGGATGGAGTTGAGCGGCATGTCGAGGATCGTGGTGACCCCGCCGGCTGCGGCGGCTCGGGTGGCGGACGCGAAGCCCTCCCACTCGGTGCGGCCGGGCTCGTTGACGTGGACGTGCGTGTCGACCAGGCCGGGGATCAGGACCTCGTCATCGCGCAGAGTGATGATCTGTGGTTTCGAGACGGCGCTGCGCGCCTCCTCAACCACCGGGCTTGTGGGCTCCCCCGGGAACGGTTTCGAGACGGCGCTGCGCGCCTCCTCAACCACCGGACTTGTGGACTCCCCCGGGAACGGTTTCGAGACGGCGCTGCGCGCCTCCTCAACCACCGGGGCCGCTCTCGGTGGTTGAGGAGCCGCCGAAGGCGGCGTCTCGAAACCATCCACACAGATCGCGACGATCAGGCCGTCTTCGATCGTCACCTCGGCGGGCACCTCGCGGCCGTCGATGATGGCGCGCGGGGCGCGGATGATCATCAGGAGCCTCGATAGGTGGAGTACGCGAAGGGCGACAACAGCAGCGGCACGTGGTGGTGTGCCGCGGCATCGGTCACGGTGAAGACGACCTCGGCATAGGGATAGAAGTAGTCGTGGATGCCGACCGCGTCGAACCAGGCGGCCGTCTCGAAGCGCATCCGATAGGTGCCCTCGGCCAGGTCCAGGCCCTCGGTGAGTTCGGGGCATCGCCCGTCGGCGTTGGTGAGACCGGACCCGAGGTCCTGCACCACGTCGCCTTCAATGCGACCAAGCGTGATCGACAACCCGACCGCAGGACGGCCATGTGTCGCGTCGAGCACGTGCGTGGAGATCGTCACGTGCCCTCCTCGGTTGCGGCAGACCCGAACGCCGAGGTGAGGCGCAGCCGGGTGATCTTGGCGAGGTTCTCCTTGACGATCTGCAACTCCTCGGCCGGGTCGTTGCCGAGTCGCGATTGCAGGATCGCCAGCAGCTCCTCGGCACTGCGCCCGGCCGCGGCGACCAGATAGATCCGGCCGAAGCGCGCCTCGTACTCCTCATTCCCGCGCGCCATCGCCGTCTTGAGTTCGGCGTCCGCGGCGCTCATCCCGGCCTGTTCGGACGACGACCGCGCCGCCTCGTCCTTGCCGAGGGACGCGCCCGCCTTCTCGCCGATCCTCGGGTGCCCGGCCAGCGTTTCGTCGATCCCGGCCTCGGTCAGCGACAAGATGATCCGATCGGACTCGGCAAGCAGCGACTCGAGGTCGCCGTACGGGCGTCCCGCGATCAGCCGGGTGACCCAGGTGTCGGACCGGGTCAGGCCGAGCAACTGCGGCCCGAGTTCGGCGTCGGGAATGGTGTCGAACCTCATCGCTGGCCCCTCACAAGAATCCCGGTACGCCCGCCCAGGCCGCCGGATCGTCGTCGACGTCATCGCGCCTGACCTGCGCCTCGATCAGACCGTACGGCCGGTCGGCGGCATAGAAGACCTCGCCGGGATTGTCGAGGCCGAATGGCGACAGGTCGGAGAGGAAGTGGTGCTTGTTGGGTGCGGAGAATCTGACCTCGGCGACCTGCGGGTGCGCCTTCAGCACCGCCTCGCCCATCAGGAACAGGGTCTCCTGCAAGGCACGGCTGTAGGTCTGCGCGAAGGTCGCGAGCAGGATGCTGCGGATGTCGAGATAGGCCGCGTCCCAGTCGTCGACGGCGCCGGAGTCGGTCGTACGCCACCTCGCGGTCAGCGAGGTCGCCATGATCCGGTCGTCGGTCTCGGCGAGCGTGGTGTATTCGTCTTTGAGGAAGCCCTTGAACTCCGACCCCGTCGATTTGAGCAGGGTCAGATCGGTCAGTCCGCTGAGCACGTGCACCGACTCGCGGGTCGAGGTCACGACAGCCGTACGCGTCTCGGTGCCACGACGTACGAACGCGTGGTCGTGCCCCTCCCCGGTACCGGGGATCGAGACGCGGTCCCAGGCGTACTCCTCCAACCGGATCTGCGCCTCGACGCAGGTGTCGGCGGCCGTGAGGAACCGCTTGCCGAGCGCCCTCCCGAAGTCCTCGGGCGAGGAGATCCCGTGGGACTTGGCGAAGGCGAAGACGGTGTTCTTCTGCGTGTCCGTGGGCAGTACGTCGGCCTGGTCACCGTCGCTGTGCGCCGCCGAGAAGTCGCCGCGCAACGAGGTCGAGACGCTGAGATCGCGGATCTCATGGCGCTCGGTCTGCCTGGTGATCCGTACGACCCGGTTCTCGGCCTTGCCGTATTGGTTGGTCCCCAGCACGATGCCCACGGCAGTCCCCTTCCCGGTGGTTGAGGAGCCGATCCAGCGCGTCTCCCCGGTGGTTGAGGAGCCCGCGCAGCGGGTGTCTCGAAACCACCTGCGGTCACCTCTCCGGCGAGGATGTCACATCGACACGTTTGGCGAGAGCGTTCAGCGTGGCCAGATCCAGCCCGCTGCCCTCGCTCACCTCGCGCCACGAGACCGCGCCGCAGTCGAGTCCTCGCAACACATAGTCGGCCAAGGCGCGAGCCGTCGCGGGCTCGTCCAGCACCGCGCCCTCGACCCCGGCGACATAGTGACGCAGCCTGACCAGCGCATCCTCCAGGCGCTCGCGAAAGAACGCGAACGTCGCCCCGAAGCGCGTCGGCAATTGATGCGGGTGCAGGTCCCAACCCTGGTAGTACGCGCGCTCCAGGTGACGGCGCACCAGGCGGTGGTGGAGTTCCCAGCCCCGCTCGATCGCGGCGTCGTCGCCGACGGGAAGGATGTTCGTCGAGCCGTCCGAGAGGCGTACGCCCGTCCCCGCCGCAGCGGCCTGCATCACCGACTTCGCATAGTCAGCCGCCGGGTGCTCCATCGATTGGTAGGCCGCCGCGACCCCGACGAAGGCCGAGTAGTCGTACGTCCCGTAGTGCAGGCCGGTGACGCGCCCGTCGCCGACGTGAATCATCCGCGCGACCAACGCGGTGCCGTCGGGTCCGAGGATCGATTGCGGTGTCTCGATCTGGAGCTCGAAGCCAATCGCGTGATCGGCGAGGCCGAGCCGATCCTCCAGGCTCTGCGAAAGTTCCACCATCGCCTCGACCTGAGCGACGCTGGTCACCTTGGGCAGGGTCAGCCCCATCCCGTCGACCCAGCCGGCGGTGTCGAGGAACATCGCGAGCGTCCGGATCCCGCGAGCGCGCGTGGGTCCCTCCAGGCTCTTGAAACGGATGCCGACGTACGGCGGGGCGGTGCCGTCGGACTTGTCGAGACGCAGTGCCTTCGCAGCCGCGAGACAGACCGCATCCTCATCCTCGGCGGCGACGTGTTTGGCGCCGTCCTCGAAGTCGATCCGCAGATCCTCGATGGGCTCTGATCCCAGCTTTTCCTGCACCCGGGCCAGGTCGTCCTCGCCGGTCCCCGTGGCCCGCCTGTATCCCTGCTCACCACTGGCGAGCAAGGAGCAAGCCTGCGTACCCCACTGTTGCGCCAGGCCCGGCCGATAGCGATCGGCGGCGAGGTAGACCGTGTGTACGGGCTGCCTCATCGCGCGCTGTCCCGGAAACTGCGCGAGCAGCGCCGCGTCGGCGTCGGCCAGTCGGGCGTCGGCGGTGATGATCAGGTCAGCGACCCAGTCCGGTGCTTCGGCCGTGGCGTCGTCCATGCACGGAGGCTAGCCCCGGCCGGGATCACTCCGTCGCGATCGCCTGCAGCACATTCATCCGCGAGGCCCGGATCGCCGGCACGATCGCGGCCAACACACCGAGGATCACCGCGATGATCAAGAAGACCACCAGACTGCTCAGCGGCAACGCCAGCACGGTGAGGTCCTTCTTCAGCGACTGCCGCAGCAGGATCCCGATCACCAGCCCGACCCCGAGCCCGAGCGCGGCACCGAGAAGCGCGATCGTGACCGATTCGAGCATCACCATCAGTCGCAGTCGACTGCGCGAGAGCCCGACCGCGCGCAGCAGACCGATCTCACGGGTGCGTTCGAGCACCGAGAGGCCCAACGTGTTGATGATGCCGAAGACGGCGATGATGATCGCGAGCGCCAGCAGGCCGTAGATCATGTACAGAAGCTGATTGAGCTGGCCCTTGATCGAATCGGCGAACTGCTGCTTGTCCTGCACCGCGACGATCGGAATATCGGCAATCACCGCGTCGAGCGCCTTCGCGACCTCGGCCTTGTCCGCCCCCTTGTCCGCGTTGATGCTCAGCGCCTGGTCTGCGCGCTTGATCCCGGCAGCCTTCAGCACCGACAGCGGCGCGGTGATCGAGCCCGTCACCGGAGTGTCGTCGAAGATGCCCGCGACCTTGAGGTCGAGCGTCTTGCCGCTCGGGAACTCCAACGGCAGCGTCCCGCCGACCTTGAGGTCGAGCGCCTTGGCCTTGCTCTTGTTGAGCAACACCTCGTGGCCCGTGAGCCGCTGCGTTCCCGAGAGCATCGTCAGTTTGTAGATGTCGGGGAAGGTCGAGTCGACCCCGATGACGTACTCCTGCTTCGGCTTCTTCGACCCGTCGTCGGACAGTGCCACGACACCCTGCTGACGCGACACGACGGCCACCCCGTCGACCTTGGCCATGTCGTCGCCGATGGCGGTCGGGAAGGCGCCGAAGGTCGGCGACTGCACCAGGAAGTCGCTGGAGAACTGATCGTTGATCAGTTTGTCGTTGGTCGCGCTTACGGAGGAGGCCAGCACGCCTACGGCCGACACCACCGCCAAGCCGATCATCAGCGCCGACGCGGTGGCGCCCGTACGCCTGGGGTTGCGCAGCGCGTTCTCACCGGCCAGTCGACCGGATGCACCGAAGACCTTGCCGAAGACACCGCGCAGACCGAGCAGCAACGGCTTGCCGAGCACGGGCGCGATCAGCGCTCCGGTCACGATCCAGATGATCGCTGCCGCGCCGATCCAGATCGCATCGTTGCCCGGGCCACCCACGAGGCCTACCGCGGCCAGCGCGGCGCCGATGAGCAGGGCGACGACGCCGACGATCGTACGCCGACGCATCCCCTTCTCCTGGACCTCCACGTCCTCACGCATCGCGGCGACGGGTGGCACCTTCGAGGCCCGGCGGGCCGGCAGGTACGCCGCCGCCATCGTGACCAACAGACCCACGACGTACGCCCAGATCACGGTGCCCGGAGTCAGCGACAGCGTGTCGCCGGAGATCTCCAGCCCGACCATCTGGAAGACCGCGGCCAGGCCACGAGCAAGCAGCAGCCCCAACAGGACGCCGAGCGTCGCCCCGACCAGAGCCATCAGGAGCGCCTCGATCAGCACCGACCTGGTGACCTGCTTGCGGCTGGCGCCGAGCGCGCGCAGCAGGGCGGACTCGCGTACGCGCTGCTGCACCAGGATGCTGAACGTGTTGAAGATGATGAACGCGCCGACGACGATCGCGATGACCGCGAAGGCGGTGAGGAAGATGGAGATGACATCGAGGAACTGACCGATCGACGCCTCGGACTCCTTGACCAACTTGTCACCGGTGACGGCCGTGAAGCCGTCGGGGACGACCGTATTGGCCGCAGCCGCGAGTTCCTTCTGCGAGACGCCGTCCTTGCCGGTGAGCGAGACGCTGGTGAAGGCATCCAGTCCGCCCAGGAACACGTCCTGGGCCTGCTTGGTGTCCATCAGCACGAGGATCGCGCCCGCCGTGCCTCCGCCGTTGAAGTTGGCGGTGCCGACGAGTTCGAACTTCCTCGTCGCGTCTTGGACCGAGGCGGCGTTGGGGACGATCAGGGAGACTTCGTCGCCGATGTCGTACTTCCCGCGATCCGCGCTCGCCTGGTCAAGCACCACCTGGCCGTCAGCGGTGGGCCAGTCGCCCTTCTCCAACTGCAGGATCGGCTCGCCGAGCATGTTGTTGCTCTGCTCGTAGTTGAAGACCAGCGTCGGGGCACCCTGACCACCGACGAGTTTGCCGTTCGTACCCAGCAGGTAGGCACCCATGCCGTCGACCGAACCGCTGGCCTTCTCGACCTCGGGCAGAGCGGCGATCTTGGCCACGTCTTCGGGGGTGATCATCGAGTCGAGGGCGGCGTTGGCGTTGCTGAACGCGAGTTCGCCCTTGGGCTGGACGCGTGCCTCGGGGGTCGAGCCCTTGATGATGCCGTCGAAGGTGTTGCCCAGGCCGTTGCTGAAGGTCATCACCCCGGCCAGGAAGCCGACGCCCAGCACGATCGCAAGCGTGCTCATCAGCAACCTGACCTTGCGTGCCATCAGGTTGCGGAGCGTGAGGTGGAGCATCTCAGTCGTCCGTCCCGGTCTTGCTGGCTGCCCGGTCCATGGCGGCAGCTTGCAGGGCGGTCATCCTCTCGAGGATCACGTCGCGATCGGGGTTGCGTACCTCGTCGACGATCTTGCCGTCGGCCAGGAAGATGACGCGATCGCAGTACGACGCCGCGACCGCGTCGTGGGTCACCATCACGATCGTCTGGCCGAACTCGTCCACGCTGCGACGCAGGAAACCCAGCACCTCGGCCGAGCTCGTCGAGTCGAGGTTGCCCGTCGGCTCGTCGGCGAAGACGATGGCGGGCTGACTGACCAGGGCGCGGGCGCACGCGACGCGCTGCTGCTGACCGCCCGACATCTCACTGGGCCGGTGGGTGAGTCGGTCCTGTAGGCCGACGGCACCGATCACGCGGTCGAACCAGGCCTGGTCGGGCTTCTTGCCGCTGAGCGAGAGCGGGAGCGTGATGTTCTCCTGCGCGGTCAGCGTGGGGATCAGGTTGAACGCCTGGAAGACGAAGCCGACCTTCTCGCGCCGCAACGTCGTGAGGTCCTTGTCCTTGAGTTTTCCCAACTCGGTGCCGTCGACCCAGGCACCGCCACTGGTGGGCTGGTCGAGCGCGGCGAGGCAGTGCATCAGCGTGGACTTGCCCGAGCCCGAGGGGCCCATGATCGCGGTGAACTCGCCGCGCATCAGGTCCACGCTGACCCCGTCCAGCGCACGCACCTCGGCGTCGTCGTGACCGTAGGTCTTGACGAGATCACGCGCCGCGGCGGCGATCGAGTGCGTGGTCGAGGCGGTGGTCTGCGGGTCGGTCATGGCAGAAGCGTGACAGAAGTCGCCAGCACCTCACATTCGGGAATCACCCTGACCACACCCCGAGACGAACGAACGCGTGTGTCACGTCGCGTTGCTGAACATGTGCTCCCACACAGCCTCCCCACAGGCTCCAGGCGAACTCTGGCAGGCATGAGGACCTCCACCGCTCCAGCTGTTTCTCGCACTCGCCGCTATGTCGTGGGCGTCATGCTCGCGGCGAGCGTCGCCACGGGTGGTTTGGCGTACGACCTGGCGACCCATGCCACCGCGACAGGCTGCCGTCTTGGCATTCGGCGCCGCGGCACTGCTCTATCTGGTCGTCGAGGAACTCCTGGTCGAAGCGCACGAGGAGCAGGAGACCGTCTGGTTGGGCGCGTCGTTCTTCGCCGGATTCCTGGTCATCTATGTACTCGCGGCAATGGGCGGCTGAGCGAGGTCTCGACCTGTCGCGTCTGCTCAGCGCGAAGGCGCCCACCTGTCGCATCTGCTCACGGACCTGTGGATGAAGTGAGCATTAGCGACAGGTCGGGGGGGTTGAGAAATGCAGACGCGACAGGTGGGCTTGAGCGACACACCCGGCACCGCCGGGGCTCCCTCCTCGCTCCGGCTCAGAGACCCATGTCCTTGGCGATGATCAGCTTCATCACTTCGCTCGTGCCGCCGTAGATGCGGTTCACGCGGTTGTCGGCGTAGAGGCGCGCGATGGGGTACTCGTTAATGAAGCCGTACCCGCCGTGCAACTGCAGGCAACGGTCGATCACGCGGTGCGCGACCTCCGTACAGAACAATTTCGCCGAAGCCGCCTCGGCGGGGGTGAGATCGCCCGCGTCGTGGGCCTCCAGAGCGCGATCCACCACGGCCTCGGCCGCGTCGACCTCGGCCTTGCAGGCGGCAAGCTCGAACTTGGTGTTCTGGAACGCGGCCACCGGCTGCCCGAAGACCTTGCGCTGCTCGACGTACTCCTGAGCAAAGCGGATCGCCGCAGCAGCCTGGGCGTACGCCCCGATCGCGATCGCGAGCCGCTCCTGCGGCAGGTTCTGGCCGAGGTAGTAGAAGCCCTTGTGCTCCTCGCCGAGCAGGTCGGCGGCGGGCACGCGTACGTCCTGGAACGCCAACTCGGCCGTGTCGGACACCTTCAAACCCAGCTTGTCGAGCTTGCGACCCACCGAATAGCCGGGCGCCTTGGTGTCCACAACCAGCAGTGAGATCCCGAAGCGACGGTCGGTCTCCGACGGGGGTGCCGTACGCGCGCACACGATGACCTTGTCGGCGTGTACGCCGCCGGTGATGAAGGGCTTGGCGCCGTTGAGGACGTACTCGTCGCCATCGAGGCGCGCGGTCGTCGTCATCCCCGCGAGGTCGGAGCCGGTGCCGGGCTCGGTCATCGCGATCGCCCACATCTCCTCGCCGGAGACGAACGGCGGCAGCCAACGCTGCTTCTGCTCGTCGGTGGCGAGTTTGAGGATGTACGGCAGGCAGAGCCCGACGTGGACGCCCGACCCTCCCAAGGACACACCCGCGCGGTGGACTTCCTCGGTCTCGACGGCGGCGTACTTGAACGACTCGATGCCCGCGCCGCCGTACTCCTCCGGCACCTCGATGCCGAAGACACCGAGCTCGCCGAGTTTGAGATAGAAGTCGCGGGGGGCCTGGCCGGCTGCGTACCACTCGTCGTAATGCGGGACGACCTCCGACTCCAGGAACTGGCGGATGGTCTGGCGGAAGGACTCGTGGTCCTCGTTGTAGACGCTGCGGCGCATCGGGACTCCTGTGTTCAACGGGCTTCTACTACGGACGCTAGTGGATGACCGGAATCGCCCAGCAAGGGTCCAGGGCTTTCACAGGCTGTCGACAGGCCCCGCGTCGAAAGTGGAGTCAGCCGGGCGGCGAGGTACGCCGCCTGTGACCACAGGAGAAAAGATGAACAGGAACAAGATCATCGGCCTCGGCATCGGTGCGACGGCGGCCCTCGCGGTCGCGATGCTAGGCGGGATGGCTCTTGCCAACGCGACCGACGACGACGGCGCCGCCGCCCCATGGGGCCGGCCCCAGCACGGGCAGATGCGGGGAGGTCCCGAGATGGGCGAGCCGGGGATGGGTCGGCACGAGCACACCCCCGTTGACGACGCGACGTTGCAGAAGATCAAGGCGGCCGTGAAGAAGTACGACGACTCGATCACCGTGAGCGAGGCAGTCACCGATCCCGACGGGTCGTACGACGTGCGCGCGACCAAGGACGACAAGCAGGTGATGTTGGAGGTCAGTGCGGACCTGAAGACCGTGTCGGAGAGGGCTGGCGGACCTGGGATGCCTCCCGGTGGCCAGCCCGGCGCGGGTCAGCCGGGCGATATCGGCACCTCGCCGGACTTCGACGGTGATGGCCAGCCGGACGACACCTCCTCGAGCGCCAAGTCCTGAGGCCCCGCCGACCGAAGGAACTGCGGCCGTCGCGGGCCTCCGCGCGACGGACCCTGGTCGTACGGCCGCAGTTCTTTCAGGTGCGCGCGAGCGCCAGAACGTCCGTCCCGACGGATACGGTGAGCCGGTGATCACGGGTGAGCTGAAGAGCAAGATCGATCGCGTCTGGGACTCGTTCTGGTCGGGCGGCATCAGCAACCCGGTCGAGGTGATCGAGCAGATCACTTACCTGCTGTTCATCCGTCGTCTCGACGAACTGCACACGCTCGCAGAAAACAAAGCGAACACGATCCGCAAGCCGATCGAGAACCCGCTGTTCCTGCCCGGCCAGGAGCACCTGCGGTGGAGCCGGTTCAAGAACGATGACCCGGCGGTGATGTTCAAGGTCGTCAGCACCGAGGTGTTCCCGTACCTCCAGCAGCTTGGTCAGCGCGGCGGAGACGACACGACGTACTCCGATCACATGCGCGATGCGCGGTTCACGATCCCGACCCCCGCGTTGTTGTCGAAGGTGGTCGACCTGCTCGACGACATCCCGATGGCGAACCGCGACACGAACGGTGATCTGTACGAGTACATGCTCGGCAAGCTCGCCACATCCGGCACCAACGGGCAGTTCCGCACGCCGCGGCACATCATCGAGTTGATGGTGGCGATGACGGCGGCGAAGCCTGATGACGAGATTTGCGATCCGGCATGCGGCACGGCGGGCTTCCTGGTCGCGGCGAGTGAGTACGTGCGCGAGCAGCACCCGTCTGCGCTGACGGATGCGCGGCAGCGCCAGCACTTTCACTCGTCGATGTTCCATGGGTATGACTTCGACTCCACGATGCTGCGCATCGGCTCGATGAACATGCTTCTGCACGGGGTCGAGTCGGCCGACATCCGCTATCGCGATTCGCTGTCAGAGGGCGCGAGCGGGGAGGCGGAACGCTTCACGCTGATCCTGGCCAACCCGCCGTTCGCGGGGTCGCTGGACTATGAGGCGACGTCGAAGGATCTGCAGCGGATCGTAAAGACGAAGAAGACCGAGCTGCTGTTCTTGGCATTGTTCTTGAAGCTGCTCAAGCCCGGTGGGCGGGCGGCGGTGATCGTGCCCGACGGCGTGTTGTTCGGTTCGTCGAACGCGCACAAGGCGTTGCGCAAGGCTCTGGTCGAGGAGCAGAAGCTCGACGCCGTCGTGAAGCTGCCCTCGGGTGTGTTCCGGCCGTACGCCGGGGTGTCGACTGCCATCTTGTTCTTCACCCGCACTGACTCCGGCGGCACCGAGGACGTGTGGTTCTACGACGTACGCGCCGACGGGTACTCCCTCGACGACAAGCGCAACCCGGTGGAGGCGAACGACCTGCCCGACGTGCTCGCGCGCTGGTCAAGCCGCCCCACGTCGGTTGAGCCTGGCGAAACCACGTGGTCGGAGACCACCCGCGCGCGCACCGAGCAGTCGTTCCTCGTGCCGAAGACCGACATCGTCGCGCAGGGGTACGACCTGTCGCTCAACA
The DNA here is from genome assembly GCA_037045645.1 of Nocardioides sp. Classification (NCBI taxonomy): domain Bacteria; kingdom Bacillati; phylum Actinomycetota; class Actinomycetes; order Propionibacteriales; family Nocardioidaceae; genus Nocardioides; species Nocardioides sp. Next base: position 107,084 of record JBAOIH010000010.1, read on the forward strand.
GATACAAGGAGATCGAGTACGACGAGGTCGAGCACCGCGCTCCGCTCGAGATCATCGCGGACATCGAGAAGCTGGAGGCTGAGATCTCCGATGGGCTCGCTGAGTTGAAGGCGATGCTGTCGTGAAGATGGTGCCGCTGGCGGACGCCTGCGCGATCACGATGGGGCAGGCACCCAGTGGCGACTCGTACAACGATCGCGGCGAGGGCCTGCCCCTGATCGCAGGAGCCGGGGATTTCAAAGGGGCGGCCTTAGCCCCGAGCAAGTTCACCACCAAGCCCACGAGGGTGTCAGCGGCTGGCGACATCGTCCTCAGCATCCGCGCATCGATCGGCGCAAAGGTTCGGGCGGATGGCGAGTACTGCCTCGGCCGGGGCGTCGCGGGCTTGCGACCCGGATCGGAGCTGGACGACGGCTACTTGTGGCACTGGCTCACTCGGTATGAGCGGGAACTGGCTTCGAAAGGTCGCGGAGCCACCTTCCTCCAGGTGAACAAGACCGATATAGGCGAGATGTTGATCCAGCTTCCGCCACTGGATGAGCAGCACCGGATCGCCGCGATCCTTGACCACGCCGACGCCCTCCGAGCCAAGCGCCGCCAAGTCCTCGCCCACCTCGACTCCCTGACCCAGTCGATCTTCCAGAAACGATTTGGGCACATGGATCCGAAGGTGGAGCTTCAGGCGGTGTGCACCAAGGTCACCGATGGAACTCATCAATCACCAATGTGGGCCGACGAAGGTGTCCCATTCCTCTTCGTGAGCAACATCACGAGGGGCGAGATCGAAACGACCACTCAGAGGTTCATCAGTTTTGACACATGGTCAGAACTGACGCGGCGAACCCCTATTGAGGTCGGAGACCTGCTGTACTCCACGGTCGGGAGTTTCGGCATTCCTGCGCTAGTTCGTTCAGACGAGCCCTTCGCGTTTCAACGTCATATCGCACACATCAAACCGGATCGCGCCAAGGTGGACTCAACCTTTCTTGGCGCCCAACTGAAGTCCCCACTGGTGCGGCGACAGGCGGTCCGCGCTGCCCGAGGCGTGGCTCAGCCCACCGTGAACCTTGCGGACATCAAGAGGTTCGCCGTGGTCGTTCCCCCGATTGCTGATCAGCGCGCGTTCGCCAACGAGGCCGAAGCCGTCCGCACCCAACAGCTTGCAATGCGCCTTGTGAGTTCCCGCGAAGACGCCCTCTTCGCGTCCCTCCAGTCCCGCGCCTTCCGAGGAGAACTCTGATGAGCACAGTTCCAACCTGGGACCAGTACATGGCCCCTTCGCTGCAGGCCCTTGTAGACGGGGAGGTCCGTCGCGCGTATCAATGAGGACGTGTCTGCTCAGTTGCTCGACCGCCTCCATGCCCAGGAGCCGGCCTTCTTCGAGCAAGCGGTCCTCGACCTGCTGATGGCGTGAGCTACGGCGGCGCGGACGGCACCGCGACTCGTACTCAACTCTCCAACGACGGCGGCATCGACGGTGTGATCGACCAGGACGCCCTGGGTCTGAGCCGGGTGCACGTTCAGGCCAAGCGCTACGCCCCGACCACGCCGATCGGCCGGCCCGACATCCAGGCCTTCGTCGGTGCCATGGCTGACAGCCAGGCCAACCAAGGCGTCTTCATCACCACCGGCCGTTTCAGCTCTGGCGCGCGCGACTACGCCAACAACGTCCCCACCCGCGACGTGCTCCTCGACGGCCCGCGCATGGCCGCGCTCATGATCAAGTACGGCGTCGGCGTACAGGTGAAGCGCACCCTCCACATCGTCGAGATCGACGAAGATTTCTTCGAGTAGAGACGCGGCCGCGCTTCTGGCTGGGCGGGTATCAGGTCGAGGCGAGCTTCCGCACGACGTACTGGTTCAGGCTCATCCGCTCCTCGGCGGCGTGCATCACCAGGTTGCGATGAAGTCGTTCGCCGATACGCACGTTGAAGGTCCCCGAGAACTTCCGCTCCGAGAGTGGTTCGGGGATGGCCTCGCCGGTGCTGGCCATGTCCGCAACTACGTCAGCGAGGAGCTGTTCCAGCCCATCGATCGCCGCGGCGCGAGATCCCGCGAGCCAGGACAACGAAGGGAACTCAAGGCAGGTGGCGACGTACTCGCTGTCTTCAGCAGACCAAGTCACCCGGTAGGTGTAGTGGGCCACGTTCACCTGTGGGCGGTCCAGCGTGTCCATCACATAGCCTCCTTCTTGTCGATAGCCGCGAGCACCTGACGAACCTGGTACGCCTTCGCCTTGCCTTTGTCGTTCTGAATGTTGACTCGGGGATCGCCGGGCCAGGGCATCTTGAACACCGCGTGGGAAGTCCCTGCCTGCCGGGGCTTCCCGAAGTAGTGCTCGCAGACTTTGTGAAGATCGTTGAAGGCGACGTTGTGGGGGTTGCTCCTCAGAGCCCTCACGATCTTGCTTACGGATGTCATTGGCATGGTACCGCAGGCAGTACCACACCTGCCAGGTCTCGCGACAGCTTGGCCACCCGGCGCGCAATCCAGACCTCGGCCTCGCCGGCTTTGCACCGCGCCCACACGCGCGGCAGCCGATGCCGCAGGTCGAGCACGTCGGCGATCGCGTGCGCGCCGCCCATTGAGCCATGGCTTCCAGCTCATCGACGTCAACCAACCGCCTCCGCGCCACCGCATCCGACGCTGCGGCGAGCGTGGCCGCGGCGTCGAGGGAGTCGAAGGAGGAGGTCATATGAACAAGCTAGAGGTGACCACCGACGGTTTGGATTGGGCGGAACCGACAGGGATGGACCGCAGTTATATCGCCCGCGATAACACCCCGATAAGGTGGCGTGCATGGACATTCGTGCGGAGCGGCTCGCGGCTGGGCTCAGCCAGTCGCAACTCGCCCGCGCCGCGCGGGTGCCGCAGCCCAATCTTTCGGCGTACGAGAACGGCCGGCGCAGCCCGAGCCCCGAGGTGATGCAGCGCATCGTGCGTGTCTTGCAGGGCCGTCCGTCCCTGCGCGTCGCGGAGCATCGCGACAGCATCCGTGCCCTGGTAGCCGATCATCACGCACTCCACCCGCGCCTGTTCGGCTCGGTTGCACGCGGCGATGACGAGCCAGGATCGGACGTCGACCTGCTGGTGGAGTTCACCGACGAAGCCACTCTCCTCGACGAGGTCGGGCTGCGGCTGGCTCTGCGTGACCTGCTCCAGGTCGAGGTCGATGTGGTCGCCGACGACGGGCTCCGGGGCGAACTCCGCGAGCGCATCCTGGGCGAAGCGGTGCCCGTGTGAACGACTCCCACTCCAAGGCAATCGACGTGGCCGGCCGCGTGGTCTCCGTGTGTGACGTGCTGGCCGAGATTGTCCGCGGAAGTGACATCGACGCCTTTGTTACCGACGTACGCACCCAATGGGCTGTCGAGATGGGCCTCATCCGGATCGGCGAAGCGATCAACCGCATCCCCGCCGACGTGTTGACCGACTTCCCCGATCAGCCCTGGCGTCAGATCATCGCGATGCGCAACTTCGCGGCACATCAGTACGACGACCTCGACCCGCGCCGCGTCTGGCGCACTTTGACCGGTGACGTGCCAGCTCTGCGCGCCTACCTCAACGACACCGTGATCCCCGGGCTCTCATCGTGAGCAATTTCGCCTTCGTTAAGCAGACGCTGCCGGCGGTCCACGCCGACTGCGCCCGCGCGGAGGCCTACCTCACCACCGACCCGCGCACCTCCTGCATCTACGCGCGGCGTGCGGCTGAGTTGCTCGTGGGTCATCTGTACGACGTACTCGCGCTGCCTGCGCCGTACAAGGATGACCTCAGTGCCCGCATCAACGCGCCCGCGTTCAAGACCGCGACCGGCCTCGGCGTCAACGCCAAGCTCAACCTGATCCGCCACCTCGGCAACAGCGCCGTGCACGCGCAGGCGCCGATCCAGCCGCAGTCGGCGGTCAACGCCATACGCGAACTCCACCACGTGATGACGTGGGCCGCCTTCCATCACTCGCCCCAACCCGGCGCCGTGCCCACGGGAGCGCAGTTCGACCCCACGCTCGCCAGCAAAATGGCGCCCCTCTCGCGCGCGGAAGTGCAGAAGCTCGCGGACACCTTCAAGAAGCAGGACGAAGCGCACGCCGCCGCGCTGAGCGAGAAGGATGAACTCCTCGCCGCCCACGAAGCCGAGATCGCCCGGCTGCGCGAGGAGATCAAGGCAGCCCAAGCCGCCAACACCAAGCCCGACGACCACGACTACGACGAGGCCACCACCCGCGACGTCTTCATCGACGTGCTGCTCGGGCAGGCGGGCTGGGTTTCGACAGGCTCCGGGGTGCGGCTCGAACGTGAATACAGAGTCGCGAGCATGGGGGTTTCGACAGGCTCAACCACCGAGAAGGTCGGGTATGCCGACTACGTGCTGTGGGGCGCCGACGGCCTCCCGCTCGCGGTGGTCGAGGCCAAGCGCGCGAAGAAGAGCGCTGCCATCGGCCAACAACAAGCCACGTTGTACGCCGACGCGCTGGAGCGCGAGTTCGGCCGACGGCCGGTGATGTTCTGGACCAACGGATACGAGCACTGGATCTGGGATGACGTATCCGGATATCCGCCGCGCCAGGTGCACAGCTTCTATACGCGCGACGAGCTGGAGCTGATGATCCAGCGCCGCCACACGCGCCTCCCGCTGGCTGGTCAGCCGATCGATGTGGACATCGTCGAGCGTCCCTATCAGCACCGAGCGATCCGGGCCGTTGGCGACGCCTTCGACCGCAAGCAGCGCGAGGCCCTCCTCGTGATGGCCACCGGCTCCGGCAAGACCCGCACCGTCATCGCGATGATCGACCAGTTGATGAAGACCAACTGGGTCAAGCGCGTGCTCTTCCTCGCCGATCGCAAGGCGCTGGTCAACCAGGCCGCCAACGCCTTCAAGCAGCACCTGCCCGATGCCACGACGGTCAACCTGATCACGGACAAGGACGTCGACGGACGCGTCTACGTGTCGACGTACCCCACGATGTTGAACCTGCTCAACGACGTCGACGACAAGGGTCTGCGCCGCTTCGGGCCGGGGTACTTCGACCTGATCGTGATCGACGAGGCGCACCGGTCGGTGTATGCGAAGTACGGCTTCATCTTCGACTACTTCGACGCGATGCTCGTCGGTCTCACCGCGACGCCGAAGGACGAGGTCGACCACAACACGTACCGCCTGTTCCACCTCGAAGACGGCGTCCCGACCGATGCGTACTCCTTGGAGGAGGCCGTCTCTGACGGCTACCTCGTGCCGCCGCGAGGGGTGAAGGTCGACACCTTCTTCATGCGCGAAGGAATCCGATACGCCGACCTCAGCGATGACGAGCGCGACGAGTGGGATGCGCTGGAGTGGGGAGACGACGGCCCGCCGAGTGAGGTGGGATCCGGGGAGTTGGACCGCTTCCTCTTCAACGAGGACACCACCGACAAGGTGCTCGCCAAGCTGATGTCCGACGGGCGCAAGGTCGCGGGCGGTGACCGGCTCGGCAAGACCATCATCTTCGCCAAGAACCAGGCCCACGCGGAGTTCATCGGCCGGCGCTTCGACGTGGGCTGGCCACATCTGGCCGGGCAGCACGCGCGGGTGATCACGCACGCGACGCCGTACGCCCAATCGCTGATCGACGACTTCTCGATCAGGGACAAGGCGCCCCACATCGCGATCAGCGTGGACATGCTCGACACCGGCATCGACGTGCCCGAGGTCGTCAACCTGGTGTTCTTGAAGACGGTGCGCTCGAAGTCGAAGTTCTGGCAGATGATCGGGCGCGGCACGCGGCTTTGCCCCGACCTATACGGCCCCGGCCAAGACAAGGAAGATTTCTTCGTCCTCGACTTCTGCGGCAACCTGGAGTACTTCAGCCAGGACCTGCCCGGCAGTGAAGGCTCGGTCCAGAAGTCGCTCACGCAGCGGATCTTCGAATCAAGGCTCGGGCTCGTGACCGCCCTCGACGCGTCGGGAGAGCACGCCGACCTGCGCGCCTCGACGGCCAAGATCCTGCACGCGTTCGTGTCCGGGATGACGCTCGACAACGTGCTCGTACGTCCACATCGGCGGGCGGTGGAGCGGCTGTCGGAGGCGTCGACGTGGGAGCGGTTGACGCCCGAGGACGCCGAGGCCGCGCTCGTGCTCGGCGGCCTGCCCACCACCGAGCAGGACAACGACGAGGACGCGAAGCGCTTCGACCTGTTAGTGCTGCGGCGTCAGGTCGCGCAGCTTGATGGCGACGCCGTGACCGCCGAGAGGTTGCGCGAGACGATCCAAGCCATCGCCTCAGCGTTGCTCGCCAAGACCACAATCCCGTCGGTGGCCGAGCAGGCAGTGTTGCTCGAATCGATCGCCAGCGAGGAGTGGTGGATCGACGTCACGCTCCCGATGCTGGAGCTGGTGCGCGTGCGGATTCGCGCGCTGGTGCGGTTCGTGGAGAAGTCGCGGCGGAACCCGGTCTACACCGACTTCGTTGATGAACTCGGCCAGTCCAGCGAGGTCTCGCTGCCCGGGATCACGCCGGCCGTGGACTTCGAGCGGTTTCGGGCCAAGGCGCAGGCCTATCTGCGCGAGCACGAGGAGCACATCGCGCTTCAGCGGCTGCGGCGCAACCGGCAGCTCACCGGTGAGGACCTGGCCGCACTGGAGCAGATGCTGATCGAGGCCGGCGCAGACCGTGGTCACCTCGCTCGGGCCGCTGGCCACGATGGCGGCCTCGGTGTCTTCATCCGCTCGCTCGTCGGGTTGGATCGAGTGGCCGCGCAAGAGGCGTTCGCCGGCTACCTCGATGAAAGCCGCTTCTCCGTGCAGCAGATTCGCTTCATCGACATGGTCATCGACGAGCTCACGGCGAACGGCGCGATGGAGCCGGCGCGGTTGTTTGAGTCGCCGTACACCGACAACGCACCGACCGGCCCGGAGTTCTTCTTCCCCGGCCAGGTCGGCGACCTCGTCGCGATCCTTGATGACGTGACCGCGCGCGCGACGGTGGCGGCGACGGGCTGAGTCATTTGGACCGAAGAACTGCGGCCGTAGGGGGCACGCCTGCGCGCCAGATCGACACCCTGGCCGCAGTTCTTCCCAGGATTGGGGGTCAGTGTCCGGCGTGGTCGAGAGCCTCGGTGGCTTTCGACCGGCCGAGCTCGATCAGTTCGTTGGCGCGGTGGAATTCGAGCGTACGAGCGGCAGCCAGCGGGATCGACACCATCACGTCCGGCGGATTGGTCGCCACGTGATAGCGCGAGATGGCCGCCTGCATCGTCTCGAACGACCCGAGCATCACATCCATCGCGCGCAAGTCGGGCTTCTTGGGTTTCTTCCTACGGCTGCGTACGGGGATCCGCGATCGGGCTGACCGGCGCGACCCCTTGGCGACTTCTGCTGACTCGGCGGGGATTTCTGCTGACTCGGCGGGGATTTCTGCTGACTCGGGTTCGGCGTCGGTAGCCGAGAACCCGATCCGGCGCAGCCAGGTGCGCTGGTCTCCACTGACCGAAGCCTCCTCGTGCACCGGCGACCCGCCGATCCGGCCGCGGTCGGCGGCCGAGAGGTCGACCGCCACGGTCAGATCAGCATCGACGCCGAGGATCGGGCCGACCGGCAGCGGGTTCAAGATGCCACCGTCGACGAGGAAGCGCCCACCCATCTCGACCGGGGTCAGCGCCCCCGGAATCGCGATCGAGGCCCGGATCGCCGCCATCAGCGGGCCGCGCTGGAACCACACCTCGCGCTGATTGGTCAGATCCGCCGCCACCGCAGTGAACGGGATCGACAGTTCCTCGATGTGGGTGTCACCAAGGAATCCCTCGATCTTCTCGATGATCTTGTTGCCGCGCACCGCGCCGGGTCCGGAGATCGAAGGGTCCATCAAGCGCAACACGCCACGCTGGGTCAGCGTGCGGGCGTACGCCGCGAACTCCTCGTCCTGGCCCGCCGCCGCGAGCCCACCCACGAGAGCACCCATCGACGTACCTGCGATGGCGACGACCTCGTGGCCGCGCTCTCGCAGCACTTCGAGTACGCCGAGGTGGGCATACCCGCGGGCCCCGCCCGCACCCAGTACGAGTGCCACTCTCACGGCCGCAAGCCTGCCAGAGCAGCGGCACGTACGACTTCGGTGAGTCGGTCGAGCAGGGGTGAGTCCAGGCGCCAGCGCTGCCAGTACAACGGCACGTCCAGGCGGTCTCGGCCCAACCTGACCACCTCTCCGCGGGCCAGAGCATCGGCTATCTGGGGCTCCGGCAGCATCGCCCAACCCAGGCCCGCCTCTACCGCAGCGCAGAAGTCGCTCGACGACGGCACCTGGTGTACGACCGCGGGCCGCTCGATCCCACGCGCGGTCAACTGCTGATGTTGCAGGCGGTCCTTGGCATTGAAGACCACGACCGGCATCCGCGCCCAGTCCAGCCGATTGCCGCGGCGCCACCGATCCGCGAAGTCGCGCGTGGCGACCGGCAGATAGCGCAGCGTGCCCAACAGTTCGACCGAGCACCCCTGTACGGCGGTCGGGTCGCTGGTCACCGCGGCAAGCACCCGCCCGGCGCGCAGCAGTTCCTGCGAGTGCTCTTGATCCTCGATCGTGAGTCGAAGGGCGACTGGCGCGTCCCAGTCTGCGATGTCAACGAGGGCAGGTCGAAGCCAGGTAGCCAGCGAGTCGGCGTTGACGGTCACCGCAAGTTCGGCGGCTGCGTACTCCCCGAGCGCCGCTTCGGCCTCGGTAAGCAAAAGCGCCGTCTGACGGCCCAGTTTGGCCAACTCGGCCCCGGGCTCGGTGAGCTTCGCAAGGCTGCGTACGACTGACCAACACTCGCCCGGCCGCCGTTTCCAGCGCTCGAATCCGTTGACTGACCGCGCTCGGCGTCAATTGCAGCCGACGTGCGGCGGCCTCGAAAGAACCCTCGTCCGCGATCGCCACCAACGCAGCGAGTTGGCCTGGGTTCAGTTCCATGGAGTCAGTGAAGCACTTCTAATGTTCCTGAAGAAACATTCGCTGGCATGAACTGGTCGTCGTCCTTAGATTCGTCGTGTGAACGACTTGATCCCCGGCCTGCTCACCGGGCTCGCGCTGATCGTGGCGATCGGCGCCCAGAATGCGTACGTCCTGCGCCAAGGCATCCGGCGTTCGCACGTCGGCCTCGTGGTGGCGATCTGCGCTGTGTCGGACGTCGTGCTGATCGTCGCCGGCGTGTCGGGCATCGGCACGATCGTCGACCGAGCGCCGACGGCGATCGAAGTCGTACGCTGGCTCGGCGTTGCCTTCCTGACGTGGTACGGCCTGTCGTCGCTGTGGCGGGCACGTCGCGCCGACGCACTGTCAGCCTCCGGCGAGGTAGTGGACGCCCGGCGCTCCGTCGCACTCAAAGCGCTCGCGTTGACCTGGCTCAACCCGCACGTCTATCTCGACACGGTGCTGTTGCTGGGGTCCGTCGCCAACACCCACGGCTCGCCGGGGCGCTGGTGGTTCGCCGCCGGTGCGTGCCTGGGGTCGATCCTGTGGTTTTCCGGGTTGGGCTTCGGCGCCCGGCTGCTCGCCCCGGTGTTGGCGCGCCCTCGGGCCTGGCAGGTGCTCGACGTACTGATCGGGATCGTGATGCTGCTGATCGCGCTCAAGCTGGCGATGGGCTAACGACTCGCCTGATCCCGCAGTCCCTGTGGTTTCGATCGGAGTCGCGGATCGGCACCGTGACTGAACCTCACGCCCGTTGCGGTGCCTAGCGGTGTCACCCAGTGGCACCTGCAAGGACCGCAAGGCGTGGCGTGGGTTCGAGCCCTTCGAGACGCCGACTTCGTCGGCTCCTCGGGAACCAACGCGCCTTCGGCGCTCCTCAAACGGTCAACCGGTCGCGGTCAGCGCCTCATCGATCGCGGCGATCCCCTCGCGGGCCAGTTCGTGGTCGATGTTGAGCGCGGGCACGACATGGATCCGGTTGAAGTTCACGAACGGCAGCACGCCGCGCTCCTTGAGTGCGCCGACGATCGCGTTCATCTCCGGGCTCGTCCCGCCGTACGGCGCCAGCGGCTCGCGGGTCTCGCGGTCGGCGACGAACTCGATCGCCCAGAAGGCACCGACCCCGCGTACCTCCCCGATGCGGTCGTGCTTGTCGGCCAGGTCGCGCAGGGCCGGGCCGATCACATCCGTTCCCAGCAAAGCAGCCGCCTCGACGGCCCCCTCATCCTCCATCGCAGTGATCGCGCCGACCGCCGCTGCACAGGCCAGCGGGTGGCCGGAATAGGTCAGTCCGCCGGGATAGACGCGCTCGGCGAACGTACGGAAGATCTTGTCGCTGATCGCCACACCGCCGAGCGGCACATAGCCCGAGTTCACGCCCTTGGCGAATGTCAGCAGGTCGGGGACCACGTCGTCGAGCTCGACGCCGAACCACTTGCCCGTACGCCCGAAGCCGGTCATCACCTCGTCGGCGATGTAGACGATGTCGTGGCGGTCGCACAGTTCGCGTACGCCTCTCAAATAGCCCGGCGGCGGCACCATGATCCCCGCCGTGCCGGGGATGGATTCGAGCATGATCGCGGCGATCGTGCCCGGGCCTTCCAGCGCGATCACCTGCTCCAGGTGCTCCAGCGCGCGCTGGCATTCCTCGGCCTCGGTCGTCGCGTGGAAAGCGCTGCGGTAGAGGAACGGGCCGAAGAAGTGCACGGTGCCGTTGTCGCCCTGATCGTTGGCCCACCGCCGCGGGTCACCGGTGACGTTTATCGCCAGATGCGTACCCCCGTGGTACGACCGATAGATCGACAACACCTTCTGCCGCCCGGTGTGCAGCCGCGCCATTCGGATCGCATGTTCGTTGGCGTCGGCACCGCCGTTGGTGAAGAAGACCTTGTCGAGATCCCCCGGGGTGTGACTGGCGATCAGGCGCGCGGCCTCGGAGCGCGCGCCGTTCGCGTGCTGCGGCGCGATCGTGCACAACTGCGCAGCCTGGGCCTGGATCGCCTCGACGATGCGCGGATGCTGATGCCCGAGATTGGTGAAGACCAACTGCGAACTGAAGTCGAGGAACTTGCGACCCTCGCCATCCCAGACGTACGACCCCTCGGCCTTCGTGACGACCATCGGGGAGATGAGTTCCTGGGCCGACCAGGAGTGGAAGACGTGGGCCCGGTCGAGTTCGTACGCGCGGGCGGGGTCGGTCAAGTTGGCCATGGCCGACCATAGCGCCCGATTCCGCGATACAACCTGCGTATGCGCCGAGACATCTTGCCTGTGCTCGCGATCGGAGCCGCCTGGTGGCTTTTCAGTGATCTGGCCGCCGTGTGGGGGCCGTCACTGATCACCATCTTCGGGCAGGCGGCCGAGACTCCGGCAGAGCTGATGGGCCTCTTCGCGCTCGGGTGCGTGCTGAGTTCGTACGTCGTGGTCGCGCTCGCGCGTCGACTCCCCACCGCCGCGCTGGGGATCGCCATCCTTTGCCGGATCGTGCTGCAATTTCAGCCGGGCGGACAGGTGCAGTTGTACGTCGCCTCGCTCGGCGTCGCAGCCGCGCTGGCGTGGCTGTCGATGCTGGTCGCCCGTCAGGCGTCGATGACCGCTCAGGGCATCTGCTTGGGCTGGTTGCTGTCGGCGACGGCCGCTGCAGTCGGCGGCACCTGGCTCGCCGTGTGGCGTCTCGACGTGACCGGCATCGGCACCCTGGGGGTGCTGCTGGTGCTCAACACCGTGGGATTGCGGGTGGACGTGGGCGAGTCTGCACCTAGTCGTCGGCTTGCCTGGTCGGTGTTGCCCGTCGGCGTCGTGGCGGGCATCGCGATCGTCAACGCCGGCCGCGCTTCGGCGCTCAACCCCGACCACGGGCCGACTTTGCTGGTGGTCGGCTGCGCGCTCGCGTCGATGCTGATGTCGCTGCCGCTTTCTCGCTTTGTCGGTCTGGGCCTGACAGGGGTGGGTCTGATCGCTATTTGCCTGAGCCTGATCGTCACCGCTCGACGCGACGGCATCCCGGGCGTGCTCACCGACTGGTCCGAGCTCGCACTGCTGGTGGGTCCTGCCGGACTGGCCGAACTCCTGCGGCACGAATCGGGTGCTCGTACGTCCGGAGCGCGCGCCGTGCTCGGCGGTGCGGTGTTGTGGGTGGTGCTGTTCTTCGCCTATTACGCCGGCTATGACCTGGGCTATCGCGCGGACTGGCTGATCGTCGGCGTCACGGCGGCACTCGTGATCGCGTACGGCGTGGCGAGCGTCAGCCGGATCCGGGTCGTACCCGATCAATTCGGCGCCGCAGCCGCAACCGGCGGCGTCGCGGTCGTCCTAGCCCTGCTCGCCGCGCCAGCCCTGCCCTCGATTAGCTCGTCATCGTTCGCGCCGCCCGAGTTGGAGGTGGTGACGTACAACCTGCGGATGGGCTATGGCATGGACGGGCGTTTTGACCCCCGCGCGGTCGCGGAGGTCATCGGCGATGCCGACGTCGCGATGCTCCAGGAGGTCGACCGGGGGTGGTTCCTCAACGGTGGTCAGGATCAGTTGGCGATCCTGGCTCGGCTGACCCACAAGAACTTGTATTTCAATCCGGCCGCAGACCAGATCTGGGGGGACGCGATCCTCACCAGCCTGCCCGTCGAAAGCGTCACCGGCGAGCCGCTCTCGTCGTACGACGCCGTCACCGGCGCTGGTCTCCTGGCACTGCATGTCGACCTGCACGGCACACCGATGTGGCTGATGTCGACGCATGTGCAGCCGACGACGGCGCGTGAGGACGGGACCATCGATCAGGCGCGTGAGATTGCCGCGCTGGCAGAGCGGGGCGGTGCCGACGAGCGCGTGATCTTGGCGGGCGATTTCAACTTCGAACCCGGCTCGCCCTCGTTTCAGGCGATTCTCGGGTCGGGGCTTGTCGATGCCCTCGCCTCTCAACGCCCGGTCATGACCTCCGACTCGGTCTCTGCTGAGGAGCAGATCGACCACGTCTTCGCATCGTCGCACTTCGCGACCGTCTCAGCGTCGGCTGTCGATTCGCACGCGTCGGACCACCTGCCCGTACGCGTGGTGCTGAAGTTGCGCCCATGAGCGAGCCTTCGAGCAGCGACAGAAGGACCGAGCCGACCGACGAAAGCATCGATTCGGTGTTGTCGAAGGCGTCGTTGCTGCGCCGCGAGCAGGCCGAGACAGTGCTCGAACTGATGGAGTCGATCACCGGCGAAGCACCCGTCGCATGGGGTTCGATGATCGGTTGCGGCACGTCGGCCTATCTCACGGCGGACGGCAAGACGCACGAGACGTTCGCCCTCGGATTGGCCGCGCGCAAGGCGGCGCTGACGCTCTATGGCTTGACCTACTACGGCTCCAACACCGACCTGCTCGACCGGCTCGGACCGCACACGACCGACCCTCTATTTGCGAAGAACTGCGGCCGCGGGCGGGATTCGGGTCGCGCCGACCCGGCGTACGGCCGCAGTTCGTGCTGATTCGGGGGCGTGCTGCGCCGGTCTGACTACTTGGGCGGCAACGACAGTGCGTAGTCGCGCCCGATCCCGACGACCTGCGCGAAGTCCTCGTCGGATTCGATCCGCTCCAGGTCGACGTGCAACCAGCCGCCCATGGCCCGGCCGTTCATCTCCATCGGCCGGATGTGCTCCTCGACGAAGTCATCGATCCGCTTGGGGTCGGACCGCAGGATCAACTGACCTTTGCTGCCCGCACCCGCCGCCATGTTGCCGTGGAGCATGAACCCGATGCCGCCGAACATCTTCTTCTCGGTCAGCCCGGGCTCGTCGGCAAGGAAGTCACGGATGCGGGCGGCCAGCGCCTCGTCGTACGCCATGACGTCATCATGTCGGATCCAGCCCCGGTGGTTGAGGAGGGCGAAGCAACCCCGGTGGATGAGGAGGGCGAAGCAACCCCGGTGGTTGAGGAGGGCGAAGCCCGTCTCGAAACCCCCGTCAGTCACGCACCACGTCAAGCACCAACTTGGTGATGCCGTTGGCGTACGTCTGCGAATCCACGACTTTCAGCTTGGCCTTCTCGCCATCGTCGGCGAAGAGCCGCTTGCCGCTGCCGAGGATCACCGGGAAGACCAGCAGGTGATAGCGATCCACGAGCCCGGCCATGGCCAGCGACTGCGCCAGCGTGGCACTGCCGTGCACGATGATCGGGTCGCCAGCTCCCTCCTTGAGTTTGGCGACGTCTTCGACCGACCGCAGCACCGTCATCGGCTGCCACGGCGAATCGGCCACGGTCTGCTCTTCGAGAGTCGTCGACACGACGTACTTCGGCATCTGGTTATAGAGCGGGAAAACCTCACCCATCGTCGGCCAGATCTCGTGGAACTCCTGCCACGACTGACGACCGACCATCAGCGCACCGGCCTCCTGCTGCTCGGTGCCTTTGATCTCGTACGCGGCCTCGTCGAACTCGATGTCCTGGAAGGTCCAGCCGCCATGGGGGTGGTCGCCGCCACCGGGAGAGTCGATGACGCCGTCGAGGGTGATGAACTCGGTGATGATCAGTGTGCGCATGGTTTCTCCCGACGTGCTTTTGTGCCCGCTCGGCGGGTTTCTTGCGAACTTTTGTGCCCGCTCGGCGGGTTTCGTGCGTGCTTTTGTGCCGGGTCGGCGGGTTTAGGGTGCCGGGGTGAGCACCCACGAGTACGCCTGCCAGGTCTCGTGGCGCGGCTCCACCGGGGCGGGCTACGACGCGTACGACCGTACTCACCGCGTGTCGTTCGGCGGGCTGCAGGTGCGAGCCGGAGCGGTCCTCACGTTGTCGAGCGATCAGGCCTTCCGCGGCGATCCGACGCTGCTGAATCCCGAGCAACTGCTGCTCGCGGCAGCGGCGTCGTGTCAGTTGTTGTCGTTTCTCGCGGTCGCTGCGCGAGCGCGCTTGGACGTGACGTCGTACGACGATCACGCCAGCGCCGCGATGCCCGAAGACGACCCCCCGGTGCGGGTCACGGCGATCGAGTTGCGGCCCCGCGTGGTGGTGGCCGCGACCCGCGCCGATGGAGTCGCCGTGACAGCCGAGCGGGTGCAGCATCTCCTCGAGGTCGCACATCGGGAGTGCTTCATCGCGAACTCGCTCACCGCGTCGATCAGCGTCGTGGGCGAGGTGGAGTTGCTGACGCCGCGCGGCTGAGCGTGGACATCTTCGGGCGCCGGTGGCGAACCGGCCCGACCAGAACGGGTCGGTCCGACCCGAGACTGCGGTCGCAGTGTCTCAGCGGTAACGCTCGATCGCGGCGATGGCTTCGGGCGTATCGGCGTCCCAGCCGAACTCCGCCAACAACCCCCAGCAGTCCGGTCGGCTTCCGTCGGCATCCGTGACGCCATAGCGATCCGACAACTCTCGCGCGGTCATGACGCGACCCCGCCAGTCAGACGGCCGCGCACCATCTGAGGCCAGCGCGGCGACGCCGCGCGCAACGTACGTCGGCGACTCACTGATCCCGAACGACGGCTCCTTCGCGCAGAAGTCGCGCCAGTTCGACTCACTGACTCCGAAGCCGCGCAGCATCGACTCCGAGCGCAACCAGCCCGGCGTGACCCCGATGACGTCGAGCGGAAGGGATGCCGCATCTCGCGCCAGCACGTCGATGATCCGCTGCACCTGGGCCTTGACCAGGTCGTAGTAGACGCCGCCGGGTCGCGGCGTCCGGTTGACCTCGGCGTTGCCGTCGGTGACCTCGATCAGCAGTCCGCGCGAGTCGGGAGAAGACGAGGACAGCAGCAGCGGCACCGCGTGGTGCAGCGTCACCAGGTGCGAGTGCACGCCGAGTTCGAGCATTCGCAGACCGTTCGCGAGGTCGTGCGACCACAACGGCACACCCCATTCGGCAAAGGCATCTCCGCCGAACATGTCGTTGACCAGCACATCGAGGCGTCCGTACGACGACTCGATCCACGCCACCAAACCCGCCACCTCCGACGACGAGGTGTGGTCGACGACCCGCGCCTGGCACGAAGGCCCGGCCAGGTCGGCCGTTTCCTCGATCGTCTCGGGCTTGTCCTGATCGGACGGGCCAGAGACTCGGCTGCTGCGCCCCGTCGCGACGACCTGGAAGCCGGCTCGCGCCAACTCGACGGCGATGGCGCGGCCGGCTCCACGAGTAGCACCGGCAACGAGGGCGACAGGCTGGGCGGAAGGGGAGGTCATCCCCCCACAGTGCCAGCAAGCTCGCGCGCAGGCTTGACCTCGGTTGCGGCATCCAGGCGCTCACTCAACTTCGCGCCCTCGACATCGAGGTCGGGCAGCAGCCGGTCGAGCCACTTCGGGATCCACCAGGCCCGCTCTCCGAGCAGGTGCAAGATCGCGGGCGTCAACGTCATCCGTACGAGCAGCGCGTCCACCAGCACACCCACCGCCAGGCCGAAGCCGATCGGCCGGATCATCACCATGTGGGAGAAGACGAACCCACCGAAGACCGCGAACATGATGCCCGCGGCGGCCAACACGACCTGCGCGCCGTGGGTGAAGCCCGTACGCACCGCCTTGCGCGCGTCCTCGCCGTGTGCCCACGCCTCGCGCATCCCGGACACCAGGAACATCTGGTAGTCCATCGCGAGTCCGAAGAGCACCCCGATCAGCAGGATCGGACCGAAACTCATCAGCGGTCCGGGCGTATGCACCCCGAAGAGCGACCCCAGCCAGCCCCACTGGAAGACCGCGACCAAAGCACCGAACGCCGCGCCCACCGAGAGCAGGAAGCCACCCGTCGCGATCAGCGGCACCAGCACCGAGCGGAACACCCCGACCAGGATGAACATCGACAACCCGACGACCACCGCGAGATAGGTGGGCAAGGCGCCGCTGAGGCGTTCGGAGATCTCGATGTTGGCGACCGTACGCCCGGTGAGTCCCACGTCGATCCCGAGCGCCTCCTCCCAGGTCGCCTCGCTGTCGAGCAGCGCGTGCACGGTCTCGGAGGTGGCCTCGTCGGTCGGTCCGGAGTCGAGCACGACCTGGTAGGCATGCGTACGGCCGTCCTCGCTCGATCCGACCGGCACGACTTGGGCGACACCGCGGGTGCGGGAGAGGTTCTCGCCCAGGGTCGCGGTGACGTACGACGTCTCGTCCTTCGACAGGCCGGCGGGCAGATCCGCGGTGACCAGCACCGGACCGTTGGCGCCGGGACCGAACTTGTCGGCGATGGTGGTGTACGCCTGGTAGGCACTCGACGACGGCGCCTCGCTGCTGCCGTCGGGCAGTCCGAGCCGCAGGCTCATCGCCGGGAGAGCGGTCAGGCCGAGCAGGACCAGCACGCCCACCACGGTCAGCCAGGGGCGTGCGGTGATCAGGCGCACCCACCAGGAGCCGTGCTCCTCGTCGACAGCGATCCCATCGCGACTGCGCGCTTTGCGCCACGCACGCTTCGACGCGATCCGATGCCCCAGCAGTCCCATCAGCGCAGGGCCGAGTGTGATCGACATCAGCACGGCCGACAACACCGCCCCGGCGGCGACCAGACCCATCTGCGCCAGGATCGGCAGCCCCGAAAGGACCAGCGCGACCAGGGCCACGATCACCGTCGCGCCGGCGAAGACGACCGCGTTGCCAGACGTCCCGACCGCGCGGCCGACCGACTCTGTCAGCGGCATCCCGCGCAGCAGTTGCGTGCGGTGCCGCATCAAGATGAAGAGCGTGTAGTCGATGCCCACAGCCAGGCCGAGCATCAGCGCCAGCGCCGGGGTCATCGAGTGCATCTCGAAGAAGTACGTCGCGGCCATCGCACCGCCGAGACCGGTTGCGACGCCGATCAGTGCGACGAAGATCGGCAGCCCGGCCGCGATCAGTGAGCCGAGCAGCGCGAGCAGGATGACGCCTGCGGTGACGAGGCCGACGATCTCGCCGACACCGACCACGGACGACTCCATGGTGAGTTCGCTGCCGAAGTAGACATCGACTCCCTCGTCTGCCAAGGATTCGCCGAGCTTCACGATCGCGTCGCGGTCCTCTTGGGCCATCGACTGCGGGTCGAGGTCGAGGCCGATCTGACCGAGCGCGGTGGTGGCGTCCTTGCTGACCATCCGGAAGTCACCCGCCGCGGCGCGGACCTTCTTGCCGCGTTCGAGTTGGATGCGGCCATCCTCGATCTGCGTGCGAGCCTGAGCAATGCGGGCGGTGCCCGCCTTGAGTTGCGCGCGACCAGTCTGCAGTTGCGCTCTCAGCTCGGCTGCCTGCGGCGAATCCGAAGGCAACTGCGCCAACAACTCTCGACCGAGCTTGAGTTCCTTCTTGCCCCGCTCGAGTTCCATCGTGCCGACCAGCAGCTTGCGCTGCCCCTGCTTGAGCCGCTGCTCCCCGTCGGCCAACTGCCGCTCACCGTCATCGAGTTGGCGCTGGGCGACGAAGGGGTCCGCGACAGTCGAGACGTACGGCAACTCCTCCCACTGCGCGATGACGTCCTTGATCGCGTGGCGTTGTGCGGGCGTGAATTCCGAACCGTCGTCGGTGACGAAGACGGCCGTGCCGTTGTTGCCGCTCACCTCGGGCACCTTGGCTTCGAGGTCGTGGAGCACCTTCTCGAACTTCGCGTCCGGGATGTGTACGACGTCGGTGGGCTCGGAGCGTACGAAGCCCGCGGTGACGCCGAGCGCGATCAAGATGACGGTCCAGGCGGCGACCACGCGCCACCCGTGCGCCGCGCTCCAGCGCCCGAGTCGGTAGAGCAGGGTTGCCATGTCAGGCCTTCCGAGAAGTCGAGTCGAAGCCGGCGCCGAGCAGGTCGAGGGCATCGGCCATCAGGTCGCGGCGCAGGCGCAGGGTCTCCGGCGTCAGTTCGCCGCCCGTACGGTCGAACCACACGCGAGTGGAGGCTTCGAAGGCCGAGATCAACCCGGTGGCAGCCGCGTGCAGCCACAGGTCGTCGACGTCGTCGCCGAACTGCGTACGCAACTTGGCGACGAAGTCGTCGTGCCATTCGCGCGAGCAGCGTTGCAACAGTCCGGCGTGTGAGGGCGACTGGAGGGCGGCCAGGCCCAGCACCGTCACGAGTTCGATGAGGTCGGCGTCGTCGTCGCCGCGCGCCAGGTCGGCCAGCGTGGCCATCGGGTGGTCGCCGTACGCCTTGGTCGCCAGCAACTCGCCGATCGCGGCGAGTGCGTCGGTCACGACCGGCACGAGTGCGGACTCGACGGTCGGGAAGTAGTTGAAGAACGTCCGCCGGGAGACTCCGGCCAGGTCGGCCACCGCCTCTGCGCTGAGCGCGTCGACGCCGTGATCGCGGACGACCTCGTACGCCGCCGCGGCAAGCAGTTCGCGGGTCGCCTTCTTCTTGCGATCGCGCAACGAGAGGAGCTTGGTCATGTCTCCAGTGAACGCTTCGTTGCACTGTGATGCAAGTTTGCACGGATGTGCATCTAATCACGTGGCGATCGGGAACTTCTCCACGTCGAGTGCGCCGAACCCCCATCCCACGCGGGCGATCTCGCTGCGCGCCGCCGCCTTAACTGGAAGGATTGGGCCATGGTGCGCCCGATCATCGTCAACGTCAGCCTGGCCGGTCCCGAACTCGACTACGACGTGCAGGCCACCCTGCTCGGACAGACCTACCGGTTGGTGCGCCGCGGCACCTCGGGCGATGTCGCCGCCGCCGTCGCGATCGTCGAAGAATGGCGAGACCGCGCGGCTGCGTTCGCACTCTCAGGCGTACGCGAGGCGCGCGCGGTGGGCCTCTTCGACGGCACCGATGCCGAGGTCGAACCGATTCACGACGCCTGTGGAGACGTCCCCATCACCTACGGCGACCAACTCACCGACGTACTCCAGGAGTGGGCCATCCGGACGGTGCAGGCCCAGTCCCCGGGCTACTTCTCCAACGCTCGCACCCTGGTTCTCGGCAGCGGCAACCACGCGCGTACCGCGAAGGTCCTGGCGGAGTTCACCCCCAACGTCGAGTACGCCGACCCGTTGGCCACCCTCGACTCGACAGCGCTGCGCGCCGCCACCCGGGTGCTCGGCATCGCCGGCGACGTGGCCAGCCTGTCCATGCGGCTGATTCCAGGAAGGATCCGGGAGAGCCTCGTCGCCCCGGCGCAGTGGGTCAGCCACGAGATCGCACGCCGCGCCACCCGGGACTGCGACGTGGTCGTCGCGTCGTACGACGAACTCACCGGATTCGGTCTCGAAGACCTGGCCGGCAAGACCGTCGTGTCTTCGGCCATCTCCGAGGACCGCCTGGCCGAAGCTCGCCAGCCGCGGAGTCGACCGCGTCGTCGACACCACCCCGCAGCCGTTCCGGCACGTCACGGTCGTGGCCGCGGTGCTCGAGGCGATCATGATGATCCACGACGGCGACGGGAACCTGACCGCCGACGACGTCCTCCAGATCATTCAGGAAGCCGGGTTGGAGCCTCGCTCGCTGATGCCCAACGGGCCGCGACGCAAGAGCCGGTTCGCGTTCGTGATCCACCCGCTCTCGACCCAGTACTTCCGCAACGTCGAGCCCCTCGGCACCATCACGCAGGTGCCCGGGATGACGCCCGTCGTGGAGAAGGCCGCCGCTTATCTCCCGCCGTTCGTCTACAGCCACGTCACCGGCATCACCTCCCCGACCGGCGCCGAGACCGAGGGCTGGCTGATCACGGTCGGGGGGACGCCCAAGGAACTGTTGGCGCACAGCCCCGAGTTCACGTACGCCCGCCTGCTCGCTGCCGCCGAGATCGCTCGCAAACTCGGCGCCCAGGTGATGGGCCTGGGGGCCTTCACCAAGGTGGTCGGTGATGCCGGGGTCACCGTGGCGCGGCAGGCACCGCTGCCGGTCACCACGGGCAACAGCTACAGCGCGTCCGGGGCCTTGTGGGCGGCCCACGCGGCGCTGCGTCGCCTCGGGATCGTCGAGGTCGACTCGCGGGGGCGCCTGCGCGGCAAGACGATGGTGATCGGCGCGACCGGTGCCATCGGGTCGGTGTGCGCCCGCCTGCTCGCCCTGGCCAGCGACGAGTTGTGGCTGGTCTCCCCCGAGTCGGCCAAGCTGCTCGCCCTCAAAGCCGAGATCGAGTCGGAGAACCCCCGCGCCAGGATCTTCGTCGCGGCCAAACCCGACGACGCGCTGCCCGACATGGACATGATCGTCACCGCCACCTCGGCCGCGGGGCAGAAGGTGCTGGACGTGATGGCGCTCAAGCCAGGCTGCGTGATCACCGATGTCGCGCGCCCCCTCGACCTGTCGGCCGAAGACGTGGCCAAGCGACCCGACGTACTCGTCGTCGAATCCGGGGAGATCGAGTTGCCCGGCGACGACATCCACATCGGCGACATCGGACTGCCCGACGGCGTCGTCTTCGCCTGCCTGGCAGAGACGATCGTGCTCGCGCTGGAAGGGCGCTACGAGACCTTCACCGTGGGCCGCAACATCGAATGGACCAAGGTCAAGGAGATCTATCGCCTCGGCCTCAAACACGGGATGAAGTTGGCCACGATCTCCGGGGTCAACGGAGTCTTCACCGAGGCTGACTTCGACAGAGTCCGCGAACTCGCGCTCACCGCGCGCGCAGAAGGAGAGCAGTCATGAAGGACGTCGCCGGCCGCACCGTACTGATCACGGGAGCGGCGATGGGGATGGGCAGGTTGTTCGCGCAGCGCGCGGTGTCGGAGAAGGCCGCTGCCGTCGTCCTGCTCGACGTGAACCAGGAAGCGCTCGAGGCGACCGCGGCAGAGCTGGCCGGGCACGAGACCACGGTGCTGAGCGAGGTGGTGGACGTACGCCGCCTCCCCCAGATCCGGGCCGCCGCGAAACGGATCCGCAAGGCCGTCGGCGGCATCGACGTGCTGATCAACAACGCAGGCGTGGTCCGCGGCAATCACTACTTCTGGGAGACCGATCCGGTCGCGGACACCCGGTTCACCCTGGAGGTCAACACGCTGGCGCCGATGCAGTTGGCGCGGGAGTTCCTGCCCGACATGATCGAGGGTGGCCGCGAGTCGCGACTGGTCAACATCGCCTCTGCTGCCGGGCTGACCGCCAATCCGCGGATGGCGGCGTACGCGGGCTCGAAGTGGGCCGTGGTGGGCTGGTCGGACTCCGTACGCCTCGAGCTCGAGCAGGCCGGTCACGAACACGTGAGGGTGACCACGGTGTGCCCGTATTACGTGAAGACGGGGATGTTCGACGGCGCCAAGTCGGCCCCGCTGCTGCCGCTGCTGGAGCCCGACGACGTGGTCAACCAGACCTGGGCCGCGATGCTGAAGGGCCAACCGCTGCTGGTGATGCCGAAGACGGTGCTGATCAGCGAGGCCGCCAAGGGCGTCCTCCCGCTCGGGCTTCGTGACTTCGTGGCGGACAAGGTGCTGGGCATCTACAACACCATGGACGACTTCACCGGGCGCGAGAAGAGCTAGAGCCGGGGGTCAACGCACCAAGGCGGCGGCTTGCTGTGCGATCTCGAGTTCCTCGTTGGTCGCCACGACGTACGCCGCGACGTGTGACGTAGCCGTGGTCAGCAGGGCTTCGCCGGATGCTGTCTGGTTGGCGCCATGGTCCACCTCGACACCCAGGATCGTGAGCCGATCGAGCACGGCCGCCCGCAGCAGCGCGCTGTGCTCACCGATCCCGGCCGTGAACGCGATCGCGTCGAGACGACCGAGGACGGCGGCGTACGCCCCGACGTACTTCACCAGGCGATGCACCACCACGTCGAAGGCCAGTTTCGCGCGCTCGTCCCCCGCCGTCACGCCTTGCGTCAGTTCGCGGAAGTCACCGCTGCCGTTGAGGGCCACCAGGCCGCTGCGCCGATTGAGCGCCGCGTCGAAGTCCTGCACCGAGATCCCGGCGACGCGTTCGAGGTGCGCCACCAGTGACGGGTCGACGTCTCCCGAACGCGTCCCCATCACCAGGCCTTCCAGGGGAGAGACTCCCATCGAGGTCTCGACGCTCTCACCACCACTGACCGCGCAGGCCGACGCCCCGTTGCCCAGGTGCAGCACGATCACGTTGACGTCCGCCTCGGGCTTTCCCAACAGGGCCGCGGTGCGGCGGGCGACGTACGCATGCGAGGTGCCGTGGAAGCCATAACGTCGCACTCGATAGTCGCGACGCCACTCCTCGGGGATCGCATACGTGTACGCCGCGGGCGGCATCGTCTGGTGGAATGCGGTGTCGAAGACCGCCACGTTGGGCAGATCGCCGAAGACCTCACGCGCCACCTCGATGCCGCGCAGGTTGCCCGGATTGTGCAGCGGCGCGAGTGGGATCAGGCGTTCGATCTCGGCGATCACCTCGTCGGTGATCACCACCGGTTGGGTGAACTGCGCGCCGCCGTGGACGACCCGGTGACCGATCGCGATCAGGTCGGATTCGGCGAGCGAGGGGCCGTGGGTCTCGAAGGCCTCCAGCAGCACCTCGAAGGCGGCGCCATGGTCGGGGCAGGAGGTCGTACGCGTCTGGCTGTTGTGCCGCGTCGGCGACGACGGCTCGCCGATGCGCTCGATCAGACCGGCAGCGAGAGTGGAGCCGTCGCCTGCGTCGATCAACTGGTATTTCAGTGACGACGACCCCGCGTTGATCACCAGCACGCTGCTCATCGGCCCGCTCCCTGGATCGCGGTGATCGCGATCGTGTTCACGATGTCCTCCACCAGCGCGCCGCGACTGAGATCGTTGACCGGTTTGTTGAGCCCCTGGAGCACCGGCCCGATCGCGACCGCCGAGGCCGAGCGCTGCACGGCCTTGTAGGTGTTGTTGCCGGTGTTGAGGTCGGGGAAGATCAACACCGTCGCGCGACCCGCGACCGGCGAGTCCTTGAGCTTGGTGGCAGCCACGGCCGGGTCGACGGCCGCGTCGTACTGGATCGGACCCTCCACCAGGAGTTGTGGAGCACGCTGGCGTACGAGTGCGGTCGCCGCCCGCACCTTCTCGACATCGGCACCAGTTCCGGAGGCACCGGTCGAATAGGACAGCATCGCCACCCGAGGCTCGATCCCGAACTGGGCTGCCGTGTGCGCCGACGAGATCGCGATGTCGGCCAACTGCTCGGCCGTCGGGTCGGGGTTGATCGCGCAGTCGCCATAGACCAGGACGCGGTCGGCCAACGCCATCAAGAAGACGCTGGAGACCACGGAGACGTCCGGTGCCGTACGCACGACCTCGAGCGCCGGCCGTACGGTCGCCGCTGTTGTGTTGATCGAGCCGCTCACCATGCCGTCGGCCTCGCCGGCGAGCACCATCATCGTGCCGAAGTAGGACACGTCGGTGACGATGTCGCGGGCCTGGTCGAGGGTGACGCCCTTGTGCTTGCGCAATTCGGCGTACGTCTGGGCGAACTGCTCGCGCAACGGATCGGTGATCGGATCGACGATCCGCGCGTCGTCCAAGTCGATGCCCAGGCTCCGGGCTTTGGCACTCACCTGCTCGGGGTCGCCGAGCAGGACGAGGTCGGCGATGCCGCGTTCGAGCACGATCTGGGCTGCGCGCAGCACCCGCTCCTCCAGCCCCTCGGGCAGCACGATCGTCGACTCGGCGCTGCGAGCGCGTTGCACCAGACGATGCTCGAACATCAGCGGCGTGATCACAGTGCTGCGGGTCAGGTCGAGGCGTTTGACGATCGCACCGACGTCGACATGCTCGACCACGAGGTCGATCGCCGCCGCGATCTTGGCGGTCGAGGTGGCGGTGATCCGGCCGCGCGCGGCATGCAGAGCCGTGGCCGTGGCCATGGTGCCCGGCTGGCACGCGATCACCGGCAGTGTGATGCCCAGACCGTCGAGCAGGCGGCGTACCTGCGGCGACATCGGGAAGCCCCCGTTGAGGACGACGCCGGCCAGGTTGGGGAACGTCTCTGCGCGGTGCGCCATCAGCACGGCCAGCGCGATCTCCTCGCGGTCGCCGGGTGTGATCACCACGCTGGACTCGACCAGTCGGTCCAGCACGTGCGGCATCGTCATGGCGGCCACGACCAGCCCGAGCGACTCCTTGTCGAGGTGGGCCTCGTCGCCGTGGATGAGGTCACCGCCGACGGCCAGCATCAGATCTCGCACAGTGGGTGCGCGCAGGAGAGGTACGTCAGGGGTGGCCGACGTGACGATCTCGGGGTGGCGTCGGGTGAACTCGGAGCGGAACGCCGAGGCCTCATCGGCGGCGATCCGGCTCGCGATCACGCCCACGACGTGCGCGTGATGGTCGGCGGCAGCCTGGATCGCGATCTCCGCGGCGGCGCCCGACGCGGCGGCCGTACGCTCCGCAGCCGGCAAGATCACCAGCATCGCCGCCCCGAGATTGGCCGCGATCCGCGCGTTGTCGGCGAACTCGGTGGGCGTGGTCACGTCGGTGAAGTCGCTGCCGACGACGACGACGACTTCGGCCTGCTCGCTGACCGCGTGAAAGCGGTCGACGATGCGAGACATCGCAGCGGATTCGTCGGCGTGGAGGTCGTCGTACGTCACTCCGACGCAGTCTTGTTGAGCCGACTCACCTGGCAGGCGCGACAGCAGGAGTTCGAGCAGGTGATCGGGTTCCTCGGTGGAGCGTACGAGCGGTCGAAAGACCGCGACCCGTCCGGCCGTGCGGGCGAGGTGTTCGAGCAGTCCGAGCGCGATCGCGGACTTGCCCGAGCCGCCTTCGGTAGAGGCGAGGTAGATGCTCGTGGCCACGGGTCGAAACTACCGGCTGCTCACCACGCCCTCCACCCGCCGGTGGTTGAGGAGCGCCACAAGCGCGTTGGTTCCTGAGGAGCCGACGAAGTCGGCGTCTCGAAGGGCTCGAAACCACGCTGCGCGCGATCACCCTTCCCAGGCGGCGCGCACTTTCTCGGCGACCTCTTCCGCCTGACGTAGACCCTCACGGGCCGCGTCCGCGCGCTTGGCCGGATCGAGGACGTTCTTGCCGAAGGCCGCCAGTGCCTGTGCATCCGGCGTGATCACGACCTTGCGCTCGGCCTTGCAGCGGCCGAGTTGGGTGGAGATGCGGGTGCTGCGGCTGAACGCCTGCGGCAGCGGAGCGATCACCACCACTACGTCGGTGGCGTCGCTGGCGACGTCGACGTTCGCGGTCGAGCGCATCCCACCGTCGATGTAGGGCTCGTCCGCGATCGAGACCGCAGGCCAGATCAGCGGCACCGCGCAACTGGCTGCGACCGCGTGTACGAGGTCGATGCCGGAGTCCTTGGTGAAGACGCGGAAGGCGCCGGTGTCGGCCTTGACGGCCGTGATCCGCAGCTCACCCTCGGGCCACTCGGTCATCTTGATCCGGTCGCGGATGATCTGCACCCGCTCCTTCCCGCCGGCGGGATGGGCTCTGAGCGCGACCGACCCGATCCGTTTGCGCTTCGTACGTGAGGCGCCCGGCAGCAGCACGGCCGGCGCCAGCTTGAGCATCGTCATCGGACCGAACTCGGCCCCGAGTTCGGCATCGGCAGGTGCGACCTGGAGGTCGTACACCTCGTCGAGCGGGAGACTGCGAATCAGGGTGCCGACGACCGAACCGGCCGAGGTGCCGACCACCGTGTCGGCCGTGCTGAGGTCGATCCCGCGGTCGGCGAGGCCCTTGAGCAGCCCCGCTTCCCAGCCGATGCCGGTGAGTCCGCCGCCGCCCAGGACGAGCGCAGAACTAGTCATGAAATCCAGGTTACTCCTCGGTAATGCGTGGGTCGCGAAGAACTGCGGCCGGGGCCGCCCGAGCTGGAAGAACTGCGGCCGGGGTGGATCAATCCGGCGTTGCGAGCCCGCCTGGGGCCGCAGTTCTTCCGCATCGGGGGAGCACCCCGCCTGCAACTAGTCCAGCAACCCCAGGTCGAAGCGGGAGCGTACGGACGCCGAAGTCGCCGCCGCGAGAACGAGCATCCGGACATCGGCGATCCGGCCCGAGCGGATCTCCACGGCTCCGGAGTCCGGTGATTCGCGGTGCGCCATGATCCAGTCGAAGAGCAGCCAGTCGAGCGCACCGGAGGCGGCCATCGGTTCGATCCCGGGCGCCAGTGCAGCCGGCTCGGCGCCTCGATCGCCGACGCCACCCAACGCACGGGTCACCCGGGTCAGCGCGTCACGATGCTCGTCGAGAGCCGCGTCCTTGTGTACGCCGGAAGAATCGAAGAGCAGCATTCCCAAGGTGGCGGGCAATCGCTGCCCGGTGGTCGTGGTCA
This sequence comes from Nocardioides sp., assembly GCA_037045645.1. NCBI lineage: Bacteria > Bacillati > Actinomycetota > Actinomycetes > Propionibacteriales > Nocardioidaceae > Nocardioides > Nocardioides sp. The sequence continues at coordinate 134,066 of JBAOIH010000010.1, forward strand.
CGATCCACCGAGCGCCGCGCCAGTCCGCATCGGTCGACGCCCAGGTCAGGTCGCACGTCCCGCCGACCGCGCCCTCCGGCGGAGAATCCAACTCCCCCTCGAACGGAGCTGGCCCGGTCAATCCCAAAGCGAATCTCGCGCGGATGCTCATCAAGGCGCCGGTCCCGATGATCTGTCCGGCTCGTACGTCGTCGGGCAACGCAGCGACCGCGTGAGCCACTGCGTACTCGTGCGAAGCCCGATCGATCTCGCGGTAGGCCGAGGTCAACCCCTCGCGCTCGTCGCGAGTCGCGGGACGCGCGCCGCCGAGCACCTCTCCGTACGACGAGGCGACCGCGATCAGCAGGTCGTCGAGCGCCTCCAGGTGGGTCGGCAACCAACGGTCGGGCTCGGCGCCCGGCAGGTCGAGCAACGTCACCAGCGGCGCCGGCTCACCAGATGGCGTCGCCCAGCGGAAGCCGAGGTCGCGCGAGAGGATCTGCGGCAGCATCAGTCGGCGGCCAGCCACTCGTACCAGGCCTCGACGCCCTCACCAGTACGAGCCGACAACTCGATCACCGTGACGCCCGGGTTGACCTGCTGGAGGTTGGCCCGGAAGCGTTCGAGGTCGAAGTCGAGGTGCGGCAGCAGGTCGAGTTTGTTGACGACCACCGCATCGACGGCGCGGAACATGACAGGGTATTTCAGCGGCTTCTCCTCCCCCTCGGTGATCGACGCGACCATCACGCGCCGGTGCGCGCCCACGTCGAACTCCGCAGGGCAGACCAGGTTGCCGACGTTCTCCACCAGCACCAGATCGAGACCGTCGAGGTCGAGCCCGGCGAGAGCGCGCGCCACCATCGGCGCGTCGAGGTGGCACTCGCCGCCGAAGCCGTTGCCGGTGTTGAGCAGCGAGATCTGCGCACCGAGCCCGGCAAGGCGATCCGCATCGATCGAGGTCTCGATGTCGCCCTCGACCACCCCGACGCGTACGCCTTGGTCGCGCAGGTGCGCGAGCGTGTGGACGAGCAGCGTGGTCTTGCCGGCTCCGGGTGCGGACATCAGGTTGAGGCAACGTACGCCAGCGGCATCCAACCGAGCGCGGTTGGCCGCTGCCGCACGGTCGTTTTCGTCGAAGATCCGCTCCAGGACCTCGACCCGTTCGGTGCCGGTGTCGTACGCGCTGTGGTCCCCGAAATCGTGCCCGAGATCGTGGTCGTGGTCGTGGTCGTGCGAGTGTTCGGTGCCATCGTCGTGGCGATGGAATCGGCCCATCAGGACCCTCCTTGCTGCGTAACTTCTGCGGACTCGGCGGGGATATCTGCTGACTCGACGTCGAGGGAGGTCACCATGAACTCTTCGCCGCTCACCATCTCGATGTCACCTGACGTGCAGGCGGCACAGACCAGGACGAGTACGTGGCCTACTTCGGTCGTCTCCCCGCACGCCCGACACGAGAGCCGGACGGGTACGTGGTCGATCTCCAGCGCCGCCTCGCCCAACGAGGACCCCTCGGTGACCAGACCCCAGCAATACACCAGGGTCTCGGGGACGACCTGGCGCAACTGCCCGACCTGAAGATGCACGGTCCGCACGGCGCGACCGGCGGCTGCCTCGTCCACCACCGCGAAGATGCTGCGACACAGCGAGAGTTCATGCACGAGCGCGTCCCCTCATCGGCGCAACGTCTCCGACGGCGACTCCCCGAAGCGCTGTCGATAGGTCACCGAGAAGTTGCCCAGGTGGCTGAATCCCCACCGCTGTGCTGCCTCCGTGACGTTGGTGCCGTCACCGGGTTGCGCCGAGATCAGGGTCTGGCGCACCCGATCCAATCGACGATCGCGGATGTAGGCCACGGGCGTGGTGTCGAGGTCCTCGCGAAAACCGGCCTGGATCGAGCGCGGCGACATCTTCGTGTGCTCGGCGAGATCGGTCAGGCTGATCGGCTCGGCCAGGTGCTGCTCGATGTAGTCCACCGAGCGCGTGACCGCGACCCGACCCGACTTGGTCGGCGCCAGCCGCAGCCGCGACGAGTAGTTGGACGGCTGCAGATAGAGCAGCGTGGAGATCAGCAGTTCCTCCAGCGCCGTGGCGCCCACGCCCGCGTGCAGCAATGAGCGCGGCGACATCAACTCGGTCGAGATGATCGTCAGCGCACCGTGCCACCGCGTCGCGGCCTCGGTCGTCAGATCGCTGACCGGCTCGAACCGCAACGTCTCCGGCAGGGAGCGCCCGATCATCCGGGAGAGCTGGCGCTCCATCGCATCGCGTTCGATCCGCACGATCAGCTGCGGCGAGTCGTGGGCGAGGTTGAGTTCGTACGCCGTTCCGGGCGAGACCACCAGAGCCGAGTACGCCGACAGGTCATGCGCCTGGGCGCCGATGCGTACGCGTGCCTCGCCGAAGGTCGTCATGTGCACCGTGTAGCAGTCGTGCGCCGACGAGACCGCCACATCCGTAGCCACCCCGTAGTCGAGATAGGCCAAGGTCACGTCGAGGGCCTGGAAGGCGTACAGGTTGCACTGCAGCCGCTCTCGCTGGCCCGGCCGGGGACGGACTTCGCAGCGCCCCAACAGTTGGCTGGTCACCTCGACCGCCATCTTGCGATCGGCGGTCGACGCAACCGGATAGTCCGCCAGCGCGTTGGGTACGCCGCGCGGACGCTTGCGCTGGCGTACGGGCAGGCGGGTGCGATCGCTGTTGATGAACCGCAGTCGAGGGACCCACGCCATGGCGCCGAGGGTAAGCGCGATTTCGCATCCGTACCAAGGTTCTTGCGCTTTTGTGATAGTCCCTGCGGGTTCTCGATATTCAAGTCATTGTGATCGGACTTACATTCCGCGGACGTCAAGACGGGGAGGGGACCATGACCGCGACGCACACTGCCACGCAGGCTCAGTCGGCCGACGCCCTGGTCGAGCGTCTCCAGGACCCCGCCGTCGTGGGCGCGCTCTCCAAAGTGCTCGACCACGCCGACCTGCTCGCGCTGCTGGTCGAGAGCCTCGACCAGTTCGTCTCCCGCTCCGAGGTGATCGGCGACAGCCTGGCCGCGGGACTGGACGAACTTCGCGGCGCGGTCGAGGGCGGCGCTTCACAGTCCCCGCTCGACCTCGCCGAACTCGTCGCGGCAGGCAGTGCGATCGCGCGTACGCTCCCCGCCGCCGCGCCGGCCCTGAGCCGGATGGCCGACAGCGGAGCGATCGACAAGTTGATCGCCACGGCCGAGGTGAGCGCAGGCGCACTCGACCAGGTCGACACGCTGGCCCGCGGCCTGGTCCGCGGCAGCAACGACTTCGCCGGCCAGCCGGTCGAGATCGGCGGTCCGCTGACTTTGCTCAAACTGCTCAAGGACCCCGACATCAACCGGGCCCTCAGCTTCTTCGCCACCGTCGCCCGCGCCGTGGGGCGCGAACTCAAGCAGGCCTGAGGAAAGGATCCGTCATGTCATCTGTGCTGTGGTTCCAAGCCGGCGCGTGTTCGGGCAACACGATGTCGTTCCTCAATGCCGAGGAGCCCAACGTGGTCGACCTGATCGTCGACTTCGGGCTTGAGTTGCTGTGGCATCCCTCGCTCGGCATGGAGTTGGGCGACCAGGCCAAGAAGATCTTCACCGACTGCGTCAGTGGCGAGCGCCCCCTCGACATCTTCGTCCTGGAGGGCACCGTCATCCAGGGGCCCGACGGCTCGGGCGCGATGGACATGTTCGCCGACCGGCCGATGATCGACTGGATCACCGAGTTGTGCGAGGCCGCCAGCATCGTGGTCGCGATCGGCGACTGCGCCTGCTGGGGCGGCATCCCCGCGATGGAGCCCAACCCGAGTGACTCGACCGGCCTGCAGTTCCACAAGCGCGAGCGCGGCGGCTTCCTCGGCCCCGACTGGAAGTCCAAGTCCGGCCTGCCTGTCATCAACATCCCCGGCTGCCCGGCCCACCCCGACTGGATCACCCAGATCCTGGTCGCGCTGGCCACCGGCCGTGCCGGCGACATCGCCCTCGACGACCTGCACCGGCCGCAGACGTTCTTCAAGACCTTCACCCAGACCGGCTGCACACGCGTGCAGTTCTTCGAATACAAGCAGTCGACGATGGCGTTCGGTGAGGGCACGCGTACGGGCTGTCTGTTCTACGAGTTCGGCTGCCGTGGCCCGATGACGCACAGCCCGTGCAACCGGATCCTGTGGAACCGACAGTCGTCCAAGACCCGCGCCGGGATGCCGTGTCTGGGCTGCACCGAACCGGAGTTCCCGTTCTTCGATCTCGCCCAAGGCACCGTCTTCAAGACCCAGAAGGTCTCGGGGACGATCCCCAAGGAGGTGCCCGAGGGCACCGATCACCTGACCTACATGGCGCACGCCGCCGCCGCCCGGATCGCTGCACCGCAGTGGTCCAAAGAAGACATGTTCGTGGTCTGAAAGGCAGCTGACCCATGACCGTCACCGAGAACCCCGCCTCCGGCTCCGAAGCTCTCGACCTCTTCGTCTCTCCCCTGGGGCGCGTCGAGGGCGACCTCGACGTGCGCGTCACGATCGAGGACGGCGTCGTCACGTCGGCGTGGACCGAGGCCGCGATGTTCCGCGGCTTCGAGATCATCCTCAAGGGCAAGGACCCGCAGGCCGGCCTGGTCGTGACGCCGCGGATCTGCGGCATCTGCGGCGGTTCGCACCTCTACAAGGCCTGCTACGCACTCGACACCGCCTGGCAGACCCACGTCCCGGAGAACGCGACGCTGATCCGCAACATCGCGCAGGCGTGCGAGACGTTGCAGTCGATCCCGCGCTACTTCTATGCGCTCTTCGCGATCGATCTGGTCAACAAGAGCTACGCGAGTTCGCCGATGTACGACGAGGCCGTGCGCCGGTTCGCGCCGTACGTCGGCACCGCGTACCAGAAGGGTGTCGTGCTCTCGGGCAAGCCGGTCGAGGTGTACGCGATCTTCGGCGGGCAGTGGCCGCACTCCTCCTTCATGGTCCCGGGCGGCGTGATGAGTGCCCCCAACCTGGCCGACATCACCCGCGCCACCGCGATCCTCAACCACTGGAAGGACAACTGGCTGGAGAAGGAGTGGCTCGGCTGCTCGGTCGACCGCTGGCTGGAGATCAAGACGTGGGAGGACATGCTCGAGTGGGTGGAGGAGAACGAGTCGCAGCGCAACTCCGACTGCGGTTTCTTCATCCGCTATGCGCTGGAGATCGGACTGGACAAGTACGGCGCGGGTCCGGGCAACTTCATCGCGCCGGGCACGTACTTCGATCCCAGTCGCTACACCGATCCCACCGTGGAGGGCCGCCAGGACGCGCTGATCGGCCGCGGCGCGATCTATGCCGACGGCCAGTGGCACGACTACGACCAGATGCGGGTCGCGGAGGACGTGAGCCACTCGTTCTATTCGTACGAGGGCTCGACGCTGCTGCACCCGTGGGAGGGCCAGACCAACCCGCTCGACCCGCGCACGGCTCGCCAGGACGGCAAGTACTCGTGGGCGAAGTCGCCGCGCTATGACGTGCCCGGCGTCGGGTACGTCCCGCTGGAGGCCGGACCCCTGGCGCGCCGGATCGCCGCTGCCGGACCGAACGCAGCGGCGCACCAGGACAACGACCCGCTCTTCAAGGACATGCTGGACAAGATCGGCCCCTCGGTCTTCACCCGCCAGATGGCCCGGATGCACGAGGCGCCGAAGTACTTCAAGTGGGTCATGCAATGGCTCGGCCAGATCGACCTGCACGGCAGCTTCTACGCCAAGCCCGAGGAGTTGACCTCGGGCAAGGGTTGGGGCGCCACGGAGGCCGCGCGCGGTGCGCTCCAGGACTGGATCGTGATCGAGGACGGCAAGATCGAGAACTACCAGGTGATCACGCCGACCGCCTGGAACATCGGCCCGCGCGACGCCGAAGGCTCCGTGGGACCCATGGAGCAGGCTCTCGTCGGCACGCCCATCGCCGACATCGAGGACCCGGTCGAACTCGGCCACGTCGCGCGGTCGTACGACTCGTGCCTGGTCTGCACCGTGCACGCCTACGACGGCAAGAGCGGTCGCCAACTGAACAAGTTCGTGATCAATGGCATGGTCTGACACCGCGACAGCGCCGCACGAATTGCTCGACGACGGGTTCGAGCCGGATCCGTGCGCCCTGCTGGTCATCGGCTGCGGGAACATCCTGCGCGGCGACGACGCCGCGGGGCCGGTGTTGATCCGTCGGCTGTTCACGCGCGGGGTGCCCGACGGCGTACGCCTGGTGGACGGCGGCACGGCCGGGATGGACGTCGCGTTCGCCATGCGCGGCGCTTCCCGAGTCGTGATTGTTGACGCCTCGTCAACGGCTGCCCAGCCGGGCACGCTCTACCGGGTCCCCGCCGACGAGTTGACCGACCTGCCGATGGACGGCCTGCACTCGCACAACTTCCGCTGGGATCACGCGCTGGCGTTGTCGACCTGGCTGCTCGGGCCGCAGCGACCCACCGACATCACCGTGTTCCTGATCGAGGCGGAGTCGTACGAGCCGGGCGCCGAGCTGTCGCCCGCGGTCGACGCCGGGGTCGAGCAGGTCGCGGCGATGTTGGAACGCGACTTCTATCCGGCTGACTCTCACCAGGACACCGTCGAGCTGACCGCCGACGGCTATCTCCACCTCAGTGCCGAGCTCGCCGCGAGCCGCTTCCCGCACGACGTGCTGGTCGCCGCCCTCGACGGCTCGGACCTCATTCTCGTTCCGCTCCGTTCACCAGCCAATGGGGGCCTGGTGCTGCGGCAGCGAAACGCGGCCGGCGAGCGTACGGTCCTCATTCACGAGGTGTTCGACTTCGCGCAGGTGCCGGGGGGCACCTTCGACGCGGAGTGGGACGCAGCGCGTGGCGCGCTGATCGTACGACTCGCCGGCCCCTTCTCGGGGGCTGGAAGTTGACCGACCTCGACCATCCGCAGCCGCTGGGGGCCTTCGGTTTCCCAGCGGGCATGCTCCTGGTCCCGTCGGGTCGTGACACCGACGCCGCCAGGACGGCGTTGGTCCAGGGGCGTCGCCCCGAGGTCTGGCCGCCGTCGATGCAGGGCCATCGGGCGGTGCACGAGGACGAGCCGACGTCCGGATTCTTCACCGGGGACGACGCGATCTCGGCGTACAACGCCTGGGTGCTCGACCCTGATCCTGGCCGGGCCGAGGTGATCCGAGCGGAGCTGCCGGGATCCGTCGCTCCACTGGTGGACGTCGTGCTCTCCATGATCAGCCACCACCCGATGGCGCCGCCGTTGCCCGGCCCGGACTGTGTCGCGGAGGTGGCCGCGCTCGTGCTCGCAGCACGCGCGACGAGTGGGGCCGGCGACCTCGTCGACGGTTTGTTGGCGGCGGCCGATCTGGCCGAGGGTGCCGCCGCGGCGGTCTTTCGCGGCAACGCCGGGATGCTGCTGGCCCAGTCGGGGGACCCGCGCGCGTACGAGTCTCTGACCCGAGCGATCGACGAACTCGCCGACACCGACCTCACCGACGTCGCCGCCGAACTCTGCCTCCAGCTCGGCTCCTCGGCCCAGCAGAACGCGGCCAGTGGACACGGCGACCCTCGTGAGTCGCTGCAAGAGGCGATGGGGCACTACTACGCGGGTCTGCAGCGCGTCACCGAACAGTCCGATCCGGTGCTGTGGGCGAGCCTCAACCTCAACCTGGCGACGGCGCAACTGGCCGTCCCGATGACCGAGGCGACCGACCAACTCCGCCTCGGCGTGGCCACCCAGGCACTGCGGGCCTGCCGGCGGGTGTTCGAGGTGGACCGCTATCCCGCGCAGTGGTCGACGGCGACGCTCAACCTGGCCAATGCCTTGATCTACACGCCCTCGACGCACCAAGGCGACAACCTGGTCGAGGCGGTCGAGCTCTATGAGGAGGTGCTGGCCTCCGGCGTACGACACCACGACCCGCTCGGGCGCGCGCGGCTGCTCGCCAACCAGGGCAACGCTTTGGCCCACCTCGGCGTCTTCGAGGACGCACGCGCCAAGCTGGTGGAGGCCAGGTTCCTCTTCGAGGAGCACCTCGACCACGACGCGGCGCTGGCCGTACGCGGAATCCTGGACGAGATCCGCAAGGCGAGTGTCCAAGACGTCGATGCCGAGCTCGCCGATCTCACCCGCCAGGTCGAGCAGATGGCCCGGATGCCCCAGACCGAGGGGGTCTTCACGTCCGGGATGGGCGTCACTGCGATGCCCGCAGGAGAGGGTCCGCCGCCGCGCCCGACCGTGACCGTGGTCGACCCGTCGACTCGGCCGACTTCGGATCCGAGCGAGTCGCGATGACGATGACCGACGCCGATCCGGACGCACTCGAACGCCACGCCGCGCGCCTGGACGACGCGATGGCCCGGATCGCCGCTCTTGACCCGACTGCCCGCGCAGCGGCTCAGGACGCGCTCGATGCGCTCAACGCATTGCACAAGGACGGTCTGGTGACGGTCGTACGCCGTCTGCGCGAGGACGATCGTGGGCGCGAGCTGCTCTACGGGTTGGTCGACGATCCGGGCGTACGCATGCTGCTCGGGATGCACGGCATCATCCGGCCCGACCCGCTGACGCTGGCCCGCCAGGCACTGGATCAGGTGCGTCCCGGATTGCAGTCGCACGGCGGGGACGTCGAGCTGAGCCACGTCGAGGATTCGATCGCGTACGTGCGCCTCCAAGGCGCCTGCAACGGCTGCTCGATGGCGGCGGTGACGATGCGCAACGGCGTCGAGGAGGCGCTGCTCGCGGCCGTGCCCGGACTGCGCGCGATCGAGGTGCTGCCCAATGATCCGACCCCGACTCTGATCCCGCTCGACTCCTTGACGGTGCGTCCCGTCGACGAGTCCGAGGAACTGCTCGCCGCCGGGTGGACTCGGGTCGCCTCGCTCGGCGACATCGACAGCGATCGGTTGCGGGGGGTCACCCTGCGACCGACCGACTCGGCTCCAGTCGAGGCGATCGTGGTCAACATCGGCGGTCGGCTCACGGCGTACGTCGATGCTTGCGCACACCAGGGCCGCACCTTGGTCGACGCATTGGTCGACGAGTCCGCAGGCACCTTGACCTGCGCGGGACACGGGATGTGTTTCGACGCCGAGGAAGGGCAGTGCCTGACGCTGCCGGGCGCCGCACTCGAGTCATTGCCGTTGCGGGTGGTGGGCACCTCGATCTGGGTCCGAGCCAGGGACGACTGATGGTACGGATCTCGGTGTTGACCTCAGATCAACCTCCTGGAGCGCAGGACGGGTGGCTGATGGGCTCGGGAGCGCCGGTGCCGCTGGCGGCGTACGGGGGTTGGGTCCCCCGGGTCGTCCTCGGCGCTCCGGCCCCTGGTGGGCTGTTGCTGCCGCCCGCTCAGCCGACCGCCGCCTGGTTGTACGCACCGCGCGCCGTCCACGTTGATGACGAGTTGGTGATCGTGGCCGACACCGGCAACCACCGCGTGCTGATCTGGCAGGCAGTGCCGGACGCCGACGGCGCCCCCGCGGCAGTCGTACTCGGTCAGCCCGACGAACACAGCGAAGGGCCGGGGGCCGGAGGACCTGCTCGTGGAATGCACCTGCCGACAGGCATCGTGCGCGACGGCGACCGTCTGGTCATCGCCGACGCCTGGCATCACCGACTGCTGATCTGGGACTCGATCCCGACGCGGACCGACACCCCTCCCGATCACGTGATCGGGCAGCCGTACGCCACGGTCACCGAGCCCAACTCCGGCGGCGAGCCGAGCGCCACCACGTTCTATTGGCCTTTCGGGATCGCCCTGCTCGACGGTCGCTTCTATGTCGCCGACACCGGCAACAGACGCGTCCTGATCTGGCACGACGGCATCCCGGCGCCCGGCCAACCGGCCGACGTGATCCTCGGCCAGCCCGGCCCGGCAGCGCGCGAGGAGAACCGCGGTGGCCCGGTCGCCGCCGACTCCTTCCGGTGGCCGCACGACTTCGCCCCGATGGCAGGAGGCGGGGTGTGGATCGCCGACGCGGGCAACCACCGCGTCCTCGGCTGGAAGACGCACCCGGCGTCGGACCAGCCGGCCGACCTGGTGCTGGGGCAGGAGGACTTCGCCTCCGGCGGCGAGTTCCCCTACCAGTCCCAGGTCGGCCGGCTGCGGTTCCCGTACGGCATCGCGGGCGTCGACGGCGCGCTCGCGGTCGCGGACACCGCCAACAACCGGGTGCTGCTGCAGGAGTCGGTCTCCCAGGTGTGGGCGCCGACCACTGCACTGGCCCAACCCGACCTCGGCGCCAACGGCGAGAACCGTTGGGACCAGGTCAGCGCCGACACGCTCTGCTGGCCCTATGGCCTGTGCTGGCACGCCGGTGAGCGCGAACTCCTCGCGATCGCCGACTCGGGCAACAACCGGGTCGTGATCTGGGAACGCCGATGACGACCGTGGTGATCCGTCGCCGGTTCCTCGTACGCGGCATCGTGCAGGGGGTCGGCTTCCGCCCCCACGTGGCCCGGCTGGCGCGGGAGTTGGGCGTGAGTGGGGAGTGTCGCAACGACTCGGCCTGCGTGGTGATCGAAGTCGAAGGGTCCGAGCACGAGCTCGTGGAATTCGGGCGGCGCCTGGAGCAGGAGGCGCCCCCGCTCGCGCGGATCGACTCGGTGGGATCGTGCGACATCGCGCCAATCGGGGCAGCCGCGTTCACCATCACCGAGTCTTCGGCCGGCGGCGGCGTGCGTACGCTCGTCTCCCCCGACACGGCCGTGTGCGCCGAGTGCCTCGCCGAATGCGCGGACCCGACGGATCGTCGCTTCCGGCACCCCTTCATCACCTGTACGAACTGTGGCCCGCGGCTGAGCATCATCCGCGACCTGCCGTACGACCGCCCGGTGACCACGATGGCGCCCTTCGAGATGTGCAGTCGCTGCCGCGAGGAGTACGCCGACCCGCTCGACCGGCGCTATCACGCGCAGCCCATCGGATGCCACGACTGCGGGCCGGTGCTGCGCTTCAGCGTCGCAGGTCTGGAGTCCAGTCGTGAGGTCGCCCTCGCGTCGGCGGTCGACGCGCTGGCGTCGGGCGCGATCTTGGCAATCAAGGGGATCGGGGGCTATCACCTGGCCTGCGACGCCACCTCGACGTCGGCCGTCGAGACATTGCGCGCTCGCAAGCAACGTCCCGCTCAGCCGTTCGCGGTGATGGTGGCGGATGTCGACGCGGCGGCATCGATCGTCGATCTCGCCCCGGACGCTGCCAGGCTTCTGGTCTCACCAGCCCGTCCGATCGTGCTGCTGCCGACACTGCCGGACGCCCGAGTCGCGGCGTCGGTCGCGCCGGGGCTCGACGAACTCGGCGTGATGGTGGCCTACGCCCCGGTCCACCACCTGCTGCTCGCGGACCTGCGCGCACGCCTGGGTCGTACGCCGGTGCTGGTGATGACCTCGGGCAACACCTCCGGGGAGCCGTTGAGCTATCGCGACGAGGACGCGTTCGCGCGGCTGAGCGCGCTCGCGGACGGGTTCTTGTGGCACGACCGTGAGATCGCGGTGCCGGTCGAGGACAGCGTGATCGCGTGGGGAGCGACCGGCGCGGTGCCCGTACGCCGCTCGCGCGGCTATGCGCCGCTGCCGGTGGACCTCGGGTGTGACACCGCTCCCGTGCTCGCGGCGGGCGCCGAGCTCAAGAACACCGTCGCGCTGGCCGCCCATGGCCGCGCCCACGTCTCGACCCACGTCGGGGACCTGGAGGCGCTGGCCGGCCGAGTCGCACACGGTCGCGTGACTGCTGCGTTGTTGGACTTCCAGCAGGTCGCGCCGGCTCTCGTGGTCGCCGACCGGCACCCTGGGTATGCCTCGCGAGCCTGGGCGCAAGATTTCGCGACGACGGCTGGCGTACCTCTCCTGGAGGTGCAGCACCACCACGCCCACCTGGCGTCGCTGGCGGCCGAGCACGGGCGCCTCGATGCGCCGCTGTTGGGGTGGGTGCTCGACGGCACCGGCTTCGGCTGCGACGCCACGATCTGGGGTTGCGAGCTGCTGCTGCTCGACCAGCGCAGCACGGTCGCGACCCGGCTCGGGCACCTCGGGCCGGTGCGGTTGCCAGGCGGAGATGGGGGCGTACGCCACCCCGCACGCACCGCGCTGATCGCCCTGCTGGACGCAGGCGTCGATCCCACCGCCGTCGACCTCGGCCTGTCGGACGCAGAGTCCTCATTCCTGGCCAAGTCGCATGCTCTCGACTCCGGCCTGCTCGCGACCAGCAGCGCCGGGCGGCTCTTCGACGTGGTCTCGGCACTGCTGGGCGTACGGCAGCGGATCTCCTACGACGCCCAGGCCGCCATCGAGTTGGAGGCGACCGCGCGGCAGTGGCGGCGCGCTCATCCTGACGAGCCGGTCGTGGCCTTGTCGTTGCCGACGCTCGACGGCGTGCTGGACCCGGCGCCGCTGATTCGCGCGCTGGTGACGTCGCAGGCCGAGCCCGGCGCGCTGGCGTACGCCTTCCATGTCGAGCTCGCGCGCGCCTGCGCTGGGCTGGCGGCTTCGACGGCCGCCCGCGTGGGCGTCACCGAGGTCGGACTCAGCGGCGGAGTCTTCGTCAACCGGCTGCTGCTCGCCCTGCTCAGCGACGCGCTGCGCGAGCACGGCCTGACGCCACTCACCCACCGGCTCGTCCCCGCGAATGACGGCGGTCTGTCTCTGGGACAGGTCGCCGTCGGAACCCGTACGCTCGCTCACTCGGACGAGCTCAACTCCACCCTTCGAGAGGTCTGAACGCCATGTGTCTAGCCGTCCCCGGCCGGGTCACCCGCATCTTCGACGAGAGCGGCACCCGGATGGCCGACGTCGAGTTCGGAGACGTCACCAAGAAGGTCTGTCTGGCCTATCTGCCCGACACCGCCGAGGGCGCGTACGTCATCGTGCACGTCGGTTTCGCGATCCAGGAACTCGACGAGAAATCCGCGATGGAGACGCTCGCCATGTTCGAGAAGCTCGGCATCTTGGAGGAGGAGTTCGGCGACGGTTTCGAACTCGCCGCCCGCGAGAAGGGAGTGCAGTTGTGAAGTATCTCGACGAGTTCGGCAACCCCGAACTGGCGATGAAGCTGCTCGACCAGATCAAGGCGATCACGACCCGCAAGTGGGCGCTGATGGAGGTGTGCGGCGGCCAGACACACTCGATCATCCGGCACGGCATCGACCAGTTGCTGCCCGACAGCATCGAGATGATCCACGGTCCCGGCTGCCCGGTGTGCGTGACACCGCTGGAGATCATCGACCGGGCGCTGGCGATCGCGCGGCGGCCCGAGGTGATCTTCTGCTCCTTCGGCGACATGTTGCGGGTGCCCGGCAGTCGCGACGACCTGTTCACGATCAAGAGCCAGGGCGGAGACGTACGCGTCGTCTATTCGCCGATGGACGCGCTCACGATCGCGCGAGAGAACCCCGACAAGGAGGTCGTCTTCTTCGGCATCGGCTTCGAGACCACCGCGCCGGCCAACGCGATGACGGTGGTGCAGGCACGCAAGCAGGGGATCGGCAACTTCTCCCTGCTGGTCTCCCATGTGCTGGTGCCGCCGGCGATCGCGGCCATCATGGAGTCGCCGTCGTGTCGGGTGCAGGCCTTCCTCGCCGCCGGTCACGTGTGCAGCGTGATGGGCACGGCCGAATACCCGCCGCTCGCGGAGAAGTACGAGGTGCCGATCGTGGTCACCGGATTCGAGCCGCTCGACCTCCTGGAGGGCATCCGCAAGACGGTGCTGCAGTTGGAGGAGGGGCGCCACGAGGTCGAGAACGCGTACCCCCGCGCCGTGCCGCCGGCCGGCAACCCGGCCGCTCAGGCGGTGCTGCGCGAGGTCTTCGAGGTCACCGACCGCACCTGGCGCGGCATCGGCGAGATCCCGCTGTCGGGGTGGCGGCTTTCGCCCGCGTACGCCGAGTTCGACGCCGAGCAGCGCTTCCACGTCACCGACATCCGCACCGAGGAGTCACCGCTGTGCCGCTCGGGTGAGGTGTTGCAGGGCTTGATCAAGCCGAACGAATGCTCGGCCTTCGGCAAGGAGTGCACCCCGCGGGTCCCGCTGGGCGCGACGATGGTGTCGTCGGAGGGTGCGTGCGCGGCGTACTTCGCCTATCGCCGCCTCGACCTGGTCGACGTCTCGGCTCGGTGAGGGACTCGTGAACGACCTCGACTTCGAGGGCTGGTCCTGCCCGCTGCCGTTGCGCAACACGCCCCAGGTGCTGATGGGCCATGGCGGCGGCGGGGTGCTCTCGGCCGAACTGATCGAGAACATATTCCTGCCGTCGTACGGCTCGTCGGCCCCGTCTTCGGCCTCGGCCTCGGCTTCGGTTCCGCCCGTCTCCGAGGCCGGGCTCGGGGACTCGGCCGTGCTGCCCGCACCGGGTGGACGGCTGGCGTTCTCGACCGACTCCTACGTCGTGAAGCCGATGTTCTTCCCCGGCGGCTGCATCGGCGATCTCGCGGTCAACGGCACGGTCAACGACCTGGCCATGATGGGCGCGCGCCCGCTCTACCTCTCGGCCGGTTTCATCATCGCCGAGGGCACCGAGATGTCGACGCTGGGTCGGATCGCGTCGGCGATGGGTGCGGCGGCGTCCCTCGCGGGCGTGCAGATCGTCACCGGTGACACCAAGGTGGTCGATCACGGCAGTGGCGACGGTGTCTACATCAACACCGCCGGTGTCGGCGTGATCGCGGACGGCGTCGAGATCGGGCCAGCGCGGGCGCGACCGGGCGACGTGGTGCTGATCAACGGCGACATCGGCGTGCACGGGATCGCGGTGATGTCGTGTCGCGAAGGGTTGGAGTTCGGCACCAGCGTGTCCAGTGACAGCGCGGCGGTGCACGAGTTGGTCTCGCTCCTGTTGGAGGCCGACGTGGACGTCCGCGTGCTGCGCGACCCGACCCGCGGCGGTGTGTCGGCGACGACCAACGAGATCGCGAAAGCGTCCGGCGTCGGCATCGACCTGGTCGAACGCGATCTGCCGATCCCCGAATCCGTACGCGATGCGTGCGGCCTGCTCGGCCTCGACCCGCTGCAGGTGGCCAACGAGGGCAAGGTGATCGCGATCGTGGCGGCTGACGACGCCGAGCGTGCGCTGGAGCTGTGGCGCTCGCACCCCCTCGGCGCTGGTGCCTGCCGGATCGGGACGGTGGTTGCCGAGCACGCCGGGATGGTGGTGTCGCGCACCGGCCTGGGCGGCACCCGCGTGATCGACCTCCCGATCGGGGAGCAGTTGCCGCGCATCTGCTGAGCAGTCCGGATTCGGTGCGGGTTCACGCGTACGCTCGAACTCGCCCGTCTTTGCACGACCCAGGGCGCACCGCTTCACGCGTACGCTCGAACTCGTCCGCCGCACGAGGGGCAGATAGCCTTCCCGGTCATGGATTCCTCCACCCTGACCGGCTTCGGGCTCGTCCTGCTCTTCGTGCTGGTGGGTGGGGTGTTCGCGGCTACCGAGCTCGCGCTCGTCTCGCTGCGCGACAGCCAACTCTCGGCGTTGGAGCGCCAGAGCGGCCGCGGGGCCAAGGTGGCGAAGGTGGCCCGCGATCCCAACCGGTTCCTGGCAGCGGTGCAGATCGGCGTCACGGTCGCGGGATTCCTCTCGGCGGCGTACGGAGGCTCGACCCTCGCGCCCGCGTTCTCGCCCTATCTGGTGGACGCCGGGCTGTCCGAGGGGGCGGCGGACACGACCGCGCTGATCGTGCTGACCCTGTTGATCGCGTACCTCAGCCTGGTGTTCGGCGAACTCGTGCCCAAACGCCTGGCCCTGCAGAAGTCGCAGACCATCGCGCTGGCGGTCACACCGATCCTCGACCGCTTCGCGACGCTGATGCGCCCGGTGATCTGGCTGCTGTCACTGTCGACCAACGTCTTCGTACGCCTGCTGGGGGGCGACCCGCACGCGGCGGGCGAGCAACTGTCGGAAGAAGAACTGCGCGAACTCGTCTCCACCCACGACGACCTGGAAGACGACGAACGCCGCCTCCTGCAAGAGGTGTTCGAGGCGACCGAGACTCCCGTCAAGCGCGTGATGCGCCCGCGGACGGACGTGGCGTTCCTCGACGGCAGCGCGCGACTGGCTGACGTCGCCGACGAGGTACGCGACCAGCCGTACTCCCGCTATCCCGTCACCGGCGAGGGCTTCGACGACGTCATCGGCCTGCTGCACATCCGCGACCTGCTCGGTCTCGAAGCGGGCGACCAACGCCGAGTCGCCGCCATCGCGCGCCCGATCCTGCGGCTGCCGTCGACCGTGCTGCTCCTCCCGGCGATCGCGCAGATGCGCGAGGAGAACACGCATATGGCGATCGTGGTCGACGAATACGGCGGCACCGACGGCATCGTCACGCTCGAGGATCTGGTCGAGGAATTGGTCGGTGAGATCACCGACGAGTACGACCTGGGCGAGCAGGTCTCGCTCGACCCCGACCACGTGCCGGGGTCGCTGACCCTGCCCGAGTTCGAAGAGGCCAGCGAGATCGCGCTGGAGGAGGGCGACTACGAGACGGTCGCGGGCTTCGTGATCGCGGCGCTCGGCCGGATCCCCCAGGTGGGTGAGGTCGCCGAGTTCCCGGCCGGGTCACTGGAGGTGACGGAGATGAGCGGTCATCGGATCGTCTCGTTGCGGTTGACGCGCGCGGCGGCGGAGCCTTCCTGACAGGCGGCGTGGTTTCGAGCCCTTCGAGACGCCGACTTCGTCGGCTCCTCAGGACCCAACGCGCCTGCGGCGCTCCTCAACCACCGGTAGTGCGACCTCGGTGGTTGAGGAGCCCGCGCAGCGGGCGTCTCGAAACCACCTCAACCACCGGGAAGAACGGCGACCACGTGTTCGGCGATCGCCAGGCTCGAGGTCGCGGCCGGTGATGGCGCGTTGCGCAGGCACGTCACCCCGTCGGATCGCGTGATCCGGAAATCGTCCACCAGCGCACCATCGCGCTCGACCGCCTGGGCGCGTACGCCGACCCGCCCGCGCTCCACATCCGCTAAGCCGATCGACGGGACGTACGCCTGCGCGAGCCGCAGGTAGGCACGCACCGAGAGCGACCCACGCAGTTCGCGGGCACCTGTCCGCCAATGCCGACGCGCCAATCGCCAGGTGCCCGGCCAGGTCGCCAGATCGCGAACATCGGCGAGCGAGACGGAGCCGCGTCGATAGCCCTCCCGCGCCAGCGCCAGCACCGCGTTCGGCCCGATCTCCAGCCCGCCGGTGACGGTCCGGGTGAAGTGCACGCCCAGGAACGGATAGCGGGGATCGGGCACCGGATAGACCAGCCCGCGTACGACATCCTGTTTGGCGGGCAGCACCGACAGATACTCGCCGCGAAACGGCACGATCCGCAGGTCGTCAGACCCCGGGCCGGCCAGCCGGTCCGACTGCAACCCGCCGCACACGATCACCTGCCGGGCCAAGACCGACTCCCCGGACGCCAGCACGATCCGCTGCCCACCGGCCGTACGCACGAGAGCGACGACCTCACATCCGAGCCGCACCGAACCACCCGCAGCCACCACGTCGGAGGCCAGCGACTCGGCAATCGCGCGGAAGTCGGTGATGGCCGTCTGCGGCGAGTGCAGTGCCGCGATCCCGCGTACGCCCGGCTCGATCGCCGCGATGCCCGCCGCGTCCACACGGGTCAAGCCCGGCACGAGGTTCGACGACGCCGACCGCTCCAACGCCGCCAGCCGATCCAACTCCGAAGACGACACCGCGACGACCAGCTTGCCGAGGGTCTCGTACGCCAACCCTCGCGACGCGCAATATTCACGCAGCAGCGACCTGCCACGCGTACACAAAGCAGCCTTCAAACTGCCAGGCGCGTAGTAGAGGCCCGCATGCACCACGCCGGAGTTGTGTCCGGTCTGGTGAGTGCCGACAGCCGACTCCTTCTCCAGGACGACCACGTCAGAGCCCGGGCGGCGCAAGGTCAGTTCCCGCGCGATCGCCAACCCGACGATGCCGCCGCCGATGACGGCCGTAAGTTCACGGGCCATGGCAGCCAAAACTACGCTGCCGTCGTGAGTGAACGCCCCCATGGCCTGGTCCCGATGCGCGGACGCGACACCCGTGAGGAGCATCGCGTCGCCAGCACGCTCGAACTGCTGTACGACCTGACGATCGTGGTGTCGTTCAGCCTCGCGGGTGCGGCGTTCGCGCACGCCACGGTGTCGGGCCATTTCCTCAACGGGTTGGTGGCCTTCCTGATCGCGATGTTCGCGATCGTGTGGGCCTGGCTCACCTTCACCTGGTTCTCCTCGGCGTACGACACCGACGACTGGGGGATGCGACTGTCGGTGCTGATCCAGATGATCGGCGTCATCGTGCTCGCCCTCGGGTTGGGCGACCTCTTCCACGGGATGAACGAGTGGGAGTTCCACAACACGATCGTGGTCGCGGGCTATGTGATCATGCGGATCTCGATGGTCGGCCTCTGGCTGCGCGCGGCCAACGCCGACCCGACCCGGCGTACGGACTGCCGCAGGTACGCCGCGTACACCCTCGTCGTGCAGATTCTCTGGATCATCACCGCGATGCTGCACATGAAGATGTCCGTCGCGGCCCCCGTGATCGCGGTGATGTTCGCCATGGAGATGCTCGGCCCGCGCCTGATCGAGGGCCGGCAGACCCTGACGCCGTGGCATCCGCACCACATCGCCGAGCGGTATTCACTGCTGATCATCATTACCTTGGGTGAGGTCATCCTCGGCACCACGATGGCGGTGCAGTCCGCGGTCGACACGGCCGGCTGGTCGTGGGATGCGGGCCTGATCGCCCTGGCCGGCGTCGGCATCGCGTTCGGGCTCTGGTGGACCTATTTCGCGATCCCATTCGGCGAGGTGCTGCAGCACGAGCCCTCGCGCGGCTGGATCTTCGGCCACGGTCACATGCCGCTGTATGCCGCGACGGCCGCTACCGGCGCCGGACTGCATGTGGCGGCGTACTTCGTCCAAGGCGAAAGCGACCTCTCCGAGGGCCTCACGATCCTCGCGATCGGCCTGCCCCTGGCGGCGTGGGTGCTGCTGTTCTTCTTCCTCGCAAGCCGCATCCTCGCAACGTCGGAGCGGTTCCACCTGGTGCTCTGCATGGCCACCTTGGTGACGGTCGGAGTCACCGTCGCGCTGGGCTTCACCAACGCGCCCCTCGGCCTGTCCTTGATCGTGCTCGCGCTCGCG
Source organism: Nocardioides sp. (assembly GCA_037045645.1). NCBI lineage: Bacteria > Bacillati > Actinomycetota > Actinomycetes > Propionibacteriales > Nocardioidaceae > Nocardioides > Nocardioides sp. The sequence continues at coordinate 153,164 of JBAOIH010000010.1, forward strand.
CCGTGGATCAGCGTGATCGGGTACGAGACCCTCGGTCACCGCCACCTGGACGAAGCCATGCAGCGGGTGACGTCGCAGCCGGTGCGACGCTGAGGGACGTACGCTCTATGGGCATGACACTGCCCCTGAATCTGCCTCGCCCCGAGATCGACCCTGACGGCTTGCTCGAATATTCGGTCGTCTTCACTGACCGCTCGCTCAACCACATGTCGGCGCGTTTCACCGGTGAGATGCAGAGCCTCCTGGAGGTGCTGCGTACGACGTATCGCGCTGCTCAGGTGGCCCTCGTGCCCGGCGGCGGGTCGTACGCCATGGAGGCGATCGCGCGGCAGCTAGTGCACGGCGATCCGGTGCTGATCGTGCGCAACGGGCTCTTCTCCTATCGCTGGTCGGCGATCATCGAGGCGGGTTCGCTCACCGACGACGTGACGGTCTGCCAGGCACGCCCGACTTCCGACTCACCCCTGGCGGCGTGGACTCCTGCTCCGATCGACGAGGTCGTCGCCGCGATCGCCTCGTCGAAGCCGAAGGTCGTCTTCGCCCCGCACGTCGAGACAGCGTCGGGGATCGTCTTGCCAGATGCGTACGTCCGCGCGCTCGCCGACGCGGTGCATGCCGTCGGCGGGCTGCTGGTGCTCGACTGCATCGCCTCGGGTGCGTTGTGGGTCGACATGACCGCCTTGGATGTGGACGTCCTGGTGTCGGCGCCGCAGAAAGGCTGGAGCGGCACGCCGTGCACGGGCTATGTGCTGCTCGGGCCGCGCGGTGTCTCGGCAGTGGCGGCGACTCAGTCTTCGAGCTTTTCGGTCGATCTGGGCAAGTGGCTCGGCATCAGCGAGGCGTACGTCGCGGGTCAGACGCCCTATCACGCGACGTTGCCGACGGACTCGATCGCGCACAACGCGGCCATGGCCCGCGAGACCGTGTCGCGGGGGTTGCCCGAGTTGCGCGCGGCTCAGGAGAGCCTGGGCGCCCAGGTGCGTTCCTTGTTGGCCGATCGAGGGTTCGCCAGTGTGGCGGCGCCCGAGTTCGCAGCCCCGAGCGTGGTGGTGGTGCACACCGACGACCCGGATCTGAAGTCCGGAGCCGCGTTTAGGGCGCTGGGCATGCAGGTCGCCGCGGGCGTACCCCTGATGTGCGGCGAGGGCGACGACTTCTCGACCTTCCGCCTCGGGCTCTTCGGGCTCGACAAGCTCGGCGATGTCGAGGGGACGGTTGCCCGCCTGGCCGGGGCGCTAGTGTCGCGTGTCTTTAGTTCCTGAACAGTTCGGGTCTGAACTCAGAGCACCTTCTGGGTGGATCGCGAACGTTCCAGGCGGCCTCGCGAGGTCGATCGCGCGGCGGTGGTGACCGCGACGCTGACCCGGCCCCCGAAGAGGCTTGCCGTGACGCACTGGTCGAGCAGGCTGCTTGCCGGCGAACTCGGCGTGAGAGACAAGACCGTGACCCGGGCGTGGAAGGCGTACATGATCAAGCCGTGGAAGGCAGAGTCGTTCCGGTTCTCCACCGATCCCGAGCTGGTCGAGAAGGTCACCGACATCTGCGGGCTGTTACCTGGGCACCAACGCTGACATCCCCGGCGAACGCGATCGTGATCAGCGTCGATGAGAAGTCCCAGATCCAGGCACTGGACCGCACAGTGCCGATCCCGCCGATGCAAGCCCGACAAGGTGGAGCGTCGCTCCCACGACTACTACCGGCACGGCACCACCACCCTGTTCGGCGCACTCGAGATCGCCACCGGCCAGGTCACCGCCGCACTCAAGCCCAAGCACCGCCACCAGGAGTTCCTCGCCTTCCTGCGTCAGATCGAGCGGGCCTACCGCGACGCCGTGGACCCCCGAGACCGGCGAGCCGGTCGAGCTGCACCTGGTGATGGACAACTACGCCGCCCACAAGCACAAGAACATCCGCGACTGGCTGGATGCGAACCCGCGGTTCAAGGTCCACTTCACCCCCACCCACGCCTCGTGGATGAACCTGGTCGAGGTCTGGTTCGGCCTCGTCGAACGCCAGGCTGTCCGCCGCGGCGTGTTCAAGTCGGTCAAGGACCTCAACGGCAAGCTCCGTGCCTACATCGAGGGCTGGAACAAACGCGCCCCCGTCCAACAACTTCAAATCCGCGCCACTAGTCGAGGAAGAACAGTAGGGGTACGCGGTGTAACGGCGCATACCTGAGGTCGTGACACAACACCGGCGACCCCTCGCGCGCATGATCTCTGGCCGCGGTTCTACCTCTTCTCGACATCAGTGACCAACCACCAGTCAGCGTATCGACTGGCTCCAATGGCCCTCCGGCACGCGCGAAGGCTTCTCTGGGCGGAGTTGTCTAGTGCCGCGGATTTGAAGTTGTTGGACGGTTGGCCTTCGCCAGGATCTGATCGGCGGTCTTGGTCCACACGAACGGATGCGCTCTTTCGTGCCAGCCGTCGATGAAGGCGCGGATCTTGGCGTTGAGGTCCTTGACCGACTTGAACACCCCGCGGCGGATCGCCTGCCGCTCGACGATGCCGAACCAGACCTCGACCAGGTTCATCCAGGAGGCATGGGTCGGGGTGAAGTGCACGACGAAGCGCGGGTTGTCGGCCAGCCAGGTCTTCACGTTCAGGTGCTTGTGCGCGGCGTAGTTGTCCATCACCAAGTGCAGCTCGACCGGCTGCCCGTCGGCGTCGCGGACGTCGCGGTAGGCCCGCTCGATCTGCTTGAGGAACGCCAAGAACTCTTGATGACGATGGCGCGGCTTGAGCGCCGCGGTGACCTGCCCGGTCGCGATGTCGAGCGCTGCGAACAGCGTGGTGGTGCCATGCCGGTAGTAGTCGTGCGACCTGCGCTCGACCTTGCCCGGTTGCATCGGCAAGATCGGGACCGTCCTGTCCAGCGCCTGGATCTGGGACTTCTCGTCCACGCACAGCACGATCGCGTTCTCCGGCGGCGCCAGGTACAGCCCGCAGATGTCGGTCACCTTCCCGACCAGCTCGGGGTCGGTGGAGAACCGGAACGACTCCGCCTTCCACGGCTTGACGCCGTAGGCCGACCAGGCTCGGGCGACCGACTTGTGGGAGATCTTCAGCCGGTTGGCCAGCAGCCGGGTGGACCAGTGCGTGACACCGAGTTTCTTCGGTGGCGGCTTCAACGTCTCGGCCACGATCGCCCGGTGATCGAGCTCCCGCGGACGTCCCGAACGCGGAGCATCTGCCAGCCCCGCCAGTCCCTTGGACTGGTAGCGATCCCGCCAGCCCAGCACCGTGGTCACCGTCGCACCGACCAACTCCGCGATCCGCGTATTCGCCACCCCGTCGGCCGCGAGCAACACGATCCGCGCCCGCTTCGCCGCCGACGCCGGCACCGTCGAAGCCCGGGCCCACCGCTCAAGCTCCTCGCGATCGCCTGGACGCAGAACCAATGCAGGAGCAGGACGATTCGCCATGCCTCATGATTTCAGATCCCAACTATCTAGGAACTTACGACACGCGGCACTGGACACCCGTTTGGGCCGCTAAGCACCCGGCTCGCCGGGGGCTGAGCGGACCAGGGTCCGCTCGACACCCGAAATGGCCAGCCTCCGCAACACCCGCGCGACCACCCGCGCCGCCCGCCGACCGTCTCCGTTGGCCGCGGCCACGATCAGGTCCACCGTCGGCAGCCGGAACTTGCCGGCCGAGAAGATCGCGACCGAGCGCAGCGGCAGTTCGCGCAGCGACCGCTCGACCATCTCCTGGTCCAGCGGGTCCTCTTCGACCGGCGCCATCTTGGTGATCGCCTTGAAGAGCAAGCGCCCGACACGGGTCTCGGCCAACTCCTCCATCGTGGAATCGCGGGTGAAGGGGCGTACCGATTCCGGCGCCGGGATGCGGTGACCGAGCAGTCGTACGAACTCCTCGTCCGAGGCCGCCAACAACTCCGACCGCGGCGGATCGGCGCTGTCCTCGACTCCCCCCACCACCGAGAGCGGCAGGCTCGCCACCACCGACGCACTCGACCGTGCGATCAGCAGTTCGTAAGCCCCGCTCGGCGTCGACCAGCCATCGATCCGGACATCCCAAAAGGCGATTGCGCGGGCATCCACGGCCACCGACACGACCCGGCTCTCCCCCGGCTCCAGGTGCACCTTCGCCCACCCGGCCAGTTCCCGCTCCGGCCGCTGCACCACCCCGCTGCGGTCCGCGCGATAGACCTGCACGACGTCGGAGCCGGCCCGGGTCCCGGTGTTCGTCACGCCCACCTGCACGGTGACTCCCGCACCCGCCTCCACCTCCTCTGCCGAAAGCGCGCACTCGTCCCACTCGAAGGTCGTGTACGACAACCCGTGCCCGAACGCGTACGCCGGTTCGACCCCCGCGCTGACGTCGTGGCGGTAGCCGACGAAAAGTCCCTCTCGATGTTGCACCTGCCGGGCGGCACCGGGAAACCACGGGTCACTCGCGACCATGTCCAACGAGGCAGGAAAGGATTCGGCCAGCCGTCCGCCCGGCTCCGCCTCACCCAGCAGCACCCGAGCCAGGCCCTCGCCGCCGGCCTGCCCACCCAGATAGGACTCGACGATCGCGGCCGGCCGGTCGCGCCACGGCAGCACCACGGGCGAGCCGTTGGTCAGCACGACGACGACCCGGTCGTGCACAGCGCAGATCGCCTCGACCAATTCGTCGTGTTGTGTCGGCAGCGCGAGCGTGTCGCGATCCCAGCCCTCACTTTCGAATCTGGCGGGAAGGCCGACGTGGACGACCACGACCTCGGCGTCTCGCGCCACCTCGACCGCGGCCTCGATCAGTGCCCGGTTGGGTGCCGAGTGCGCCGGGTCATAGCCCGGGGCGTACGCCGGATCGATCCCCCGTGAGCGCAGCGCGGACAGCAGCGACGACACGCGCGTCGGCTCGACCTTGCTGCTGCCGCCACCTTGGAATCGCGGCCGGTCCGCGAAGGCGCCGACCACGGCCAACCGCTCACCGGGCGCCAGTGGCAGCACACCGTCGTTGGTCAGCAGGACCGTCCCTGCCGCCGCCACCCTCGCAGCGAAATCGTGGTGCGCGTCGTAGTCGGCCGTCACGTCGCGTGGCTGCACCCGTCCCGCCAGATCGAGCACCCGCTGCGCACTCGCGGTCACCTCACGCCCGGCCAGCGACCCACGCTCGACCGCCGCGATCACCTCGGCGTCGAAGAGTCCGTGGCTGCCCGGCATCTCCAGATCCATCCCGGCCGCCACCGCCGCGACCCGGTCCCGGGTGCCGCCCCAGTCCGACATGACCAGGCCGTCGTACGCCCATTCGCCGCGCAAAATCTCGGTGAGCAGGCGCCGATTCTCCGACGCGGGCGTGCCGAGCACCCGGTTGTACGACGACATCACCGCCCACGGACGCGCTTGCCTGATGACGTGCTCGAAAGAACTCAGATAGAGCTCACGCAGGGTGCGCTCATCGAGGATCGCGTCGACGACGAAGCGGTGACCCTCCTGGTTGTTGACCGCGAAGTGCTTCACACAGGCGCCGACGCCTTGCGACTGCAGGCCGGTCACGACGGCCGCCGCCATCCGACCCGACACCAGCGGATCCTCGGAGAAGTACTCGAAGTTGCGCCCGCCCAACGGATGCCGTTTCAGGTTCAGGCCCGGCCCCAGCACCACGTCGACGCCCTGTGCTGCCGCCTCCGCGCCGAGCGCCGCGCCGTACGCCGTTGCCAACTCTTCGTCCCAGGTGCTCGCCAGCGTCACGGCGGGGGGAAAGCAGGTCGCCGGCTCGCTCGCGCCCAACCCCAGGTGATCTTCCGCGTCGGGCTGTACGCGCAGGCCGTGCGGTCCGTCGGCCAACTTCACAGCCCGTACGCCGGGCAGCGCCCGCGTGTGCCAGTGCGAGGCACCCGAGAGCAGTCGGACCTGGTCACGCAGAGGGAGTTCGTCGGCTCGAGGCATCGTCACGCGGCTCACGCTAGGCGATGCGCCAGCCGCGCGGGCAGGTCGTCGGCTAGCGTCTCGCGGGTGAGTGAGGTGCCGGTCGCGACTGCCGTAGCGGACTATGCGCGGTTGCAACCGACCCTGCAGCGGGCGGCGGCGGACGCGGCGACGCTGATCACGACCATCCTCGACGAGGCGAGCATCAACTACCTGGCCGTGACCGGACGGGCCAAGACGCTGCAGTCCTTCGCCGCGAAGGCCTCGCGGCTCAAGGACGGCGTACGCGAGTTCACCGATCCGCTGGCCCAGCTCGGGGACCTGATCGGGCTGCGGATCATCACCTACGTCCGCAGCGACGTGGCCGCGGTCGTCGCCTTGCTGGCTGACGAGTTCGAGTTGCTCGACGATCGCGACCTCGGGGCGGAGACCGCCAGCGAAGGGCGATTCGGGTACGCCAGCCGCCACCTCCAGTTGCGCCTCCCACCCGCGCGACAGGTGGCGTACGCCGACATCGGCACCCGCCAGATCCAGGTGCAACTACGCACCGTGCTGCAGCATGCGTGGGCGGAGTTCGAGCACGACATCCGCTACAAGGGCAACATCCCCGAGGAGCATCGGCCCGACTTCGACCGCCGGTTCAGCTTGGCTGCGGGCCTGATCGAGTTGGCGGACAACGAACTCTCGACCATCCGTGACCGGCTGCGAGAGTCTCAGGGGCCCGTCACGTTGACCAGCGACGAGGACCCGCGGATCAGTGCCACCGAGCTCGCGGCCTTCCTCGCCGGTCAGTTCGCCGACGCAGGGTGGTCGCGCACGGATCGCTATGAGTGGATGGCCGGCATCGTCCTCGAACTCGGGATCACGTCCCTTGCCGAGCTCGCCGACATCGTCCGCTCGGTCGACGCCGACGCCATCGATCGGGCGATGGCCTACCACTACCCCGCAGGTGCGGTCCGACGCCTCGACGACATCCTGCTCAGGATCTATGCCGAGCGTTATCTCGGCCTGCGCGGCAACGCGCATCGCGTCGAGTTGCTGCGGGCGCGGCTGGCGAAGTTTTCGTCCTGACCTGATTCGTAGCCGCGCTAGGTTGGCAGACATGAGTGATGTCAGCGTCAGCTTGCACGAGAACCGGTCCCGTTATCAGGCCGAGGTGGACGACGCCGTCGCCGGTTTCGCCGAATACCAACTCGCAGAAGGGTTGATCGTCTTCACCCACACCGAGGTCGATCCGGCGTACGAGGGTCGCGGCGTCGGCAGTGCGTTGGCCCGCTTCGCCCTGGATGACGTACGCGCTGCCGGGGACCGCAAGGTGATCGCGACCTGCCCCTTCATCAAGGCGTGGATCCAGAAGCACCCCGACTACCTGTCGCTGCTCTACGACGCCCCGAAGTCGGACTGATCCCTCATGCCCGTCCAGGTCCGGCGCATCTATGAGCCCCCGTCCGACGACGACGGGCAACGGGTGCTGGTCGATCGGCTGTGGCCGCGCGGGATCAGCAAAGCGCGTGCCGACCTGGACGACTGGGCCAAGGCCGTCGCACCGTCGACCGACCTGCGCAAGTGGTATGCCCACGACCCTGCGAAATGGAAGGAGTTCGCCAAGCGCTATCGCGCCGAGTTGAAGTCGGATCCGGAGCAGAAGGAAGCCTTGGCCGCACTGCGCGAGCGCGCCGCCGCAGGTCCCCTCACGCTGCTCACGGCCTCGAAGGCCGTCGACATCAGTGAGGCCGCGGTGCTGGCCGAGCACCTCAATCGGAGTCTGGCGGCGTCGAAGAAGCCGCGGTCGTGAGGTCGGCGTACTCCGGATGCCGCGCGATCCACGCCCGGACGTACGAACATCTCGGCACCACCCGTCGACCCCCCGTCGCGCGGATGTCGTCGAGGGCTGCCTTGACCAGATCGCCCGCGATCCCCTTGCCCTGATGGGCCCGATCGACTTCTGTGTGATGCAGCACGATCGTGTCGTCGGTGAGCAGGTAGTCGGCCAGTCCGACGAGTTCACCGTCGTCACGGACCTCATAGCGGGCAGCGGCTTCGTTGTGGGTCACCTCGATCACGTCACCGACCCTAACGAGAGTGAGTTCACGCGATGGAGAGCATCGACCAGCAGATCGGCGCGGCGCGACGGGCGTACGACTCGGGGCGGACCGCTTCGATGCAGTGGCGCCGCGAGCAACTCGAAGCCCTGGACCGGATGCTCGGCGAGAACTCGACGGCGATCGAGGAGGCCGTGCAGGCCGACCTCGGGCGGCACCCGCTCGACGCATTCGTGACCGAGGTGATGGAGAACCAGACCGAGGTCCGCTATCTCCTCAAGCATCTCGACGACTTCACCCGCGATCGGAAGGTGAAGTCGCTGCCGGGCCTGGCCCCTTCGCGCGCGTACATCCGGCGCGAGCCCCTCGGCACCGTGCTGGTGATCGGGCCGTGGAACTTCCCCGTACACCTGCTGATGATGCCGCTGGCTGGCGCGCTCGCGGCAGGCAACAGCGTCGTACTCAAACCGAGCGAACTGGCTCCCGGCTCGTCGCGGATCGTCGCCGAACTGATCCCGCGCTATCTCGATCCCGAGGCCGTGCAGGTCGTCGAGGGCGGCATCGACGAGACGACCTATCTGCTCGACCAGCGCTGGGACCACATCTTCTACACGGGTTCGACGCGGGTCGGCTCGATCGTGATGGCGGCCGCCGCGAAGCACTGCACGCCGGTCACCTTGGAGTTGGGCGGCAAGTGTCCGGTCTGGGTGGACGAGACGTTCCCGCTCAAGCGGACCGCACGCTGGCTGGCCTGGGGGCGTTTCTCCAATGCCGGTCAGACCTGCGTCGCGCCCGACTACGTGCTGTGTCCGCCCGGCGTTGCGGCACCGTTGGCGGCGGCGTTGGAGAAGGAGGTACGCCGGGTCTACGGCTCCGACGTCAAGGCATCACCCGACTATCCGCGGATCATCAACGAGCAGCATGCGACTCGGCTGCAGGGGCTCCTCGGCGACGGACGCGTGGCCTTCGGGGGCGAGGTCGACGTCGCCGCGCGCTATGTCGCGCCGACCGTGCTGCTCGACGTGGAGGTGGACGCCCCGGTGATGGCCGAGGAGATCTTCGGACCGATCCTGCCGATCATCGAGGTGGCCGACCACCACGCGGCGATCGCCGAGATCCGAGGCCGAGAGAAGCCGCTCGCGCTCTATGCCTTCACCTCCGACGAGGCGATCCAGCAGGACCTGGTCCACGGCACCTCGTCCGGCGGTGTCGTCTTCGGTGCGGTGATGCTGCACCTGGGCGTGCCTACCCTGCCTTTCGGCGGCGTCGGCGCCAGCGGGATGGGCAACTACCACGGCGAACACAGCGTGCGTACGTTCAGCCACGAGCGCGCGATCCTGCACAAGGGCAAGGGCCCCGACGTGGCCCGGATGGCGCGCGCGCCGTTCACGAAGTTCAAGGACAAGGCCCTGCGGCGGGCGTGAGACACCCCCCGATGGTTGAGGAGGGCGAAGCCCGTCTCGAAACCACACCCGACCCTCGGTGGTTGAGGAGGGCGAAGCCCGTCTCGAAACCACACCCGACGAACGCACAGTGGTTTCGAGACGCCCGCTCCGCGGGCTCCTCAACCACCGGCAACACCGGACCCCCCGGTGGTTGAGGAGGGCGAAGCCCGTCTCGAAACCACCCGCCGCGCGACCTACCAGTCGTACGACAAGCACTCCGCGCCGGGCGCGGCCTCCACCTGCAGCGTGGCGTGGGCAATCCCAAAGCGAGTCCGCAACACGGAACTGGCCTCGGCCAATGCCGCAGCCCCGACGTCTGGTGAGGCGACCAGGTGCGCAGTGGCGACGTTCATCCCTGAGGTCAGTTGCCACACGTGCAGGTCGTGCACCTGGCGTACGCCGCCCACCGACTCCAACGCCGCCAGGATCTCACGCGGCTCCACATCCGCGGGGGCGTGCTGACCCAGCACGGCCAGCACTTCACGCCCGAGCATGACCGCTCGTACGGCGACGAAGACCGCGATCGCCAGCGCGATCACGGTGTCCCACACCGGCGACCCGGTGACAGCCACCAGCACACCGGCCGCGATCACCCCGAGGGAGCCGAGAGCGTCGGCGAGCACTTCTAGATAGGCGCCCTTGACGTTCAGGCTCTCCGCCGCCCCGCCGCGCAGCAGGGCCAAGGAGATCAGGTTGATCACCAGACCGACCGCACCGACGATCAACATCATCGTCGAGGCCGGGGACACCGACGCACCGATCCGGCCAATCGCTTCGATCGCGATATAGACCGAGACCCCGAGCATCATCAGCACGGCCAGCCCCGAGGCGAAGACCTCGGCGCGATAGGAGCCGAACGTACGCCTTCCCGTGCTGTCCGGACGCGTCGCGATCCGGGTCGCCACCAGCGCCGCACCGAGCGTCACCACGTCCGCGGCCATATGCCCCGCGTCGCTGATCAGCGCGAGCGACTGCGAGGCGATCCCGGCGACGAGTTCGACGACGAAGAAGGTCGCGACCAGCACAAAGGCCACCGCCAACCGCCAGCGGTGTCGCCCCGCCGCCGAGTGCCCGTGTCCATGCCCGTGCCCGTGTCCCATCGGCCCCAGCCTGCCACCCGGTGCGCGACTTCACGCGTACGCTCGAACTCGCGCATTGTGGAACGTTCCAACCGCACGCCTTCACGCGTACGCTCGAACTCGCGCAGGGTTGATCCCCTCCGAGCCGCCGGACCTCCTGACCCTTTGGGGTGCGGTCCGGCACCCCGACCACGGCCTACCGTGCCCCATGACCAGACTGCGCCACGTCCGTCCGCAGATGCCGAGCTGGACCCGCAAGCGAGCCGGGCGCGGCTTCAGTTATCGCGACCAGCACGGCGACGCGCTGCCGCCCGAAGAGGGTCGAGCGGATCAAATCGCTGGCAATCCCGCCGTCGAGCTGACTCAGCCGACCGGCGGCTCGTAGTCACGCGGCACGACCACCATCGGCACCGGCAGCGCCCGCGAGATCCGGTTGGCCGACGCGCTGAGGAAGACCTGACGCGGGCCTGCGAGCCGGCCCGAGCCGATCAGCACCATCTCGGTGTCGTCGAACTCCAGCGATTTCACGCACTTGCCGAGAGACTTCCCGGTGCCGACGACGCCCGTCACGCCGGTCGACAGTTGCGACGCGGCGCGGGCCACCAGAGAAGACTCGTGCGCCTCGGCTGCCGCGATCCGCTCGTCGCGGCTCTCGTCGTGCTTGTCCAGTGCCAGCAGGGACATCAACCGCAGGGGTACGCCGCGCGCGGCCGCCGCCGCGATGGCGACCTCCAGCAGTGCGTCGGCGCCGTGTCGATCACCGAGCGCACAGGTAATGCGGGTGATCGCCGGATGGCCCCGATATCCCTTGGGCGCCAGCGCGACCGGCACCGGCGCCGAATGCAGCAGGGAGCCCGCGACGCTGCCGATCTTGAGTCGACCCATGGGTCCACTCGACGCGGCGCCCACCACGATCCCCTCCGCCTCCGGGCCCAACTCGCCCTGGGTGGCCGCCTCGATCAAGCCCGCGGTGATCGAGTCTGCTCGGCGCAGATGACCACGTGCTTCGATGCCCTCGGGAATACGAGCCAGCGCCTTGTCCAGCCAGCCGCGAGCCTGGGATTCGAGTGCGGCCTGATAGGCCTTGTCCGGCGAATACATGTCGAAGGTCGGTTCGTCGCTGGGCAGCACGACCACCACATCGAGCGTGGCCTCGCGCGACCCCGCCAAGGTGGCGGCCAGGTTGATCGCCTCGACACCGCGCTTTCCGGGCACGTACCCGACAACAATTCTCACGTCGTCTCCTTCTCGCTCCCGAGTGGTGGCGGGTCGAGGGTAGTGGCCCCGAAGACCTCATCGAAGCGAAATCAACAGAATTGCGGACGCCGATGCTCGCTGACTGCTACTTTCCAGCGCGCACCAAGGGAAAGGGATGGCGATGGCACAACATCAAGACGTCGCGGAGTCGGGCCAGGGATCGGCTCACCTTTCCCGGACACTCGGACTCTGGGCGATCGTCGCCCTCGGTCTGGGCTACATGACCCCGACGGTCATTTTCGACACCTTCGGCATCGTCGCCGACGAGACCAACGGCGTGGTGCCCAGTGCGTACGTCCTGGCGCTGGTCGCGATGACCTTCACCGCCATCTCGTACGGCCGGATGACCCGCGTCTTCCCGTCCGCCGGGTCGGCGTACACCTATACGTCGAACACGATGAACCCCAACCTGGGCTTCCTGATCGGCTGGTCGTCGCTGTTGGACTACCTGCTGTTGCCGTTGGTCAATGCGTTGATCATCCGCAGTTATATGGAGTCGTTCTTCCCCGACGTGCCGCCGTGGATCTGGGTGGCGGTCTATGTCGTGGCCATCACCACGATGGTGACGGTCTCGATGACCAACACCTCGAGGGTCAACGGCCTGCTCGTGGTGTTCGAGGTCGTCCTGATCGCGGTCTTCCTCGTGCTGGCGATTCGCGCCTTGTCCCAGGGCGACGGCAACGGCACCATCTTCTCCAGTGCCCCGGCCTGGCATGGCGGCGTCGAACTCGGGCATGTGATCACGGGGGCGACCCTGGTGTGCTTCTCGTTCATCGGCTTCGACGCAATCACGATGTACACCGAAGAGGCCAAGGACCCCGACACCGTGCCGCGCGCGATCGTGCTGGCGTTGATGATCGGCGGCGCGATCTTCTTCATCGCCGCCTGGTTCACCCAGTCGCTGTTCCCCGACCTGTCGGACTTCAGCAAGGACTCACTGGAAAACAGTGCGCTGCCACAGATCGCGTTCCTGGTCGGTGGCACCGCCTTCAAGATCCTGCTGACCTCCGCTGCGTTCGCCGCGACCGTCGCCTCCAGCCTGGCCTCGCACGCCTCGGTCGCGCGCCTGCTCTATGTGATGGGCCGCAACGGCACCGGGCCCGTATCGAAGTTTTTCGGCCAGGTGTCGCCACGGTTCCGTACGCCCGCCGCCGCCATCATCTTCGTCGGCGTCGTCTCGCTCGGGGCGATCCCGTTCAACCTCGACTTCATCGCCGCGCTGATCAACTTCGGCGCCCTGATCGCGTTCAGTTTCGTCAACCTGACCGTGATCGCGCACTTCGCCGTACGCAAGGGAGAGCGCGGCACGGCCCAGGAGATCTTCCGCAACATCGTGCTGCCGCTGATCGGCGTCTGCTTCACCCTCGTGCTGTGGGCCAAACTGTCCCACGACTCGCGCAACTACGGCCTGGTCTGGTTCGGCATCGGGATCCTGGTGCTGCTGTGGGTGACCAGATTCTTCCAGAAGCCGCTGACGATCAACATGGGCGACGAGGACCTGGCCGAGGCCTGATCTCCCTCTAGTGCCGGTCGGACGTTAACTGGTAATTCACTGTCACCGGGTGACAGCAATCTTCCCCGTTGTCGGCTGACCTGCTCATCTGATCGGGTCGTGCACACCCTTGATCACGAAGTACGACCCGCGGATCGTCCCGGCCAGCTTGGACTTCTGCCGCGCCCACTTGAAGGCGTCGAGTTCGACCGGAGGCTCCATGCCCTCGGACAGCTTGAACCCGACGGCGCGCTTGCCGCCGTCTTCGCGGGTGTAGAGCACGTTGACCGCCAGCCCCGACTCATAGAAGACGTGCACCCAGTGGATGCCGTCGACCTCGGCGATCGACACCTCCAGCGGCCTCGACGCGATCTCGATGTCGCGCTCACTGGCCAGGATCTCGGCCACCCAGGCCACGGTCGCCGGGTCCTCGTCAGCAGGAGTCACGGCGAAGTCGTGATCGTACTTGTTCTTGAAATAGCGCGCCTCGTTGGCCCGCAACCCGGCGAGCGCCTCGGCCACGGGAGAGGACTGGAGTCCCTGCGTGGAGACATCCTTGAAGTCGACGACGTGGCCCATGATTCCTCCTAAGACGAGTGCGGCAGCGCGAAACTAGCAGCCCGGCGCGATCTGCACCGGCACCCCGTTCAGGTGCGACATCCCCGCAAGCGGTTCGACCACATCACTGGGCGTCAGCAGGTTGCTGTTGGCGCCGCGCCAGCCATGCGGCACGGCGATGGTGCCCGGTCGCAGTTCGTCGGTGAGTTTGGCGTACGACTCGATCCGGCCGCTGCGCGAGGTGACCGTGATCGCCTCACCGTCGGTGATCCCGTACGTCGCCGCATCGTCAGGGTGTACGCGCACCTCGTGGCGCCGCTCGCCCTTCATCAGTGTCGGGCTGCGATGCAGCCAGGAGTTCAACGACCGCATCTCGCGCAGGCCGATCATCCGCAGCGGGAAGTCGGGATCGTCCTCGCGCCGCAAGGCGGTGATCGCGTCCAGGATCTGTGGAGCGGCCAGCTCGACGCGCGCGTTCGGGTGGCGTACGACCTTCTCTCGCAGACCGGTCGGCGCGAACTCCGCGAGACGGATCCCGTGTGGGTGCTCGCGCAGTCGTTTGGGGTTCAGGCCGCCTCGACGCAGACCGAAGCGGTCACCGTACGGCCCGATCCGCAGCACCAACTCGACCATCTGCCTTGGCCGGAGCATCGGCAGCCGCCGCGCGATCCGCGTGACCCACGAGTTGGCGCCGGGGACGAAGAGGGCGAAACCGGCGCGTGCGGCGATGTCGCGATAGATCTCCCACTCGTGGCGCGCCTCGCCATAGGGCTCGACGACGGCTTCGGTGTGCTGGAGGAAGGGGTAGGGCGTGGCGCCCGCGAAGATGATCGGGACGTCGTCTCGCTCCAGGAAGGTGACGGCGGGCAGTACGAAGTCGGCGTACTTGGCGGTCTCGCTGACGAACAGGTCGATGCACACGAGCAGGTCGAGCCGGGGCAGCGCCGCAGCCAGAGCGCCGCCGTCGGGCGTCGACATCACCGGATCACCGGCGGTGCAGAACATCGCCCGCACCTGCCCCTCGCCCGGCGTCGTGATCTCCTCGGCCAGCGTCGAGGCAGGAAAGGTGCCGATCACGTCGGGGTGGTCGCCGATGCGCGAGCGGCGGTCGGCGTATCCCAACTGCCCGGCCCGCTCGGCGAGGTCCTGCAACGGGATCACGTCCTGGGCGAAGAGCAGCCCACCGGGCCGATCGAGGTTGCCCGTGACGATCGAGACGGCATCGAGCAGCGCATTGACCAGGGTGGCTTGGCGGCCCAGGCAGGTGCCCGTACGCCCATAGGTCGAGGCGCGGTCGGCGGTCGCGAAATCACGGGCAAGACGGCGTACGACCTCCGGCTCGACGCCGGTGATCTCGGCGGTCTCCTCGGGAGCGAAACGGTGCAACGTCGCCCGCAACGACTCCCACCCGGTGGTCTGCTCGGCGATCGCTTGGGCATCAACCAGGCCTTCGGCGTCGATGCTGTGCAGCAGGCTCAACAGCAGCCAGGCGTCGGAGTCGGGGTGCAGTGAGACGTGTTCGTACGCCTTCGCGGTCTCAGTGCGACGGGGATCGACCACGACGACTCGCCCACCGCGCTTGCTGATGTCGGCCAGGTCCTGACGGATCCGTGGCGCCCGCAGCAGGCCGCCGTGCGACACCAGCGGGTTGGCGCCGAGCATGAGCAGGAAGTCGGTGCGCGGCAGATCGGGGAAGGGAGTCTGCACGATCGCGTTGTAGAGCAGCTTGCTGGCGACCCAGCGGCTGTTGGTGTCCTGGGAGCCGGCCGTGTATTGCTTGACGTCTCCCAGCGCCGCTCCGAAACCACCGGTCCACAGGGCGGCCGAGTAGGAGAAGGCGCTCGGGTTGCCCAGATAGAACGCGATCGACTCGGGGCCGGTCTGGTCCCAAATGGTGCGCAGTCGGCTGGCGATCTCGTCGAGCGCCTCATCCCAGCTGACCTGCTCCAACTCCCCGGCGTCGTTGCGGCGCATGGGATGGAGCAGTCGATCGGGTGCGTTCTGGATCTCGGTGAACGAAACGCCCTTCGGGCACACGAATCCGCGCGAGAGCGGGTTGTCCGGGTCGGGAACGAGCGAGACGAGGCGGCCGTTCTCCACCGTGGCGATGAGTCCGCACAGCGGCTCGCACAGCCTGCAATAGGTGACGTGCTCGCTCATCGAGCCAGGTCAGCCTCGGCGCTTGTCGCGAGCCTTCTTGATCGCGTCCTTGGCGACGTCGCGGAAGAAGAGCGCAGCCCCTTTGGGGTCCTCCTTGGCGCCCTTCAGCATCGCCTTGAGCATTTCCTTCTGTTCTTCACGCTTGGGATCAGCCATGCCAGATTGAAACACGTTCTAGTTCTGCGCGCAGCCCTTCTCGAACTCTGCGCGGCTGACGATCTTGCCCGTGTCGCCGACCTGCACCTGATCGCGCGAGAGTCGATCGAGGTCACCCGGGTTGACGATCACCGGCGTGGCAGCCACGTCCTCGTCGGCCGAACCGGCCCCGACGATGACCACACGTCCGGTCTCCCACTCCCATCCCGCACCCGACCACCCCGCCGGGTTGGCCGGATCGAGTTCGACCAATCCGGTCTCGGGTGTAGCCGCCGTCCAGTGCCCGAGCCGGGGATTCTCCTCGTCCTCGTTCAGCCCGGTGCGGTCACCTGAGACGTCGAGGATGCCGAGCGCCGCATCGCACGACAGCACCAGGATCGTCGGATGCCCGTGCGCCATGGTGACGCCGACCTGGCCGGAGATATCGGTGGTGACGATGTTGCAGCCGGAGACTGTCACGGCGAGGGCGGCGCCGGCGAGGAATCGGGTGGTGTTCATGACTCCAGCGTCCGCTGCTTCACCCAGGTCCGCCTGAGCCGTGGTGCTCAGCCTGGCGACCGAAGCTTCGTCTCGCGGCCACGAGCCGCCGCCGTACGCGAAGTAGGCTTCGGTGGTGCTGGCCGTCATCTCTCCCGCGAAGTCGCTGGACTACGAATCCAAGCTTCCCCACCCGCAGACACACCGAGCCGCGACTGCTGGACCAGTCTCAGCAGCTCATCGACGTGATGCGTACGAAATCACCCGACGAGGTCGCCGACCTGATGGGCATCTCCGACGAACTGGCCGCGCTCAACGTCGAGCGTTATGGCGACTTCGAGACACCGTTCACGATGCGCAACGCACGGCAGGCGCTGTTGGCGTTCAACGGCGACGTCTATCAGGGCATCGATGCGGCACACCGTTTCGACGGACGCGACTTCGCCGAAGCGCAGAAGACACTGCGCATCCTCTCGGGGCTCTATGGCGTGCTGCGCCCACTCGACCTGATGCAGCCCTACCGGCTGGAGATGGGGATCCAGGTCGCGAACCCCGGCGGCAAGAATCTGTACGACTTCTGGGGCACCCGGATCGCCTCGATGTTGGCCACCGATCTCGAGGCCTCGCCGGGCGCTGCGGTGCTGGTCAACCTCGCCTCGAACGAATACTTCTCGTCGGTCGACGTCTCGGCCCTTCCCGGCGTGCCGATCATCTCGCCTCGCTTCGAGGACGAGGACGCCAAGGGCAACTACAAGGTGATCTCGTTCTTCGCCAAGCGTGCCCGCGGTGAGATGGCGGCGTGGCTGATCCAGAATCGCGTACGCACTCCTGGGGCGCTGAAGAAGTTCGACGCGGCCGGGTATGCGTACGCCCCCGAGATTTCGTCCAAGTCGGTCCCGGTGTTCCGCCGGGCACGAGGCTGACCTAGGGGTCCAACTCCCCACCCAGTCTCGGCCACGTCACGTCCCAGGGCGGCAGGTCTTCGACACCGAGCAGCACCGGCAGCGGTTCGACGGCCCGCGTCTCGCCCATCCCTTGGGCGAGGTAGCGACCCGGGTAGCCCAACACCTGGACGGTCTCGTCGGACTCCGAAAGCTCGGTCGACCCGATCCGCTCGTCACTGACCGTCGACACGACGTTGAAGTACGCGTGGTGGATCAACGCATCCGTGACCCGCCACGACTCCTGCCGGGTGGGGTCCGTATCTTCTTCGAGCGCGAGTTCGAGCGTGTCACCGCCCGTGAGTCCGTCGAGCGTCCACGAGACCTGGAACGTGTGGGGTTCCTCCACCGAGGGGTAGTCGGGGCCAATCAGGCGTACCCAGGGGTCTTCGATGTGCGCGTCCGCGTCGGGCAGTTCAGCGCGGATGTCCTGGCCGTCGTCAGGGTCCGACGGCAGCCCGATTGCCTGGTCGCTGGTCAGGGCCTCGACGGTGTCCAGGTCCCCGTCGGCGATGGCGTCGACGTACGCCTGGGCAGCCTGGGTCACCGCCCGTTCCACGGCCTCGTCGTCGCTTTGCGCGCAACCTGCGGCAGCAATCAGGACCGCGAGCACGGCCGCGTTCGTACGCCACCTCACCTCGGAGCTCCATCCACGTCGTAGGTGAAGATGACCGGCGTCCAACTCTGGTTGTCCAGGCCGATGACGAGCGAGCCGTCGATCTTGATCGTACGCGTGGGCAGGCCGCCCGCAGTTGCGCGCAGCCTGCCACCTGACACCTTGACGTTGGCCTGGTCGAAGGTCAGTCGCGGTTCGCGCAGCCAGTCGTATTTGTACCGCCCCTCCCACACCTCGATGCCCGCCGCCGCGAGTCGGTCGTCGATCCGGCAATAGCTGGAAGGCCTCTCACAGGCTCGAATGCTGGCGTCAAAGAGTCTGGAGATACGACGTCGGGTGCGTGGGGTGGCGTGCAGCGTCTGCGTGGGTGGCTCGACAGTGCCGGTGCTGACCTGGACCTGTTTGGTCTGCGAGACGAACCATGGGTTGACCCGATCCTGCGTGCGGTAGACACCCGGATAGAGGGGCTGCGTGTCCTCGGTATCTCCTCCAAATCCGAGCATTCGCACCACGCGGTGCTCACCCAGGTAGGTCTCGACCGTGAGGTCGGCGAAGCCCGGTTGCTTCCAGCCAATCAGACCCTGCAGGCCGGACACGATCCACCAGTCCTCGCGGGATCTGCCAGAGCGGTCTCGCAACCTGCCGAGCATCACCGACGTCTTGACAGTCTCGCCCGAGAGTCGATAGGTCACCGGCACCTTCACGAAGGCCTCCATCGGGACTTCGTAGTTGCCACGCTCCTCGGTCGCTGTGACCTCACCGACCTCGACCACCTCGATCCGCTCCTCGGCTTCGACCAGGAACCGCCCAGCCATCCGCATCGCGCCCGGGGACTCGTGCAACTCCGCGGACCACAACTTCTGCAGGTCATCGGACTCGGCCGTCGCGACGAGCTCGACGTACTCCTCGACGAGCGTGCGTACGGCATCTTGTCGCTGCTGCTCTGCGCGCCACCGCAGGCCGACGACCAGCCCGACGACGATCAAGATCGCGATGCCGACACGGACGGACTTGCGCTTCACAGCCTGCACCCTTCCCACGGGATCCGGCTCCAACCGTCACCGCGTCGCGGGCATCTCGATCGCCATCACCCGGTTGGTGAACCCGTGCGTGGGCCGCGTTGTGGCGCCGTGCTCACTAGCGGCTGGGTCAGCAGGACATCCAGTCGAGAGTCACCAGGCCGTCCCCGTAGGTCGAGCGCGTGTCCCCGCTGGACGGTGTCACGGTGGCGCCGGCACCTGACTGGGCATAACTCGAACCGGCACCACCGGTGCCGCCATTGGTGTTCTCACCCGCGTAGGCCACACCGTTGCGCGTGCTCGTCACGCCCGTCGCGACGCTGCTGCCGCCGGCGCCGCCGGCGCAACCGCCGCCACCACCACCGGCCGAGGCCGGGATGTCGCCGTAGCCCGAGAGCAACAGGCCTGGGGCGCCCTGTCCGCCGTTGCCGCCGCTGCCGTTGCTGCCCAAGGCCTGGTCCGTGGCACCGGTCGTGGTGGCTGCGGCGGCGGACAAGTCAAGCGTGGCCGTCGACGCGACGGCCGTGCCTGGGGTGGCACCAACGGCGCCCTTGCCCGCACTGGCCGTGTGCGTCGCGACCGTACTGCTGTTGGTCTGGTCGAGGATCGAGCGCGTGGCGTTCTGACCGTCACCACCATCGGTCCCCGTACCCGAGCCGGCGAGCGAGGTGAGGTTCGGGCTGGCCGTGAAGGGGTTGGCCGGGTTGGTGACCGTGTAGTTGGCATTGCGGGTGTACGACCCCCCACCCCCGCCTGCCACGACCAGTGGCGTCGTGCCGATCAGAATGGCCGAGCCGCCACCGCCACCCGAACCCGTACGGCTGGCGGACGGACCCGAATCGCCGCCGCTGCCATAACCCTTGCCGCCCTTGGCGACGTACGCGGCACCCGCGAGGTAGTTGTTGGAGACCTTCGTGTCGCCCACGCCACCGGCGACGAGCGTCAGGGTCGTCCCGGCCGGGACCGTCACCGTGCCCTTGAGTTCAGCACCCTTGCCCGCCCCTGTGAACGTGGCAGGGACATCCGCGCCACCCGAGCCGCCTGTGACGGTGTAGGTGACGACGGTCGTGCACGCAAAGGCGACCGTGGTGGTGCTCAGCGCGCTCGATCCGGTGCCGTTGATCGTGAGGGTCTGTGGCTCCTTGACCGGGGTGCTCGCTACGGCCGGAGCGGCTGTGGCGATCGCCACGGCTGGCGCGGACCAGAGCGCTCCCTGGGTGAGAGCGCGGCGGGTTGGCGTCTGGGCGCGGTTGGAAGAGTCGGTTGCCATGGCGGGGGGAGCCTCTCAGCGAAGATCGAAGATCGAAGGTTCGCGGGACTCTAACAACCAGGGGTGAGACTCACACCCTTTTTGGTGCCTAGCATGCGGGCTGTCTAGACCAGAGATCGTCTCGGTCTCGGTCTCGGCGCAGGCGCTGGCCCATGCGTACTCATGCAGGAGGCATCGCGCCGGTGCCCGGCCGGCTCGCGTCAGCGTCGGAAGAGTTTCGCGAAGATGCCCGTACTCGGCTCATCCTGGTGCCCCTCGCATCGTTGGGCCTTGGGGACGCCACGCATTACCTGATCTACGTGCTGGCCGCACCCGGCCCACGTCGTTTTGCCGCACTTGCGGCAGGTCACTGCTCGGCACATCGTTTGGTCCTCTCGGTTGGCTGGTTTCGCGTTCATCATACCCCAGGGGGTATTGTGTCACCATGACGAACCAGACCTTCCTCATCATCGGCGGCGTGGCGGGCGGGATGTCGGCGGCCACGCGACTGCGGCGGCTGGACGAGACTGCCCGCATCGTCGTGATCGAGCGCAGCGGCTACGTATCCTTCGCCAACTGCGGCCTGCCCTATCACGTGGGCGGCGTGATCGAAGATCGCTCCGCGTTGCTACTCCAGACGCCGGAGTCGCTCGCCGCGAGGTTCGACCTCGACGTTCGGGTGCGCACGGAAGCCGTCTCGATCGACGCGGGCGCCCGCAAGGTGCTGCTGCGCGATCTGACCACGGGCGCCGAGTCGTCGCTGGCCTATGACGCGCTCGTGCTCTCGCCCGGCGCACGACCCGTACGCCCTCCCATCCCCGGCATCGAGCGCGCACTGTCTCTGCGCGACATCGAGGACACCGACCGGCTCGTCGCGGCGGTGGCCGACGCGACCACTGCCGTGGTGATCGGCGGCGGCTTCATCGGTGTGGAGATGGCGGAGAACCTGGTTCACCGTGGATTGCGGGTCGCGTTGGTCGAAGCCACCGATCAGGTGATGGCACCGCTGGATCCCGAGATGGTCGCGCCGGTGCATCAGGCGTTGCGCGACGGCGGGGTCGACCTGCGGCTCGGCGCGTCGGTGACCTCGATCGGCGATGAGGACGTCACGCTGTCCGACGGGTCGGCCTTGGCTGCCGACCTGGTGGTGGCCGCGATCGGCGTACGCCCGGACGCCTCGCTGGCGCTCGCCGCTGGCCTGCGGGTCGGCGAACGAGGCGGGATCGTCGTCGACGATCACTTCCGGACCAGCGATCCACACATCTATGCGGTCGGCGATGCGGTCGAGAAGCCCGATGCGCTCAGCCACGAGTCCGGCCTGGTGCCCTTGGCCAATACCGCCAATCTGCAGGGGCGTCGGGTCGCCGACGTGATCGCCGGCCGCCCAGGGGTGGACCGACCCGTCCGGGGTACGGCGATCGTCGGCGTGCTTGGCTTGCAGGTCGCGGCGACCGGCTGGAACGAGAAGCGCCTGCGCGCGGCGGGTCGTGCGTATCGCGCGATCCACACTCACTCGGCTTCGCACGCCAGCTATTACCCCGGTGCCGCGACGATGGCGTTGAAGCTGCTCGTCGACCCCGAGACCGACGAGATCCTGGGTGCCCAGGGCGTCGGCCGCGAGGGCGTCGACAAGCGCATCGACGTGATCGCCACGGCGATGACCGGAGGGCTGCGGGCCAGCGATCTGGCCGAGCTCGAGCTGGCGTACGCCCCACAGTTCGGCTCCGCGAAGGACCCGATCAACATGCTCGGCCACATCGCCGACAACCTGCGCAGCGAGGTCTCGCGCTCGACCCAGTGGCACGAACTCGACGCGGCGGATGCCGCGATCATCGATGTACGGACAGCGTCTGAATTCGCTGCGGGCGCGATCCCGAGGGCTGTGAACATCCCGCTCGACGAGCTCCGCTCGCGGCTGGACGAGGTGCCGTCGGGGCCGGTCGTGGTGCACTGCGCGGTCGGCCTGCGCGGTCATCTGGCCGCGAGGATTCTGCGCCAGCGGGGCTGGGCTGACGTACGCAATCTCAGCGGCGGCTACACCACGTGGGCAGCAGGCGTGCGCGGCTGAGGGGACGCGCGAGAGCGAGCGTCACGCGAGGGAGAGGAAGAGCTTTTCCATGGCCGCGACGTCCATCTGATTGTGCTCGGGGTCGCTCATGCACTGACGCAGCCCGAGCGAGATCGTCGCGAATCCCGCGCGGTCGAGAGCCTTCGACACTGCGGCCATCTGGGTAACGATGTCCTGGCAGTCGCGGCCGTCCTCGATCATCTTGATGATGCCGCCGATCTGGCCCTGGGCGCGCTTGAGGCGCTTCACGACTGCCTGCATCTGCTCAGCATCGAGTTCCATGCGTCCAATCATACCCCGGTGGGTATTTGAATCCGGTCCGGCTTTTCTGGGGCTTGCCCGGGTGTGGGGTTTGCTTCTTGGTGGACTCCAAGCCGTCGAAGCCACAGAACTGCGGCCGGAGTCGCGACCAGAGACACTCCGGCCCCGCATCCGGCCGCAGTTCTTCCTCGCCGCACACCGGATACGGACCTGCCCGTACCTCCTGCCCAGGCACGCCCCTGCTGCAGCGGTACGGGTACGTCACCAACTCGGTCAGCAAGAGTGCCGGGTCGGCGCAGGAGCAAGCTCAGGCGGATCGGGCCGCGCGCATCGCACGCGCCCCGAGGGGCGGGACCAGACACCGTTCCTGCCATCGGACGGGCGTCGGTTGCCGAGGCTGACACAGCGCGCCCCGATGCGTTCGCGAGTCGGGGGGACCGTGCAGAGTTTGTTGAGTTCAAGCGGGTACTTACTCTCACGGTTAATGCGGGATCATCTTCCCATGGTCGGCGCCGCTGGACGGACACCGGCGCTTGCGGTCTTCGCCGACCTGGACGCTCACGGACTCAACATTAGACGTGTTCACCATCGCCCTCCGTCATGCTGGCCCCTCTAACCGCGAGCCGACACCGGCACGTGGAAACCACGTACATAAAGTCGACTGATCTTGTGGATCTTGACATGGACAGCGACTTGTCAAAGTTCGCTGCATCTCGACACCATGCAGGCTCAGTGCGCCATATCCACAAACCGCGAGTAGTGCCCCTGGAACGCCACGGTGGTGTCACGGGTCGGGCCGTTGCGGTGCTTGGCCACGATCAGGTCGGCCTCGCCGGGGCGGGTTGATTCCTTCTCGTAGACGTCGTCGCGGTGCAGCAGGATCACCATGTCGGCGTCCTGCTCAAGCGAACCTGATTCGCGAAGGTCGCTCATCATCGGGCGCTTGTCGCCTCGCTGCTCGGGACCACGGTTGAGCTGCGAGAGCGCGATGATCGGGACTTCGAGTTCTTTGGCCAGCAACTTGATCTGGCGAGAGAATTCCGAGACCTCCAGCTGCCGCGACTCGACCTTCTTGCCGCTGGTCATCAACTGCATGTAGTCGATCACGATCAGGCGCAGGTCGTGGCGCTGCTTGAGCCGACGCGCCTTGGCGCGGATCTCCATCATCGTCATGTTCGGCGAGTCGTCGATGAACATCGGCGCACCCGACACCTCACCCATCTTGCGGGCCAGTCGCTCCCAGTCGTCCTCGGTCAACTGGCCGTTGCGGATGTGGTTGAGGGGTACGCGAGCCTCGGCGCTCAACAGACGCATCGTGATCTCCGAGCGCGTCATCTCCAGGCTGAAGAAGACACTCGCGAGGTTGTTGTGGATCGACGCGGCCCGGCAGAAGTCGAGGGCGAGAGTCGACTTGCCCATCGCGGGGCGCGCAGCGACGATGATCATCTGGCCCGCGTGCAGACCGTTGGTCAGATCGTCCATGTCGGCGAACCCGGTCGGGACGCCATAGAGCCCGGCCTCCCGGTTGCCGATCGCCTCGATCTCGTCGAGGACACCAGCCATGATGTCGCTCAGCGGCGCATAGTCCTCCGAGGCGCGCTTCTCGGTGATCTTGTAGACCTCGGCCTGCGCCTGGTCGACCACGTCGTCGACCTGGCCCTCCCCGGCGTACCCGATCTGCACGATCTTGGTCCCCGCATCCACGAGCCGACGCAAGATCGCCTTCTCGCGCACGATCTCGGCGTAGTAGCCGGCGTTGGCGGCAATCGGGACGTTCGCGCTCAGGGTGTGGAGGTACGGCGCGCCGCCCACGCGGGCCAACTCGCCACGGCGGGTCAACTCGGCCACGACGGTGATGGGATCGGCCGGCTCACCACGGCCGTAGAGGTCGAGGATCGCGTCGTACACGATCTCGTGGCTCGGGCGATAGAAGTCGACCCCGCGCAGCACCTCGGCGACGTCGGCGATCGAGTCCTTGCTGATCAGCATGGCGCCCAGCACCGACTGCTCGGCGGCCATGTCCTGCGGCGGAGTGCGATCGCCAGGGCGGCCGACGTGCTGCGGAGCCTCGCCGGGGGCGAACGACACCGGGCCGTCGCCCCATTCGTCGGCGACGATGGAGAAATCCTCGGGGAACTCCGAGGAGTCCTGCTCGGTGATGCTCACGTGCGTACGCCTCCACATGCTCTCGATATCGTGATCGAGCCTTCGTTGGGGTTCCTCAGGAGCACGGTAGGGACGACCACCGACAAAAGGACTTCCGCGCGGGAACGTACGCGTTGCAAGACCACCGCGACAGCGGCCTATCCCCAGCGCCTGGGGATAACTCTGTGAGTCTTGTGAGGGAGCCGTGGACGACACGCGATGCGATGTGGATAGCGGTGTGGACATTCTGCGGCGATTCTCGCCAGTCCTGCCTCTGACCTGCGCGAACACGTATCCACAGCATGCAGCCAGGAACCGTGCAGAGAACATTTTGTTCATCTTCTCGCCATCTGGACGACGTTGCCGGTTAGTCGACAAAGAGCCCGAAGAACCCGCCTTTCCACAGGTAAACGAGGTTCTCCACAGGAGGTGTGAAGGTCGTGGAGGTGTCACACTCAGCCGGTGAAATCGGTCGACCGCGAGATCTGGCGTCTGGCCGTACCCGCCTTCCTCGCGCTCATTGCCGAACCCGTCTACCTACTCGCCGATGCGGCCATCGTCGGTCATCTCGGCACCGCCGAACTCGCGGGGCTCGGCTTGGCCGCCGCGATACTCCAGACCGCCATCGGCCTGTGCGTCTTCCTGGCCTACGGCACCACGGCGTCGGTCTCACGCCTGCTCGGCGCGCGCGACGAACGCGCGGCGCTGGCCCAAGGCGTGGACGGTCTGTGGCTCGCCCTGGTGATCGGTCTCGGTGTCACCGCACTCGGCGTCACGCTCACCGACTGGCTGATCGGGCTCTTCGGCGCCAGCGCCGTCGTGACCGACTCTGGTGCCACCTATCTGCGGATCGCGTTCTTCGGGACCACGCCCCTACTGCTGATGCTCGCGGCCACGGGCGTTCTGCGCGGACTGCTCGACACGCGTACGCCCTTGTATGTCGCGGTCGGGGGCAACGCGCTAAACGTGGCGCTCAACTTCCTGCTCGTCTACGGCTGGGGGCCGGTGTCCGCGTACGGCATCGCCGGCGCCGCGATGGGTTCGGTGGCGGCGCAGGCGCTCAGCGCGTTCGCGCTGGTGGCGGTGGTCGTACGCGCGGCTCGACAACGCGGGGCCTCGTTGCGCCCGGACCTGCCCGGCATTCGAAGCGCTGGACGCGCGGGCGTGCCATTGCTGATCCGTACCCTCACGCTGCGGGCTGCGCTGCTTGTCGGGACGTACGCCGTGGTGCTCGCCAGCCCCGGCGGCACCCGGGACGAAACCAACCTGGCGGCACATCAGATCGCGATCACCTTGTGGGGCTTCCTGGCGTTTGCTCTCGATGCGATCGCGATCGCCGCGCAGGCGCTGACCGGGCGGGCGCTGGGATCTGGCGATGTCGACTACGCGCGTGCCGTGACGCGCCGGATGATCCGGTGGGGCCTGTGGTCGGGGATCGTGACCGGGGTGCTGCTGGCCTTGTCCTCGCCCTGGTTGGGACGGCTGTTCACCGGCGACGCTGCGGTGCGCGAACTGCTGGTGCCGGTCTTGCTGGTGGCAGCGCTGGGTCAACCGCTGGCGGGCGTGGTGTTTGTGCTGGACGGGGTGCTGATCGGCGCGGGCGACGGGACGTACCTGGCCTGGGCAGGCCTGGTCGTGCTGGTGGTCTATGCCCCGGTCGTCATGGTGGCCGCGCTCGGCCCAGGTGGGTTGGTGCCGGTGTGGGTCGCGATGTGCGCGGTCTTCATGGGCGCGCGGGCGGTCGTGCTGTTGCGCCGGGAACGCGGCGATGCCTGGATGGTGGTGGGTGGTCGGTCGGGGTAGGCCCCCGCTTCGTCCGCTCAGCCCCCGGATCATCGGGGGTTGAGCGGACCACAGTCCGCTCGACCCCCACCTGCCGCCCGGGAAATGCACCACGGCCCGCCACCCCGGGGGTGGCGGGCCGCGCAGAGCGAGAACTCGGGGTCAGCCCGGGATCACGTTGAGCGCCACGTTGGCGCTCACGCCGTCGATGAGCTTCACCGACACGGAGTGGGCACCGAGCGACTTGATCGGGTTGCCGAGCACGATCGAACGCTTGTCGACCGACTCGCCGGCGACGGCCGACAGAGCCGAGGCGATCTCGTTGGTGGTGACGGCGCCGAAGAGGCGGCCACCCGCACCGGCCTTGACCTTCAGGTCCACCGGCGAGCCCTCGAGCTTGCCCTTGACCTCGGTCGCGTGGTCAGCGTCGCGCAGGGCACGAGCCGAACGAGCCGACTTGATCGCGTCGACCTCCTTCTGGCCGCCGCGGGTCCAGCGGATCGCCACGCCACGGGGCAGGAGGTAGTTGCGGGCGTACCCGTCCTTGACCTCCACCACGTCACCGGGGGTGCCGAGGTTGTCGACTTCCTGAGTCAGGATGATCTTCATGCCAAAGCCTCCCTTCAGCGACCGGTCGAGGTGTAGGGCAGCAGCGCGAGTTCGCGCGCGTTCTTGACCGCGATGGCCACGTCACGCTGGTGCTGGACGCAGTTGCCGGTCACGCGACGCGCACGGATCTTGCCGCGGTCGGAGATGAACTTGCGGAGCAGCGTGGCGTCCTTGTAGTCGACGCCCTCGGCTCCTTCCTTGCAGAACTGGCAAACCTTCTTCTTGGGCTTGCGAATCACTGCCTTGGCCATTGTGGTGCTCCCTTTCAGTGAGCCCGGCCCTCAAGGCGGAGGGACGGAATGGAATGTTGTGTGCTTCTCACCGTGGTTTCGAGACACCCGCTGCGCGGGCTCCTCAACCAGCAGTGGGTGGTGCTTCGTGCCGGTTTCGAGACGCCCGCTGGCGCGGGCTCCTCAACCACCGGTGGGTGGTGCTTCTCACCGTGGTTTCGAGACGCCCGCTGCGCGGGCTCCTCAACCACCGGTGCTGTTGATCAGAACGGGGGCTCGTCCGAGCCCACGCCGGGGGCGTTCCAGGGGTCGGACCCACCGGAGCCGCCCGAGTTGCCGCCCTGCTGGCCACTGGGCCGGCTGGGCTGGGCCCACGGGTCGCCACCGCCGGAGCCACCCTGCTGGCCGCCCCCGTAGGAGCCGCCACCCTGGTTGCCGCCGTAGGACCCACCGCCGCCACCCGACGAACGGGTGACCTTGGCGGACGCATAACGCAACGACGGACCAACCTCGTCGACCTCGAGCTCGATGACGGTGCGCTTCTCACCCTCGCGCGTCTCGTACGACCGCTGCTTGAGGCGGCCCTGGACGATCACCCGCATGCCCTTGGTGAGGGTCTCTGCGGCGTTCTCCGCGGCCTGCCGCCACACCGAGCAGGAAAGGAACAGCGCGTCGCCGTCCTTCCACTCGTTGGTCTGACGGTCGAAGGTGCGCGGCGTCGACGCGATCCGGAAGTTGGCCACGGCCGACCCACTGGGGGTGAAGCGCAGCTCGGGGTCGTCGACGAGGTTGCCGACAACGGTGATAACGGTTTCGCCTGCCATCTGGAGGTCTCCTGTTCGGATGCTTCGCTCTTAGGTGTCACTGCTCATGGTGCCAACCCCCACTGACATTGCGGGAGGGTTATCCACAGATCAGTGAGCGTCGGGGCGAAGGACCTTCGTACGCATGATGGACTCGTTGAGGCTGAGCTGACGGTTGAACTCCTTCACCGTCGCCGGCTCGGCCGTCAGGTTGAGGATCGCGTAGATGCCCTCAGCGTTCTTGTTGATCTCGTACGCCAGGCGGCGCTTGCCCCAGACGTCGACCTTGTCGACAGAGCCGCCGTCCTTGCGGATGACGTTGAGATACTTGTCCAACGAGGGCTCGATGGTCCGCTCGTCGAGACTCGGGTCGAGGATGACCACTACTTCATATGCGCGCAAAGCTGTCTCCACCTCCTGTGGGCTCAGCGGCCACGGACTGTCCGTGGCAGGAGGGCTTTCGCAAATCGAGACTCCCACGTCATGCTGACCAGTGAGTCTCTGCACCCGGCACGGATCGCCGCGCAGGGAACACCGAAGGCTAACAGCGCACGCGCGAGCCGACCCAATCGCGCGTACGCCCGCAACGGAGAGGGTAGGGAGGGCGTCGATGTCCGAGCCCAGCACTCCTCACCCCCGCGACCGCGCGATCGCCGGTCGCTATGTGCTGCTCGACGTCATCGGCCATGGCGGCATGGGCACCGTGTGGCGGGCCTGGGACCTCAAGACCGAGGACCACGTGGCCGCGAAGGTGCTGGCCCATCACTCCTCGTCGATGCTGTTGAGGTTCGTACGCGAGCAGGGTCTGCGCATCCACCACCCACATGTCGTCGCACCGACCTCGTGGGCCGCGGAGGACGACGCGGTGGTCTTCACGATGGATCTCGTACGCGGTGGGTCGCTCGCGGGCCTGCTCGCCGAGCACGGGCCGCTGCCGCAGTCGTACGCCGCGATCCTGCTGGATCAACTGCTCGCCGCACTCGAAGCCGTGCACGAGCAGGGCGTCGTACACCGCGACGTGAAGCCGGCCAATCTGCTGCTGGACCCGACCGGGCCGGGTCGCCCGCATCTGCGGTTGGGCGACTTCGGCGTCGCGGTCCCACTGGACGACGCGCGCCTCACCCATGCGCCGGGCGTGGTCGGCACCGAGGGCTACATGCCACCCGAGCAGCAGGCCGGCGAGAAGCCGGACCCGCGCTCGGATCTCTACGCCGCGGGTGCGGTGATCTGTGAGGCCATCACGGGCGTACGCCCCCAGCCAGGCCAGTCGATCCAGGCCCCGGCCGGGCCGTTGCACGATCTGCTCGCGGCACTCACTCAGCCGGACCCGGCACAGCGACCCGCCAGCGCCTCAGCGGCACGACACACACTGCACGCGCTCGGCCTGCCGACCGACGAGCCTTGGCGGCGCGATCCGCGACCGCCGTACGTGCCCGACCGCATCGCGCCCGATCCGAGCAGCACCGCAGCCACGAGCCCTGGCCCGACCAGAGTTCGCCCCCGGCCTCGCGACGACCGCTCGTGGCTGATCGAGCCACCGCAGCAGGACGACACGATCCGGCCCGAGGGGTTCGCGGTCGACCCGATCGCCGCAGAGGCGATGCACATCCGGATGGCGCAACGCGCCGTCAACCCGCTGCCGTCACACCTGCTCAGCGAGTCGCCCGATCAGCCGGCCTCGCGTCCGCACTCGAAGGTTGCCATCGCGATCGCCGGTGGTCTGATCATCGTGTTGCTCGTCGTGCTGGTCCTGACGCTGCTCTGACCTGCGCGGATGCGTACGCGTCCGCTTTGAGTCCGCAGAAGACTCAAAGTGCAGCCGGGCTAATCTCGGCCCTATGACGCTCCCCATCGGCGCCCACGTCGACCAGACCGACCCGATCGCCGAGGCCAAGGCTCGCGGCACGAATCTGGTGCAGTTCTTCCTCGGCGACCCGCAGGGCTACAAGGGTCCTGAGATTCGGTACGAAGGCGGCGCGGCAGCCCTCAAGAGCGACGCCGAATCCGCAGGGATCGATCTCTACGTCCACGCTCCCTACATCGTCAATGTCGCCACCACGAACAACCGGATCAGGATCCCGAGCCGCAAACTGCTCCAGCAGCATCTCGACGCGGCGGCGAGCATCGGCGCCAAAGGGCTGATCGTGCACGGCGGTCACGTCAACAAGAGCGACGACCCCGCGGTCGGTTTCGACAACTGGCGCAAGGCCATCGAGGCCACCGACCTCAAGATCCCGCTGCTGATCGAGAACACCGCAGGCGGCGACAACGCGATGGCACGCCACCTGGACAGGATCGCGGGCGTCTGGGCCGCTATCGAGACGGCCGAAGGCGCCGAGAACGTCGGTTTCTGTCTGGACACCTGCCACGCGTGGGCTGGCGGCATCCACCTCGGCGACGCAGTGCAACGGATCAGGTCCATCACCGGGCGGATCGACCTCGTACACGCCAACGACTCTCGCGACGGCTTCGACTCCGGTGCCGACCGGCACGCCAACTTCGGCAACGGCAACCTGCCTGCGGACGAGTTCGCGGCGGTCGTACGAGACGCCGGTGCGCCCGTCATCTGCGAGACCCCGGGCGGTGCGGAGGAGCACATCGCCGACTTCGCCTGGTTGCGCGACCGGCTCTGACACTGCCCGATGGGGAGTTCGCCCCATCGCCAATTCGGCCGGTCGGTCGCAGTCTGGTCTCACCAACCACCGGAGTGTTCGGGCCTCCAGAAACGAAAGGTGAGACAGATGAAGACCTTGCTCCGAGCACTGCTCAAGGCCCGCTGCGCCTGCGCGTTGACCTGATCGAAGGGGAGCGGAAGGGACCCGGGCGTGGGGCCGGGTTCCTTCCGCACTTCGCGGGGTCGGGCAGGTGCCCCGCTAACCTGACGCACGTGATCGTCGTACGACCGCTGACGCCCGAGCAGCACCTGGAGTTCTTGCGATCTCGCGACTCCGCGAGCTTCCTGCAGACCCCCGCCTGGGCCAAGGTGAAGCCCGAATGGCGCGCCGAATCCCTCGGCTGGTTCCGTGGCGACGAACTCATCGGAGCGGGCCTTGTCCTGCACCGACAACTGCCGAAGATCAAGCGCTCGTTGGCCTACCTGCCCGAAGGTCCCGTACTGGACTGGGACCTCGACGACCTCAAACCCCTGCTAGACCCGATGGTGCGTCACCTCAAGAAGCAGGGGGCGTTCGCCGTACGCATGGGGCCACCGGTGATCACCAGACGCTGGAGCGCAGCCCAGGTCAAGGAGGGGATCGCGAATCCGGAGGTACGACGGCTCGGCGAGATCGCGCCGCTCGAACGTACGCCGGTCGGCGCGCGCGTCGTCTCGCAACTGCACGAGTTGGGCTGGAAGCCGCAGGCCGTCGAGGGCGGCTTCGCGGCCGGGCAACCGCAGTACAACTTCGTGATCCCGCTCGCGGGTCGCACCGAGGACGACGTCCTCAAGGGGATGAACCAACTCTGGCGCCGCAACATCAAGAAGGCGGCCAAGGAGGGGGTTGTGGTCACCCGTGGTTTCGAGACGCTCGCTAACGCTCGCTCCTCAACCACCGGGGCGGCTGCGCCGGTCGATCAGGGCACAGCTCGTCTCGAAACCACCGGGGCGGGCCTCAAGGCGTTCCACGACCTCTATGTCCACACCGCCGAGCGCGATCACTTCACGCCCCGGCCGCTGAGTTACTTCCAGACGATGCTCGACGCCCTCGGCGCCGAGGATCCGAGTCGGATCACGCTGTGGTTCGCCCACCACGAGGGCGACCTGGTCGCGAGCACGATCGCGATCCGGGTCGGCACCCACGCCTGGTATTCGTACGGCGCCTCCTCCACCGAGAAGCGCGAGGTCCGCGGCTCCAACGCGATCCAGTGGGAGATGATCCGCGACGCGCTCGCGAACGGCTGCGCCGTGTACGACCTGCGCGGCATCACCGACACCCTCGACGCCGAGGACTCCCATGTCGGGCTGATCCAGTTCAAGGTCGGCACCGGAGGCGAGGCCGTCGAATACGTCGGCGAATGGGACCTGCCGATCAACAGGGTGCTCTACAAGGCCTTCGAGCTCTACATGGCACGCCGATGAGCCTGACGCTGCACGTGGACGGTGACTGCTGGCGTACGCACTTGCGCGCGCTGGCCGACTCCGAACCCGCACTGGTGCCGGTCGTCAAGGGCAACGGCTACGGCTTCGGCCTGGCCCGGCTCGCACGCAAAGCCGAGTGGCTCGGCGTCGACACGTTGGCCGTGGGGACGTACGACGAGGTCTCGGCCGTCGAGCCGCGCTTCGACCAAGACCTGTTGGTGCTCACGCCGTGGCGTCCGTTCGGGGCGGCGAAAGATCAGCAGTCCAATCCCCGACTGATTCACACGGTCAGCCGTGTCGTCGACATCGCCGACCTGCTCAACACCCAGCCGGGAGCGCGCTTCGTACTCGAACGCGCCACCTCGATGCTGCGCCACGGCATGGACGCGCGCGCCTTGCGGGCAGCGGGAAGGGTCCTCAAGGAGGCCGGGCGGCACCGCCTCGAGGGCATCGCATTGCATCTGCCACTGGAGCAGGGATCGCACCTGTCCGAGGTGCAGCGGCTGATGCACGACGTCGTCGCCGCCGAACTCGACACCCGCACGATCTGGGTCAGCCACCTGACCCGCGGCGAGCTGGCCAGCCTGCGCGCCGCCTTCCCCGAGTACGTCTTCCGTCCCCGCATCGGCACCGATCTATGGCTCGGCGAACGGGCGGCCCTGCGGGTCACCGCAACAGTGCTCGACGTCCACCCGGTGCAGCGTGGCGACGTCTTCGGCTACCGCGGGCGTACGGCTCCTCGTGCCGGCCACGTCCTGGTCGTCTCCGGCGGGACCGCACACGGCATCGGGTTGGAGTCGCCGACCGGCGACACGTCGCTGAAGTCGCGCGCGGCCAGCATCGCGCGCGGCGGGCTCGACGCGATGGGATTCGTACGCTCCCCCTACTCCATCGACGGAAAGCAGCGGCTCTTCGCCGAGCCGCCGCACATGCAGGCCTCGATGTTGTTCCTGCCCGCCGGTGCGCGGGTGCCGCACGTGGGGGATGAGATCGACGTACGGGTCCGGTTCACCGCGACGCAGTTCGACCGGGTGGTCGTCAGTTAGGTGGTTTCGAGACGCCGCTGCGCGGCTCCTCAACCACCGGAGGACGGGCTGCGCGGCTCCTCAACCACCGGAGGACGGGCTGCGCCCTCCTCGACCACCGGAGGACGGGCTGCGCCCTCCTCGACCACCGGAGGACGGGCTGCGCCCTCCTCGACCACCGCCGCGCGCACGGGGTCCTGCTCGGGGTGGTACATGTCCCGCACGACCATTGCGCACAGATACAACTCGGCGGCCATGCGCAACACGATGGCGATCCAGTACGTCACCGCGTCGCCGTCGGAGCTGCCCGGAGCCAGGAACCCGCCGAGATACCACCACACGGACGCGAAATAGAGCGTCTCGCCCACCTGCCAGATCAACAGGTCTCGCCAACGCGGGCGCGCCATCACGGCCAGTGGCAGCAACCACAACACGTACTGCGGTGAATACACCTTGTTGACCAGCAGGAAGCCCACCACGATCAGGAAGCCCAGTTGGGCGAAGCGCGGGTTCACCGGCGCTCGCAACCCGACGATCAAGACGACCACGCACCAGGCGATGAAGAAGATCCAGGAGCCCCTGTTGATCGTCTCGGGAGTGAAGGTCTTGTCCATCGCCTGCGAGAGCACCAGCCAGATCGAGCCCAGATCCGCGCCTCGGGAGGAGTTGAACTCCCAGAAGTGCTTCCACTGTGCCGGGCCGGTCAGCAGCGCGGGCGCATTGACCAGCACCCAGGTGATGATCGAGGTCGACACGACGTTGAAGAAGTCGGCCAGTCGCTTCGACCGCAGACAGATGATCAGCAGCCCGCCGAGCAGGAACAGTGGATAGAGCTTCGTCGCGACACCGAGCCCGATCATGATCCCGGTCCATGTCGGCGACCCGCGAGTCCACGCCCACAGTGCCCCTGCGACGAAGAGCACCGCTACCAGATCCCAGTTCACCAGGCCCGAGAGCGCCAGCGTCGGCGCCAGCGCGAAGGGCGCGGCATCCCAGGGGCGTCCCGGATTGACCCGGGTCAGCAACCCCGCGGCCAGCAGCGTCACCAGCGCGAAGCCGATCGCGTTCACGACGACGTAGACCCGGACCTCCTTGACGATCTGC
The DNA here is from genome assembly GCA_037045645.1 of Nocardioides sp. Classification (NCBI taxonomy): domain Bacteria; kingdom Bacillati; phylum Actinomycetota; class Actinomycetes; order Propionibacteriales; family Nocardioidaceae; genus Nocardioides; species Nocardioides sp. The sequence goes on from JBAOIH010000010.1 coordinate 187,641, forward strand.
TTATCGCCCCAGAAGGAATCGACCGGCACCGCGGCTCGTTGCGCCAGGTCCGGTGCGCCGGTCACCCAGTGGGTGACGTACGCGGTGCCCCAGGCCCAATAGGAGATGCCGACGGGATACTCCATCACCTCGGGGTAGCGCCGCCGCGTCTCGGTGTCCTCGGAGTACGGCCACTCGAGCTCGGCCATCCCGCGCCCGGTGTAGAGGTAGGGCAGGTCGGAATAGCACATGTGGGTGTAGCGGGACTCGCCGTTGGTCCAGGACGCGTCGTAGCAATTGCCCTTCTGCCACATCCCCACCGCGAACGTGAGTGCGGTCAGCACCAAGATCACCCGCAGCGGCGTCCACCAGCGGTGCCGGCCCGCGCGCGACCCCAATGGCCCGCCGATGCTCTCGGAGAGTCGGCGGACGAGGGGATCCTCCACGGAAGGGGCCTGCACGGTGGCCATGGTGTCGTACGCCCACAAGGCCCGTCGAGAGGGACCTGTCGAAAGAACCCGCTGGCTAGCGCGTTCGCCCGTTGACCCACGCGGCTGCCGAGGCCGAGTCGGTCGGCACCGGGGTGGGCGGTGCGGTCGGCAGGACGGTCGGCACCTCGGTCGGCAACGTCGGCGGCGCGATGGTGGGCTCGGTCGTCGGCGCCTGTGTGGTCGGCGGCGCCTCGGTGGTGGGCGCCTCGGTGGGCCTGGTCGTCGGCACGCCGAGGCTCTTGGTGGGCCGGGGCTTGTTCGTACGCCGGGTCGGGCGCGGTCGCTGCGACTGCGTCGGCGGGGCGTACGTCTGCTCGTGGCCGCTCGACGGCGCGTCACCGTCGACGAATGCGGGCTCGGGGAACTCCTCGACCGGCAGACCATCCATCATCGTCTGCATGAGCGCGGTCCAGGTCTGCGCCGGGTAGGAGCCGCCGTAGTACGACGGCAGCCATGCGTCGAGTTGGTCGTCACCGTCACCACGCACGTACATCACCGCCGTCGCGATCTGCGGTGTCATGCCGACGAACCACGCCGACGAGACCTGGTCCTTGTCGTTGGTGGCCGTGCCGGTCTTGCCTCCCGCCGGGCGGCCCAGTGGGCGAGCCGCGGTGCCGGTGCCCTCGGTCACGACCTTCTGCATGGCGTACGTCGTGTCGGCTGCGATGTCGGGGTCGATCGCCTTGGTGCTCGCCGTCTTGTGCGCATAGACGGTCTCGCCGGCTTTGTCGACGATCTTGGAGATCACGTAGACGTCGTGGCGCCGGCCTTCGTTGGCCAAGGTGGCGTACGAGTTCGCCATGTTGATCGGGCTGATCCGCGCGCGGCCCAGCGTCACCAGGGTGTCGTCGGGGGACAGGTCGCGGCTCGTCGACGGAATGCCCGGGTACTTCTTCGACGCCTTGTCCGGCGGGATGCCCAGGCGCAGCATAGTGTCGTAGGTCTTGGCGGGTCCGTCGTCCATCGAGTCGGTCATGTCCACGAACGCGGTGTTGATCGACTCTTGCAGCGCATAGGTCATCGACACGGCCGAGCCGTAGTCGGTGCCGGTTCCCGAACCCTCGTTCTTCACCTCGAGGCCGTCGGGGAACTCGAACGGCGAGTTGCCCTCGAAGGTGTCCTTGAGCGCGAAGCCCTCCTCCAGCGCCGTCGCGACCGTGAACGGCTTGGCCGTCGAGCCGATCATGCCGCCCGCGACGGCCCAGTTGATCTGCGAGTCCAGGTAGTCCTGGCCACCGTAGAACCCGAGCAACGCGCCGGTCTTCACGTCGACGCTGGCGGTGGCGACGTGCAGCGCTCCCTTGTCGAACCCCTCGGGTCGCACCTCGATCACCGCCTGCTCGGCCGCACTCATCGCCGCCGGGGTCAGCGTGGTGGTGACCCGATAGCCGCCCGAGTCGATGTCCTGGTCGGTGTAGCCCAGGCGCAGCATCTGGTCGCGCACCAGCCGCAACATGTGCCCACGCTGGCCGCCGTACCTGCTCTCGCCCTGGATCTCGGGGAAGGCCGGCAACTTCTTCTTGGCCTTGTCGGCCTGCGCCGGGGTCACGGCACCCATCGTCGCCATTCCGCTCAGGACATAGCGATAGCGCTCGCGCAGGCGGCGCTTATCGTCCTTGCCATTGGCCGGGTCGAGGTTGTTGGGGTTGTTGATCACCGAGGAGAGCACCGCGCACTGGCGCAGGTTGAGGTCCTTGGCGGGCACGTCGAAGAACGCCTCCGCCGCGGCCTGGATGCCGTACGCGCCGCGGCCGTAATAGATCGTGTTGAGGTAGCCGGCCAGGATCTCCTCCTTGCTCTGCTGGCGGTGCAGCTTGAGCGAGATGATCGCTTCCTTGATCTTGCGGGTGAGGGTGCGCTCCTGGGTGAGGTAGAGGATCTTCACGTACTGCTGGGTGATCGTCGACGCGCCCTGGGTCGAGTTGCCGCGCGCGTTGCTGAAGGCGGCGCGAATGATGCCCTTGGGGTCGATGCCGCGGTTGGTCCAGAACGTCCGGTCCTCTCCCGCGACGACGCCGTCCTTGATGCAGTCGGGCATCTCTTCCAGCGGGATCGACTCGCGGTTCTGGGTCGCGAAACTGCCGATCTCCTGCGTGCCGTCGGCGTACAACACCTTCGTGGTCTGCGCGGCGAAGTCGCGATTGGGGCTCGGGATCGAGATCGCCCGATAGAGCACTGCGAAGGTGAGTACGCCCATCAGCCCCAGGACGAGTCCGAGGATCAGCAGTCGACGCAACCATCGCCACGGCGACTTCGGACGGCGACCCGGACGCTTGGTGACGGCCGGCCCTTCGGCTCTGCGCTTGCTCACAATCGCTCAGGGTACGCACCCGACCTGGCAACGCCCCTCCCGTCGCGTACGTGACACTGGACGCATCGATTCGTCGGATCGGTGGGATATATCGCTACGATAGGTCGGTGGCACGGCGCGCGGAGACGATCGAGTTGGCAGTCCTCGGACTGCTGCACGAGGGTCCGATGCACGGCTACCAGTTGCGCAAGCGCCTCAACCTGATGCTCGGCTGGGGGCGCGTGCTGTCGTACGGCTCGCTCTATCCCACCTTGAAGACACTGCTGCGAGCGGGCTTCCTGGAGGAGATGCCCGGCGAGGCGACCGCGATGACGGGGCGCCCGCGCATCGTCTATCGGGTCACCGAATCCGGACATCGCGAGTTCGAGCGCTTGATGTCGGAAGTGGGTCCCACCGCGTGGGAGGACGACAACTTCGACATCCGCTTCGCGTTCTTCGGTCGCACCGACATGGAGATCCGGCTGCGGGTGCTCGAGGGTCGTCGCACCCGGCTGCAGGAGCGCCTCACCCGGATCCAGGACGACCTCGAGGCCACGCAGGCCGAGGTCGACCGGTATGCCGACGAGTTGCAACGCCACGGGGTCGAGTCGGTCGAGCGCGAGGTGCGCTGGCTGTCCGACCTGATCAACAAGGAGCACCAGGGGCGCGCCCCCGACTCCATCACCTGAGCGAACGACAGCCTCCGGGCTGATTGAGCACCATCCACCACTTCAACAAAGCACCACATCTAGTTAGGAGAGCCCCATGGGTTCGGTACGAGTAGCCATCGTCGGCGTGGGCAACTGCGCCACCTCGTTGATCCAGGGTGTCGAGTACTACAAGGACGCCGATCCCGCCGGGACCGTCCCTGGGCTCATGCACGTCACCTTCGGCGACTATCACGTCTCCGACGTGGAGTTCGTCGCGGCGTTCGACGTCGACGACAAGAAGGTCGGCAAGGACCTGTCCGAGGCGATCAACGCGTCGGAGAACAACACCATCAAGATCGCCGACGTGCCGACCTTGGGTGTCGAGGTGCAGCGCGGCCCGACGCTCGACGGCCTGGGCAAGTACTACCGGATGACCATCGAGGAGTCCGCGGCCGAGCCCGTCGACGTGGTGTCGGTGCTGCGTGAGCGCGAGGTCGACGTGATGGTGTCGTACCTGCCTGTCGGCTCCGAGGAGGCCGACAAGTTCTACGCCCAGTGCGCGATCGACGCTGGCGTGGCCTTCGTCAACGCGCTGCCCGTCTTCATCGCCTCCGACCCCGAGTGGGCCGCGAAGTTCGAGGCCGCGGGTGTCCCGATCGTCGGTGACGACATCAAGTCGCAGGTCGGTGCGACCATCACCCACCGCGTGCTGGCGAAGCTCTTCGAGGACCGCGGCGTGTCGCTCGACCGGACGTACCAGCTCAACGTCGGCGGCAACATGGACTTCAAGAACATGCTGGAGCGCGACCGCCTGGAGTCCAAGAAGGTCTCCAAGACCCAGGCTGTCACGTCCAACCTGCACGGCTCACTGGCCGGCAAGGTGCACGACAAGAACGTGCACATCGGCCCGTCCGACTACGTGCAGTGGCTCGACGACCGCAAGTGGGCGTACGTGCGCCTCGAGGGCCGTGCCTTCGGTGACGCGCCGCTGAACCTGGAGTACAAGCTCGAGGTCTGGGACTCCCCCAACTCGGCCGGCATCATCATCGACGCGATCCGCGCGGCCAAGATCGCCAAGGACCGTGGCCTGGGCGGCCCGATCATCTCGGCGTCGTCCTACCTGATGAAGTCTCCGCCGGTGCAGCTTCCGGACGAAGAGGGTCGGGCCCGGGTGGAGGCCTTCATTGCGGGTGCCGAGGAGTGAGCCCGGAGGTAGCGACGAAGTCGCTGCCGTAGAGCGAGCCCCGATTTTCTGAAGAACTGCGGCCGGAGGGCCGGTCCGTCTCGATGACGGGCCCCCTCCGGCCGCAGTTCTTTTCCGAGTGATTCTTGTATCACCTCCTTGACACAAGGGCTGGCCGAGGTGCACGCTGATCTTGTCCCAATCATTTGATACAAGTAGGTGGATCCGATGGGCGCTTCACTCCTCGCCGTTCTCGTGCTGGCCTTCGCCGTGCTGGTCGGTCTCGCCACGGTCGTCCTGATCGTGGTTCTGGTCGCACGATCTCGCCACCAGTCGAACGCCGCAGTCGCACAGCAGCCGCACCCGCCGATCGCCGATTGACAGGCGGCCCAGGTGTTCGTGGCCAGTTGGCTGATCGTTGCGGTCCTCGCCTTCGCGCTGATCTTCCTGGGGTTGATCTCCGTCATCGTGATCGCCCTGAATCGTTCCGCGCCGGGCAGTGTCGTACGTGAGGACCTGCGGGTGTTGCTCGTACGCGCGCTCGGCCTCACTGTCGGGGCGGCCAGCGCACTGTGGTGTGTCTACGGCGTAGCGCCGTTCCTCGAACTCGGCCGAGGCGCCATGCTTGCCCCCGTCGCGCTGGGCATCGGCGTGCTTCTCGGCGCGATCCTGGGCGAGACCGTCGCGCGCCGACGTCCCCGTACCGGAGTGCGCAGCGCCAGTCTGGACACTCGTCGGATCCGCGACCATCTGCCGCGCGCCCTCACGGCGGCGGTCGGGATCAACTTCGTCGGCGCCTTGGCTCTGCTGGCCTTCACCACCGCATCTGCGCATCCCGACGATGCGGGGCGCACGGGGCGGACACTGTGGCGCGCCTGCACCACCGCGTACGCCTCGGCGCGAGGTCCCTATCCCGGCTCCTTCTACAGCCTGTGGTTGTCCGTCGGTCTGCTGATCGCCCTCGGCTTGGCGCTGATCGCGGCACGGCAGGTCGTCCTCCGCCCGCGCGGCGTCGCGGCAGACACCTTCAGCGACGACGTGCTGCGCCGGCGGTCAGTGGCGGCGGTCGTCGCCGGTCTCGGAGTCGCTGTCGCGGCGCCGACCTTCGGCGTCTCCGCCGTTGCGGGCATCGCACTGGGCAGCCACTCGTGCGCTGCCACGAGCTGGATTCTGATCGCTCTCGGGGCAGCCTGCCTGGCACTACTCAGCCTCGCAGTGGTGGTGTGGTCGGCGTTCACGCTGCTGGCCCCTGGGATCGCCGTCCGCTCACGAGCGCCCGGGCGCGCGCAGGTCGGCGCATGAGTGCAGCCGAACTGACCGTGGATCCGAGCGATCCGACCCCGCCGTACGAGCAACTGCGCCGCCAACTGGTCGAACTCATCGCGACTGGGAGGCTCGCTGGCGGTGATCGTCTGCCACCCGTACGCCAGCTCCGCCGGGGACCTCGGTCTGGCCAACGGGACCGTGGCGAGGACCTACCGCGAACTCGAATCAAGTGGCCACCTGGTCACCAGCCGCGGCGCGGGCACCCGGGTCGCAAAGGACATACGCCCAAGCCCTGCGGTCGAACTGTTGCGCGAGCATGCCGAGACGTACGCGCTGCGCGCCCGCGCGCTCGGCGTCGGCAAGGCCGATGCACTCGCCGCTGTGACTGCGGCGTTCGGCCACCCTCCCAGCGGGTCCAACGAGGCCGACCGTAGGGGCGCGAACTGACCGCAGCCTTCACCACGTTAGTCAGCCTTCACGCAACGCGCCGCTTCTGGATTTCGGGAGCGACATGTTCCAGCAGCGCTGCGCGACCCGAGCTGGCGAAAAGGGACTCGCGAAACAGGCGCCACCACGCTCGGATCCGACGTGGATCGTGCGTCCTGCCGATGGACCGATCAGCATCCGCAAGGATGCCGACTGGGCGACTGAACAGGTCTCGGTCGGTGTAACCGTTTCGCAGCCATCCGACGCTGTTGATCGCGCGATCACGGACGCGGTCTTGGCGGTGCTGCTCGACTTCGGCATGGTGTTGCCCGTCGTACTCCTGGAACGTCTGAGTGCCCACGAGCAGCAGCTCACCGCGAGCAACGAAGTTGCCATCGGCATCGCAGAGCTCGAACTGGCTGACCACGTCGATGCCACACACAACGTGGAGCACCCGAAGTAGGTCCTCCATCACCGATTCAGCCATGGGATCGATCAGCGCCATCGCGAGACGTAACCGCCCGATGCCGCGGCGATGCTCGGGGGTCGTCATCCAGAGTTCGATGAGCTCGATCTCCTTGGCCCGCAAGGCTGATCCGATGATCACCACCAGGTCGAGCACGGACAGATAGGCCGCACACGTCAAGATCGTCTCGGCCGGAGTCGTGACACGTAGTCCGTGGACAAGCTCGGCCGGTGGCACCTGCCGATGTCGCGTCACCTTGATCGCGCCAGGGCGCACCGGGGCAGTCCGCCCATAGTCCATCGCGGCGAACACCGGCAGTCCCGCGGGCAGCGGCGGCAACGCCCAGCCACGCACCTGCGCTGCGGTCAGCCCACTGAAGGCAGCGGTGCCTGGAAGCAGCAGTTGCCAGGCCGTCAGCCGTGCTCGAAACGGGTGGGGAGCGTCCCGCCGCACGTGTACGCCGCGGGTGACTGACTCGTACGCCGCTCCAGGGCGCCGACCCGCGACGGCCTGATCGGAAACTGGTCCTGGTATGAACTCCATCCCGGCAGGCTTCGCGAGCGGACGGACAATCCAGGCTTTGTCCCGAGTGGGCTGTGGAAAAACTCGCCGATGCAGGACCCTGTGGAGAAGAAGTGGCTCGTGAGGGGACAGGCCCGCCAAGGGCGGCGAAAAGAACTGCGGCCAAGAGCCGCCAACTTCGCGACCCTGGCTGCCACGCGGCCGCAGTTCTCCAGGGGGGGTGGACGCCGGCCGCAGTTCTTCAGCAGGGGTGGTGGACGCCCACTCGCAGCCGAGCTCAGCTCAGCAGGTTCCCGATCACACCACCGGGGCCGCCCGACGAACTGCCTCCTGACTGCGGCGGCGTCCACTCGTACGCCTGGACGACCACGAAGCCAGGGCCGTGGAAGACGTATTGGAACGCCTCGCCGGAACCGCCGCGCAGCATCGACTTCATGTTCATCGAGTTGTGCATCGTCGGCACGAGGTTCGCCGACCAGCACACCGCAGCCTGGACGTCGACGTACGTCGGTTGCTGCGAGCAGTCGAGCACCACCGGGTGGCCGACCACATTGATCGCGACCGTACCGCTGCCGTTGATCGTGGTGTTGAAAAGCCCGCCGGCCATCATGCCCGCGCCCTTGACCCGGTTGATGTCCCACGACAGCGAGTCGTCGAACGCCATCAGGTTGCGGGCGTTGATCGACAGCGCCTCGTTCTCCAGGTGGAGCAGGTGTACGTATCCCGCCTGATCGGCGAAGAAGACCTCACCCTGCCCCGAGACCCGCATCAGCGACACGTCCTCCGACGTCATCACCTTCTTGGCGAGCTTGGCGAAGCCGCCGCTCTTCTCGTGGTCGAAGCGCACCTGGCCCTGATAGGCCACCATGCAGCCCTTGGTCGCCAGCACGTCCTGACCCAGATGGACGCGAAGCATCTGGGCGTTCTGGAGGACGAAACGCTCCTGGCTCTGCTTCTCGAGATTGTCCTGGGCGAAGAGGTCGCTGCGCATGACCTCAGCCTTCCACGTCTGACTTGATCCGAACCAGGGTCTGGCGCATCCCTTCGGCCAATTCCTGCTCGAAGGTCTCCGCGCCGCCGAGGATGCGTTTGGTCAACACCTTGGACAGCCCGGAGATCCCCTTCGGGGTCTCCCGGCGCTGAGTCAGTCGCGTTCCGGCCGCGGTCGGCTCCAGTTCGAAGGACCAGACCGACCAGTTCTCCTTCACCCGGAAGGCGAAGTCGCGGTGCGGTTCGAACCGTACGACCTGAGACTGCGTCGGCCAGAACAGCGGACCGCGACGGTTGAAGTTGAGCACCTTCGTGCCCTGCTGCACCGGCCCTCGTACGACCGACTTCACCACCTGCGGGCTCCACTGCGCCATCCGTGCCAGGTCGGTCACCGCCGCCCACACCTTCACCGGCGGCGCGGCGATCTCGATGGACTCCTGCAACTGTGCGGGCTCGCTCATGCGCAGAGCGTACGGGTCACTCCCGCTCGGCCCACCAGGAGCGCAGCGCCGCCTCGGCTTCCTGCGCCGTGGAGGGGCCGTGATCCATCCGGCGTTCCAGCAGGAATTTGTACGCCTGACCCACCACCGGGCCGGGCGGGATGCCCAGGATCGCCATGATCTGACTCCCGTCGAGATCGGGGCGCATCGCGGAGAGCTCTTCCTCTTGCGAGAGGCGCTCGATGCGGGCTTCGAGATCGTCGTACGTGCGCCGCAGCCGCTCGGCCTTGCGCGCGTTGCGCGTGGTGCAGTCGGCGCGGGTCAGGATGTGCAACCGCTCGAGTTGGTCACCTGCGTCGCGGACATAGCGGCGTACGGCCGAGTCGGTCCACTCCCCCGAGCCATAGCCGTGGAAGCGCAGGTGCAACTCGACCAGCTTGGAGACCGCCTCGATCTGGTCGTTGGAGAAGCGCAGCGCCTTCATCCGCTTGCGGGTCAACTTGGCACCGACCACGTCGTGGTGGTGGAAGGTCACGGTCCCGTCGCCGACGAACTTGCGGGTGCGTGGCTTGCCGACGTCGTGCATCAACGCCGCGAAGCGCGATACGAAGTCGGGTTCTCCACCCAGGCGGGACTCCTGGGCCATCGCCTGTTCCAGCACGGTCAGGGTGTGCTGATAGACGTCCTTGTGCCGGTGGTGCTCGTCGCGTTCGAGGGCCAGCGCGGGAAGTTCGGGCAGTACGTGTCCGGCCAGCCCGGTCTCCACCAGCAGGGTCAGCCCCAGGCGGGGGTGTGGCGCGCAGATCAACTTGACCAACTCGTCACGCACCCGCTCGGCCGAGATGATCGTGATCCGTTCCGCCATCGCCGTCATCGCCGCCACGGTCGCCGGATCGACCGAGAAGCCGAGCTGAGCCGCGAAGCGCGCCGCGCGCATCATCCGCAAGGGGTCGTCGGAGAAGGAGTCCTCGGGACGGCCGGGCGTCCGGATCAGGCGGTGCGCCAGATCGACGATCCCGCCGTACGGATCCTCGAACACCCGGCCAGGCACCGACACCGCCATCGCGTTGATGGTGAAGTCGCGCCGGCCCAGGTCTCCGGTGAGCGAGTCGCCGTAGTTGACCTCCGGCTTGCGCGAGGAGGGGTCGTACGTCTCGGACCGGAACGTGGTGATCTCGACGATCCAGTCGCCCTTGCGGCAGCCGATCGTGCCGAATGCGCGTCCGATGTCCCACACCGCGTCCGCCCAGTCGCGGATCAACCGCTCGGTCTCCTCGGGACGCGCCGAGGTGGTGAAGTCCAAGTCGTTCTGCAGCCGCCCGAGCATCGCGTCGCGTACGGGACCGCCCACGAGCGCCAACTGGTGGCCGGCGTCGGCGAAGCGGCGGCCGAGCGGATCGATGACCTCGGCCATCCGCTCCAGTTCCGCGCCGACGCGCTGCTGGACCTCGACCATGCTGAGGACGTCGGTGAGCTCTGACACGACCGCACACTCTATGGGGCTCACCGGTTCGAAGCCTTGTCGCCGGTACCGTGGACGGGTGCGCGGTCCCCGATCCTTGATGGCTGCTTTCGCGGTCGTCAGCCTGATGGCCGCGCCCGCGCCGACCGTGGCCGCTCCGCTCGACCTCGGCAGCGACGACCCGTTGACCGTCACCATCGACCATCTGGCACCTGCGGTGATTCCCAAGAAGGGCAGGATCCGCATCAGCGGCACCATCACCAACGAGACCGACGACACCTGGACGGCCATCAACGTCTATCCGCTCACGTCGCAGACCGCCCCGATGACCACCGAGGCCGAACTCGCCGCCGCCACCGAGGCCAACCCGGACCTGCCGGTGGGCAGCCGGATCACGGCCGTGTCCCAACGCATCGACAGGCTGGCTCCGGGTCAGAGCACGAACTACTCGCTCAGCATCCCTCGGTCTCTGCTCGGCATCGACGGCAGCGACGGCGTGTATTGGCTCGGTGTCCACGCCCTGGGGCACAGCCCGAACGACGAGGACCCCGACTCCGACGGGAAGGCCCGCACGTTCATGCCGTTGCTCGACGCCCCGCGTGCGAAACAGGAGATCGCGCTGGTGGCGCAGATTCGCCGGCGCGTCCCGCGTCAGGCGGACGGGCGGCTGGGATTCCCGGAGCGGTGGTACGCCGACCTCGAACCCGACGGCAATCTCGACTGGGCGCTGAATTTCGCTGCCGCCGCGACCGATCGCCCCCTCACCTGGATCATCGACCCAGCGGTGCTGGAAGCACTGAACACGCTGGCCAACGGCAACGAACCCCTCCTGCCCACGGAGGTGGCCACCACCAACCCGGACGGGGAGCAGGAGCCGCCCGCCGACGCGGCCAACCCACTCCCTGGCGAGTGGTTGAACACGTTCGAACGCCTGACCTCCGGGGATCAACTGCTCGCACTGCCGTACGGGGATCTCGACGCCTCTGCCGCGAGTCGGCTCGACCCCGACCTCCTGGAGCGCGCCAAGACCAAGTCGGAGGCGGCCGCCGCAGCACTCGGCCTGACGACCTCGCGAGTCGTCTCGGCACCGAACGGGCGGCTGTCCCCGGAGGCGATCGCCGACGGCAGTGGCGAGACGGTGATCGTGTCCGACGTCTCTGCTGGCATCGATGCGTCCGCGCGGGCCGTCATCGGCGGCGTACCCGTCTATGTGAACTCCACCGGCGCCGTGTCGGGTGGACCCGGCCCCGACGACCGCGTGACGACCACGCAGATGCGGCAACGCCTGGCCAGCGAGGCGGCCGTACGCATCCTCGGTCACGAGCGCGAGCCGCTGGTGGCCGTGTTGCCCGTCGGATGGCGAGGAGCCGATGTCGACGAATTCTTCGCCGGGCTCGACGCGAACTGGATGCGCTTCGTCACCTTGGACCAGATCACCCCCTCGGCACGGACCCCGATCCTGGATGCGGACGCCTTCGACTACTCCGACGCCCGGGAAGTCCCCCCGGAGAATTTCACGACCGCCGAGGAGATGATCGCCAGCGGGGAGCGCCTGCAAGCGCTGCTCGTCGACGCCGCCGGAGTCGGCGCAGCCGTGACCGGTCAGGCCCTGTCCGCACTGTCCTTCTGGGAGCGCGGCCAACCCCTCACCTCCCGATCCGCGATGCTGCGCGCCACGGAGTACCTCGACACGAGTGCGGGCAGCGTCACCCTCAACACCCGACCGTCACTGACGCTCACCAGCGAGTCCGGCGTGTTCCCGGTGGGGGTGACCAACGACCTGTCGGTGCCCGTGCAGGTGCGCATCGGGGCCGAGTCCGACGACGACCTCACGATCACCGGCACCGAACTCCTCACCCTGCAACCCGGTGAGACTCAGGTCTCGCAGCTGACCGCAACCGCCCGCAGCATCGGCGTCCACAACCTGACGCTCTATCTGACGACGACCGACGGCACCCGGCTGCCCGCCGAGGTGGAGTTCCCGGTGCGGTCCAATCAGGTCAGCCAGGTCATCTGGGTGTTGATGGGTCTGGGGGGCGCGGTGCTGTTCTGGGCGGTGCTGATGCGAGTCGTACGCCGGATCCGTCGCGGCCGAGGGGTCACCGAGTGAGCACCGACGACGATCAGCGCAAGATCCTCAACTCCAGCGCGGTGATGGCGGCCGGCACCCTCTTCTCTCGACTCAGCGGGTTCCTGCGTTCGGCGCTGCTCGTCGTCGTGCTCGGCAACCTGCTGCATGCCGACATCTACAACCTGGCCAACACCGTGCCCAACATGCTCTACATCCTGTTGGCCGGCGGCATCTTCAACGCGGTGCTGGTACCGCAGCTCGTACGCACGATGAAGGCCGACGCGGACGGCGGGGCGGCGTACGCCAACCGGGTCGTCACGCTTGCCGCGCTCTTCCTCGGCACCGTCACGGTGCTGCTCGTGATCGCGGCCCCCTGGGTGATGTCGGTGTTCCTCGACTCGTCGTGGGATTCCGCGGCGCTGGCCGGGCAACGCGAATCGCTGGTCACCATCGCGCGCTATTGCCTGCCGCAGGTCTTCTTCTACGGCATGTTCGTGCTGGTCGGGCAGATCCTCAACGCCCGCGGCACCTTCGGCCCGATGATGTGGGCCCCGATCGCCAACAACGTGATCTCCATCCTGGTTCTCGGGCTCTATCTGGTGACCTTCGGCCCGGCCGCGAAGATCTGCTCGGAGCTGTACGACGGCCCGGCCGCTCCGGTCGACTCCGTACTCAGTGCCTACACCCCCGGCCGGGAGGCACTGCTCGGACTCGGCTCCACCCTCGGGATCGCGGCTCAGTTCGTGATCTTGTTGCCCTATCTGCGCAAGGCGGGCTTCCGGTTCTCGCCCCGCTTCGACTTCCGCGACACCGGACTCGGCCACACCCTGCGTCTGGGCGCCTGGACCGTCGCGTTCGTGATCGTCAACCAGATCGCCTACACGGTGGTCGTACGCCTGGCCTCCTCAGGCACCGCGAGCGCAGCAGCCGAGTGCGCGGCGCCCGCCACCCAAGGCACCGGCTACACGATTTACAGCAACTCGTTCCTGCTGGCGATGGTGCCGCACTCGATCATCACGGTCTCGTTGGCGACCGCGATCCTCCCGACGCTGTCGGCGCGCGCCGCGGACGGTGACCTGGTCGGGCTCGGGCGTACGCTCTCGCGCACCCTGCGCAACGCGCTGGCCGTGATGATCCCGTTCGCGCTCTGCCTAGCGGTGATCGCGCCGTTCCTGGCCAAGGTCGTGTGGGGGCTGGGCGCCGGATCGGACTCCTATCAGCTCTATGTCCCGACGCTGACCCTGTTCGCGGTGGCGATCGTCTGCTTCACCGTGCACTACCTGATGCTGCGCGGCTTCTATGCCCTGGAGCTCAATCGCACGGTGTTCTTCGTCCAGTGCGCCATCGCCACGACCAACATCGTGGTCGCGATCGTGCTGGTGCGCGCCACGTCGGCCCAGCACACCGCACCGGCGTTGGTGTGCGCGTACCTGAGCGCGTACGCCCTGGGTGCCGCGGTCTCGTACGCGTGGCTGCGCCGGCTCGTGGGCGGGTTGCAGACCCGCGAGACCATCCGTTTCCTCGTCCGCGCGTTGATCGCCGCGTCGATCGCGGCGGCCAGCGCCTACCTGGTGTTGCAACTGTGTGACGCGCTGTTGCCCGAGCGTCCCAACTGGTTCGTGGCGGTGGCCGTGGTCGCCGTGGTCGGGCTGCTGGACGTGCTGGTCTTCGTGGGGTTGGCCAAGGCGATGCGACTGGATGAGGTCACCTCCGTCGTCGAGACCGTGACGGGTCGACTAGGGCCTACGATGGCCATCGGTTCTAGACGGTCTCCACGGAAAGGCTAGGAACTGTGCCCGGCAGGATCCACGCCGGCGACTTGATCGCAGGCAGGTATCTGGTCGCCGACCTGCTGATCGAGAGTGAGGGCGGCCGTTTCTGGCGCGCCGAGGATCAGGTGTTGGGTCGCCACGTCGCGGTTCATATCGTGGCCGAGGACGATCCGCGCGCGGAGTCGCTGATGGCCGCGGCGCGTGCGTCTGCCCGACTGCACGATCCCCGGGTGCTGCGCGTGCTCGACGCCGACGTCGAGGGCGGCATCTGCTACATCGTCAACGAGTGGGGTGACGGCACCTCGCTCGACATCAAACTCCTGCGCGACGGCCCGCTCTCCCCGCGCAAGGCGGCCTGGGTGGCCGGTGAGGTCGCCTCCGTGATCGCCGCCGCGCACGAGGCAGGCGTCGCGCACGGCCGGTTGGCACCCGAGAACGTGCTGTTCGACCCGCACGGCGCCGTACGCGTGATCGGCCTCGCGGTCGAGGCCGCGCTGTGGGGCCTGCCTGCCGATCGCCGCGGCACCGATGTGCACGACCTGATCGGCATCCTCTACGCCGGACTCACCGGTCGCTGGGCGGGGGTCTCACGCTCGGAACTGCCGCCCGCGATGACCGAGACCGGTCGGGTGCTCCGGCCCCGGCAGGCCCGCGCCGGCATCCCGCGCCTGCTCGACGACATCTGCGACCAGGGGCTCAACCCGTCGCTCTATTCCGGGCGCAGCCATGCGCGGATGGCGTACGACCTCGAATCGGCCCGCGGGATCGCCGCGGTGTTGCAGGAGTTCGTGGGTGACCCGGTCGGGCTCGCCGAGACCGGCACGAGGCTGGCGTTGCCGCCGCTGACGGACAGTTCGACCCAGGTCCTGTCCGCGCCCATCCCCGCGGAGTCACAAAAACCCGCCGAGGAGTCACGAACTCCCGCCGAGGAGTCACAAAAGCCCGCCGCCAAGCCGGTCGACGGGGTGGACCAGCCCACCGAGGCCGGCATCCCGGTCTTCGACGACTCCGACACGGTGGGCTGGATCTCACGCTCGACCGAGACACCCAAACCGCCACCGGCACTGGACGACCCGCCCGATCGACCGCTGTTCGCGCCGGAGCCCCCCAAGGGCGAACCCGTACGCAAACCGCGTGCCGGCGTCGTTGCCCCCAACCCGGACGACTACTGGCCCTGGGGTGAGGGTTCGCGTTCGGGGAGCCTGGCCGGCATCTCCACGACCACCGGCCACGGCCTGAAGATCGTCGAGGACGAGGTCGACGACAGTCACGTTCCCGGTCGACGCTCGATGCGCGCCGCGTTGGCGGTGGCGGCCATCACGGTGATCGCGGTCGCGACGCTGATCATCGTCAACCTTCTGCAAGGCCGTTCCGCGCTGACGTTCGACCCCATCAGCAAGAATGATCCGACCTCGTCCACGACGACGATCAAAACCGAGCTCGTCGAGCCCGTCTCAGCGCGCGACTTCGATCCGCAAAGCGAGGACGGCTCCGAAAACCCGGACCAGGTGAAGGCCGCCATCGACGGCGATCCGACCACGGCGTGGCGCACCAGCGGGTATGTCCAACAGTTCGGCGACACCGGTCTCAAGACCGGGGTCGGCCTGGTCGTCGATCTTGGCGAATCGCGCACCGTACGCCGGGTCAAGCTGACCTTCCTCGGCCAGCCCAACGGCGTACGCCTGTTCGTCCTCGACCAGGATCCGCAGCGCCTGGCCGGGTTGGATCCGGTCGCGTCGGTGACTGGCGTCGGCACCGAGTGGACTGCGGACGTCAACACGCAGGGGCGCTACGTCGTCGCGTGGTTCACCGCACTCCCACAGGACACCGACGGCCGCTTCCGAGGCCAGATCGCCGAGGTCGCGGTCTCGGCGGTGCAGCCGTGAGTCCCGACCGTACGGATCGCGAACTCCTCCAGGCACACGTCGACGGCGACACCGAGGCTTTCGCTGTCCTCTTCGCGCGCCACCGCGACCGGCTCTGGGCCGTGGCCCTGCGCACGATGGGCAACCCGGACGATGCCGCCGACGGACTCCAGGACGGCCTGATCGCGGCTTACCGTCGGGCTTCGTCGTTTCGCGGGGACAGCGCGGTGACCACGTGGCTGCACCGGGTGATCGTCAACGCCTGTCTGGATCGGCACCGCGCGGCGAAAGTACGCCGCACCGAAGCCTTGCCGGACGATCTCGAAGAGCGCGGCGACCGGGGCTCCCTGGTGAGCGCGGACACCCGCGATCCGGTGGATGCGTCCCTGGAGTCCGAGCAGCGTCGTACGGTGTTGGCCGCCCTCAACAGCCTCCCCGCCGAGCAGCGTGCTGCGCTGGTGCTGGTCGACATGGAGGGTTATCCGGTCGCCGAGGTCGCGCAGATGCTCGACTGCGCCGAAGGCACGGTGAAATCGCGTTGCGCGAGGGGCCGGGCCGAGCTCGCGGTGCTGCTGGGGCACCTGCGTGCGGCGGACCACGACGAGGATCCGCAGCTCGTACGGAACCCCGAGCCGGACTCGGCCGTCCTACCCCACGACCCCGGCCGCGGTCCGCCGCCCTGAGCAGCGACCACGATCCCGTGCCCGGTTCTTTTCACGCACCCGAGGAGGTGACCCATGCCAGACGAGATGCCGCCCGAGGCGGAGACGGCCGTACGCCGTGCCCTCGCCGACGTACGCGTCACCGATCCGATGCCTGCCGACGTCGCCGCGCGCCTCGAGGCGACGTTGCGCGAGTTGGGCGGCGAACGGAACGTCATCGCCCTGGCTCCTCGCCGCCGGCGTCGTTTCGGCCCCGCCCTCGTAGCCGCCGCGGCAGTCGTCGCTGTCGGCGTGGGAGTCGGAGCCATCGTCGCGTCGAGCCAGTCCGGTGGCGACATGATGAGCTCGGACGCGGGTGCCGACCAGAGTGCCCCGAAGGCGGAGGCCGACGACGCGATGAAGGACCAGGCAACCGCGAAGGTCGATCCGCAGTCGAGTGCGCAGGCTCCGCTGGCCACGAAGAGTGACGCGGGCCGCGCCGCGTTGAGCGCCGACACCTTGCGACGCGATCTGTTGTCGGTGCGCGCCTCGCGCGAGGCGTACGCCTTCGACCCACAGCTGTGTCCGCTCATGCCGGACGATGCGGTCGCGGCGGTGTTGGACGACGAGACGGACGTCTTCCTCACCTTCGGGCAGGTCTCGCACGGCAAGCAACGCGTACGCATCTCCAGTTGCGCCGACGGCACCCGGATCGAGTCGGTCGTACTGCCGGCCCCTTGACCTGCCTTGGGCTGACCCGGGTGCGCAAGGAGGTAGGAGGCTCGGGAATGACCATCGCCTACGATCGGTTCCGTCTAGAACGGCTGTGGCCCATCGGCTGTGGCTAGATCGCACCGGCATTCGCCGCCTCGACCAGCGCAGGAGTTCGCACCACCATGGCTGAGACCAGCACCGACGTCCGCAACGTGATCGTGATCGGGTCCGGCCCCTCGGGCTACACCGCCGCGCTCTATGCCGCGCGCGCGCAACTCACTCCCCTCGTCTTCGAAGGTTCCGTGACCGCCGGTGGTGCATTGATGAACACCACCGAGGTCGAGAACTTCCCGGGCTTCCGCGACGGCATCATGGGTCCGGCGCTGATGGACGAGATGCGCGCCCAGGCTGAACGCTTCGGCGCCGAACTGGTGCCCGACGATGTCGTCGAGGTCGACCTGACCGGCGACGTGAAGGTCGTACGCACGGCCACCGGTGAGCACCGCGCGCGGTCGGTGATCCTGGCGACCGGTTCGGGTTATCGCAAGCTCGGGCTGCCGCGCGAGGAGGAACTCTCCGGTCGTGGCGTCTCGTGGTGCGCGACGTGCGACGGCTTCTTCTTCCGCGAGCAGGCGATCGCGGTGATCGGCGGCGGCGACTCCGCGGTCGAGGAGGCCACCTTCTTGACCCGATTCGGCTCCAAGGTCTATCTGATCCACCGCCGCGACGAGCTCCGCGCCTCCAAGATCATGCAGGAACGCGCCTTCGCCGACCCCAAACTCGAGATGGTCTGGAACAGCGAGGTTTCCGCCATCAACGGCGAGCAGAGCGTCGAGTCGATCACCCTGCGCGACACCGTCACCGGCGAAGAGCGCGACCTGGCGGTCACCGGCCTCTTCATCGCGATCGGCCACGACCCGCGGTCGGAGCTGCTCGGCGGCCAGGTCGACCTCGATGACGAGGGGTACGTACTGGTCGACTCCCCCACCACGCGCACCAACCTCGAAGGGGTCTTCGCGTGCGGCGACCTGGTCGACCACTCCTACCGCCAGGCGATTACCGCGGCCGGGACCGGTTGCTCGGCCGCGCTGGATGCCGAGCGGTACATCGCGGCCCTCGACCACGCGGCCTCGACGGCCGGCTCCGCGCAGGAGACCCAGGAGTCGGTCAGCGCGTAGTCACGCCGGTGAGCAGCGCGGCGACCTCGCGCGGCTCGTCCACCCAGATCGCCAGGCTGTCCACCGTCACCTTGCGTTCGTCGTCCCAGAGATTCCAGAGCCTGCTGGGTCGCCGCAACGGCAAGGTGAGATGCTCGCGCAACTCGACACGCAGATTCGTACGACTCGAGACCGCGAGCACCAGCCGATCCTCGATCTTGTGGACGAATCGGATCCCCTCGACCTCCTGCTCCACCGCAGACACCTTCTTGATCGCGGACAGCGGCACTGCGACGTCGGTCAGCGCGAAACTGCGCGCGTACAACGCCTCTGACGTGAGCAGATGCGGTCGGGTCCGATAGGCAGCAGCGAGGCCGATCATCCAGATCACGCCCCAGATGCCGAGAATCAAGACGGGCAGCCGGATGGCGTCGGCCCACGCCTGGTCGAGGCTGCGCAAGATCACCTCGATGACGATCACTTCGATCCCGGATCCGAAGACGAAGAGCCACACCATGGGGGCGGACAGTTGGGCGTACGGGATCGGCCTCGCCCCCGCCGGCACGTCCGGGCGTCTGGTGATCCAGCGCCACAGGCAGGCGTAGAGCGCGACCTCGAGGCGGACGACCTCGACGGCCAGATCCCAGACGCGCCGCATGGGAACAGATTGTCCCTGCTGTGGTGTTCACTAGTGGAATCGCAAGAAAGAGCAACCGAAGGGACATCCCGTGGCCAACATGGCAGCCGTGACCGACGCCGACTTCGAGGCGCAGGTCCTCAAGTCCGACAAGCCCGTCCTCGTGGACTTCTGGGCCGAGTGGTGCGGCCCGTGCCGACAGGTCGCCCCGATCCTCGACGAGATCGCGACCGAGCACGGCGACAAGATCACGTTCTTGAAGATGAACGTCGACGAGAACCCCGTCACGCCGTCCAACTACCGCGTGACCGGCATCCCGACGATCAACGTCTACCACCAGGGCGAGGTCGTGAAGTCGATCGTGGGCGCCCGCCCCAAGGCCGCCATCCTCGGTGAGTTGTCCGACTTCATCGGCTGACGCGTCAGGTCGACTGACCAGCTGACTCTGCAGCCCGCGCCTCTGGTCTGACCGGGGGCGCGGGCCTGCGTACGACTCCGGCAATCAGGTCCAAGGCAGACTCGACCTCATCACGCCACGGTCGCGTGGTCGCCAGATCCATCCGCATCCGCACCAGGTAGGGATGCGAACGCTGGGTACGGAATCCGGTCGCTCCCAAGAACACCGCAGGCAGTACACATCCCGTAGCCGGCCCGGCTTGGACGCCGAAGGCCTCCACCGCGCGTACGTCTCCTCGCTTCACCAGATCGCGCGCCATCGCCTGCACCAACATCCGTCCCACCCCGTGACGGCGCCGATCAGGTGCCACCCAGGCGGCGCCCATCACCACTGCATCGGGTGAGGCCGGCGCGCTGGGAAGCGCCGCGATGCCGGGCAGGAGCGAGCCGGGGGCATAGACCATCAGGCCACGGACCTCGTCGCCCAACAGCGCGACCTGCCCACAGCCGCCCCATTCTGACTCCACGCGGCGCAGCCAGGCCTGCTTCGCCACGAGTCGGTCTTCCGTGTCGATGCGCTCGCGCTCCACCGGCGCGTACTCCCAGAACAGACAGCCGGCGACCTCGGGCGGCAACGTCGCCAGACGATCACCCGTCAGCGGGACGATCTTGCGTGACATCCCCTCGCGGCACCTCCTCTCGGTCATGCTGACACAATCTCGGTGTGCGCCGGATCCGACAGAGCCAGAAACTTCGCGACGTGCGCTATGACGTACGCGGTCCCATCCTGGTCGAAGCCCAGCGCCTGGAGGCGGAGGGCCACAAGATCCTCAAGCTCAACATCGGCAACACCGCGCCGTTCGGGTTCCGCGCACCGGAGGCGATCGTGGCCGACATCGTGCATAACCTGCCCGAGGCGCAGGGCTACAGCGACTCGCGTGGCATCTACTCCGCGCGGACGGCGGTCGCGCAGTACTACCAGTCACACGGACTGACCGACACCAGCGTCGAGGACGTGTTCATCGGCAACGGCGTCTCCGAGTTGATCTCGATGGTGCTCCAAGCCTTCCTCGACGACGGCAACGAGGTGCTGATCCCGGCCCCGGACTACCCACTGTGGACCGGAGCGGTGTCGCTGTCGGGGGGGACGCCGGTGCACTACCGCTGCGACGAGGCGAACGACTGGATGCCGGATCTGGCCGACGTGGAAGCCAAGATCAACGAGAACACCCAGGCGTTGGTGATCATCAACCCGAACAACCCCACCGGTGCGGTCTACAGCCCCGAGACGTTGCGCGGCTTGATCGACATCGCGCGGCGCCACGAGTTGGTGGTGATGGCGGACGAGATCTACGAGAAGATCCTGTTCGACGACGCGGTGCACCACCACGCGGCGAGCTTCGCCGGTGACGACGTGTTGTGTCTGACGTTCTCCGGGCTCTCGAAGGCCTACCGTGTCTGCGGCTACCGGGCCGGATGGGTGATGATCTCGGGCCCCAAGGAGATCGCCACCGACTTCCTTGAGGGGCTCACGCTGATCGCCAACATGCGCATGTGCGCCAACGTGCCCGCCCAGCACGCCATCCAGACGGCGCTGGGGGGGTACCAGTCGATCGAGGAGCTGATCGGCCCGGACGGCCGCTTCTATGAGCAGGCAATGCTCGCGGACCGACTGCTGAACGAGATCCCGGGGGTGAGCAACGTAAAGCCGTCCGGGGCGTTGTACTGCTTCCCGCGCCTGGACCCGGAGATCTATCGCATCGAGGATGACGAACAGTTCGTGATCGACTTGCTGCGCTCGAAGAAGATCCTGGTTACGCACGGCACCGGCTTCAACTGGTTCGAACCCGATCACTTCCGCCTGGTAACCCTGCCCGACGCGGACGTACTGACCGAAGCGATCGGCCGGATCGCTGACTTCTTGGCGACAAGACGATAAGGCGAAGACATGCGTGACGTGACCTATCCCCCCATCATCGCGGCGTGCAAGGGCGCCTTCCGCGCGCTCGGGCAGACCTTCCAGATGACCGGCACGGAGTACATCCCGCGTACGGGTGGCTTCCTGCTCGCGGTGAACCACATCTCCTATGTCGACTTCATCTACTCCGGCCTCGCCGCCCAGCCGGCCAAGCGCAAGGTGCGTTTCATGGCCAAGCGCGAGATCTTCGATCACAAGATCGCGGGGCCGTTGATGCGCTCGATGCACCACATCTCGGTCGACCGCGCCTCTGGCGACGCGTCCTTGCAGGTGGCGTTGGAGTATCTGCGTGCCGGCCAGGGTGTCGGCATCTTCCCCGAGGCCACGATCTCGCGGGCGATGGAGCTCAAAGAGTTCAAGACCGGGGCCGTACGCATTGCCGCCCAGGCCGAGGTCCCTGTCATTCCGGTGGTCTTGTGGGGCACCCAGCGGCTTGTGACCAAGGATCACCCCAGAGACTTGTCCCGCGGCAAGGCGATCACCATCTCGGTCGGCGAACCCCATCGTCCGACGGGTGCGGATCCCCTCGCCGAGACCGCTGCGCTGAAGGCCTCCATGTCGCAACTGCTCGACCATGCGATCCGGACCTATCCCCAGCACCAGCCCGGCGCATGGTGGGTGCCGGCGTCCTACGGCGGCAGCGCCCCGACCCTCGCGCAAGCCAAGGTGCTCGAAGAAGCAGAGAAGGCCCGCCGCGCCGCCCGCAAGGCGGCCCGCGCCAAATAGCAGAGCCCCCGGTGGTTGAGGAGCGAACACAGCTCGCGTCTCGAAACCACACCCACCGGTACGAGCGACCCACCGGTGGTTGAGGAGCGAGCAAAGCTCGCGTCTCGAAACCACACCCACCGGTGGTTGAGGAGCGAGCAAAGCTCGCGTCTCGAAACCATATATCCCTATGTCGACATATCTATAAACCGCTAGATCACCCGATCGGTGCGGTTCCTCGGGTCCATGATGTCGATGATCCGTCGCAGATCCTCCAGCGTCGCGAAGTCGACGGTGATCTTGCCGCGAGTCTTGCCCAGGTCGATCTTGACCCGGGTCTCCAGCCGGTCGGACAACCTTTCGGACAACTCCTCCAGCCCCGGGGCGAAAGGCTTGTGCCGTGCCGGACGCCGCTTGCGTTCCCCGGCGCCACCGAGGGACACGATCTCCTCCAGAGCGCGGACACTGATGCCCTCGGCAACCACACGCTGGGCCAGGTGGTCTTGTGCCGACGAATCCTCCACACCCAGCAGCGCCCGGGCATGACCCGCGCTCAGCACCCCGGCCGCTACCCGACGCTGCACTGCAGGCGACAACTTCAGCAGCCGCAAGGTGTTGCTGATCTGTGGCCGCGAACGCCCGATGCGTTGGGAGAGTTCTTCATGGGTGCAGCCAAAGTCCTCGAGCAACTGGCCGTACGCGGCAGCTTCTTCCAGCGGATTGAGTTGTGACCGGTGCAGGTTCTCCAACAACGCATCCCGCAGCAGGTCGTCGTCGCCGGTCTCCCGGACGATCGCCGGGATCGTGTCGAGGCCCGCAGCCTGGGTGGCACGCCAACGGCGTTCACCCATGATCAACTCATAAGCCCCCTCACCCGCGGGCCTGACGACCACAGGCTGAAGCAGTCCGACTTCGGTGATGGAGTGCACGAGTTCGGCCATCGCCTCCTCGTCGAACACCTCACGAGGCTGGCGCGGGTTCGGCGTGATCGTCGCCACCGGGAGCTCGGCGAAGTACGCACCAGCCGCAGTGACTGGGGGAGCCGCGGCAGTGCCCGGTTGAGAAGTTCCGACGGTCGGTGCAGGCGGTGTTGTCGACCCGGTCGCGGACTCTCGCGCGGCTTGCGAAGACCCGGGAGTCGCGTCGGGAGCACTCGGCCCGGTCGGGATCAGTGAACCCAGACCGCGTCCGAGACCTCGACGAACCGGACGGCTTGCATCACTCATGGGGCACTCCTCTAGAAACGATCTCGCGCGCGGCCTCCAGATAGCTCAGCGCGCCCGGTGATGTGGGGTCGTAGGTGAGCACCGTTTGACCGTACGACGGGGCTTCGGACACGCGTACCGAACGCGGAATCGCGGTCTTGAGGACCTGGCCACCGAAGTGCTCGCGGACCTCCTGCGCCACGCCGGCCGCAAGGCGGGTCCGTGCGTCGAACATGGTGATCAGGATCGTGGAGACGATCAGGCGCGGGTTGAGGTGCTGCTTGACCAGGTCGACCGTCTCCAGGAGCTGACCCAGGCCTTCGAGGGCGTAGTACTCCGCCTGGATCGGAATCAGCATCTCGGCGCCCGCCACCAGCGCGTTGAGGGTCAACAACCCCAGAGAGGGGGGACAGTCCACGATCACGAAGTCGAAGCGGTCGTCACCGGCATCTGCCGCCGATCCGACGCGGGGATCCGCGAAAATCGCCTTGTGCAGCCGGTTCTCCCGCGCCACGACGCTGACGAGCTCGATCTCAGCTCCGGCTAGATCGATGGTCGCGGGCACCACGCGCACGTTCGGCAGATCGGGTGCCTGGGCGAGCACCTCGGCGAGCGGTGACCCGCCGACCACCAGGTCATAGGTGGACGGTACGCCGCGACGGTGCTCGACCCCCAGCGCGGTGGAGGCATTGCCCTGCGGGTCCAGGTCGACGACCAACACGCGCATTCCGAGCTGGCCCAGCGCGGCAGCAATGTTCACCGACGTGGTCGTCTTGCCGACCCCGCCCTTCTGATTGGCGACAACAAAGACGCGGGTGCGCTCAGGTCTGCGCACAGGGGGAGCCGAGGCGAGACTCGTACGCGCGCGCAGATTGTCCGCGACCTCTTGCGCGAGGGGTGTTTCGTCCTGGGGACCGAGCAACGCAGAATCGTCGGCCAACTCGGCCGCCGTGCGTACGACGAATCCAGGGGCCCTTGTGGGCGCTGCCGAACTCGTGGTGTCTGGTGGCGTTGTTTCACGTGAAACCACGTTGAGTACCTAATCCGTTCCCTTGTGGATGAACGACCTAATTCTGTGGATAAATGACCCTCTTTACGCCTGGCGCGGCCGGTGGATAACTTCGACGCGTCAGCCTAGACGGGAGTGCCGACACGTCCCTTTCCGGTACGCCGTACTTCGAGGAGCGTGGTCGGGGGATCCAGAACATCTGCACCCACCGTGAAGATGCGCGGCTCGCCGCAGCCGAACTTCCGCAGCACTTTGGTGGCCGCGCTGATTTCGTCCCCCACCTTGGAACCCTTCATCGCCAGCATCGCACCTTGGAGCCCCACCAGCGGCATCGACCACCGCAGCAGTCGGTCCAATGGCGCGAGCGCTCGCGAGGTGACGACGTCGAACGTACGACCTGAGGGCAACTCCTCGGCGCGGCCTCGCACGACCTCCACGTGGGTCAACGCCAGATCGGCGACGACCTCGTTCAGGAAGTGCACTCTTCGCTCAAGTGGTTCGACCAGGGTGAGGTGAAGGTCAGGCCGTACGATCGCCAGCACGAGGCCGGGCAGGCCGGCCCCCGAACCGAGATCCGCTACTCGCGCCTCCCGGGGGAGCGCCTCCTGCACCACGGCGCAGTTGAGCAGGTGCCGCTCCCAGAGCCGGGGCACCTCTCGCGGCCCGATCAGTCCGCGTACGGTGCCAGCGTCTGCCAGCCAGCTGGCGAAGTGTTCGGCCAACTCCAGGCGAGCCCCGAAGACCGCCTGCGCCGAGTCGGGCGGTGGGGGCGCGAGTTCGTTCACGACGGCTCACGTTTCACGTGAAACCACGCCTCAGGATGCAGAGATCACGATGTAGCGCCGCGGCTCGACGCCCTCAGACTCGGAGACCAGCCCGGAGGCCGTCACCACGTCGTGTACGACCTTGCGTTCGAACGACGTCATCGGGGCAAGTGACACCGCCTCGCCCGAGTCGCGCACCTGGGCGATCTTGTCCTGGGCGAGTTGTTCCAGGTCGGCGCGCCGCTGCGCGCGATGACCCGAGATGTCCAGCATCAGACGCGAGCGCTCACCGGTCTCGCGGTAGACGGCCAGTCGGGTGAGTTCCTGCAGGGCATCGAGCACCTCGCCATTGCGACCCACCAGTTGCTGTAGGTCCGCACCGACGATCGACACCGCGGCACGGTCGCCCTCGACATCCATGTCCAAGTCACCGTCGAGATCGGCGATATCCAGCAACTCCTCGAGGTAGTCCGCAGCGATCTCGCCATCGTTCTCCAGACGCTGGGTCCGCGAGGGTCGCTCGGACTCCTCCACGACTGCTTCGTTCTCCACGGTCTCGTCGTGCTCGCTCATGGCTGCTCCTGTCACTGTGCCGGTGTCATTGGCCGGGCTTGCCGGTCGACTTGTTCTTGCGTTGGGAGCGCGTCTGCCGCTTGGGCTGCACGCGCTGGGTGGGGCCGTCCGCATCGCCGCCTGCCTCGCTCTCCGCGGCGGCCTTGGCGGCCTCCAGCGGGTCCTCGGTCACGTTGCGCCCCTTGGCGCGGTCGCGCTCCTGCTTGGCCTTGAAGGCGGGCGTACCGGGGGCAGGGTTGTTGCGGATGACATAGAACTGCTGGCCCATCGTCCACAGGTTCGAGGTGGTCCAGTAGATCAGCACACCGATCGGGAACGCGATGCCACCGACGCCGAACACCAGCGGGAGAACATAGAGCAGCATCTTCTGCTGCTGGGCGTACGGACCGGTAAGCGCGTCGGCCGGCATGTTCTTGCTCATCAGCTGACGCTGGGTCATGAAGGTCGTGGCCGTCATCGCCAGCACCAAGATGATCGCGGTGATGATGACCGCGACGTTGCCTTCGGCACGCAAGAGCGTGTCCGACAGGGGGATGTGACCGAAGAGCTTGGCCTCGCTGAAGTTGTGCGCATCCTCCGCCGTCAAGATGCCCTTGGGCTGCTTGTGTGAGGCTCTGTCGATGATCCGGAAAAGAGACAGGAAGATCGGCATCTGCACGATCAGCGGCAGACAGGAGGCGAACGGGTTGGTGCCCGTCTCCTTGTAGAGATTCATCGTCTCCTGGGTGAGCTTCTCCCGGTCATGGGCGTACTTCTTCTGAAGCTCCTTGACCCGCGGCTGCACCAACTGCATGTTCCGGCTGGACTTGATCTGCTTGACGAACAGCGGGATCAGCGCCGTGCGTACGACCAGCGTCAGGCCGATGATCGAGAGCACCCAGGCGGCTCCACTGTCGGCACCGAAGATCGCGCCGAAGACACGGTGGAAACCGATCAGGACCGCGGAGATCACGTAATACAGCGGCGTCATGATGAAACTGCCGAGGGTGCCTAGGAATTCCACTGATCAGGCTCCTTGTGTCGGGGCTGGTCTCGAACGTCGCGCGTCCGAGCGAGGGGGGACGGGGTCATAGCCGCCTGCGGCCCAGGGATGGCAGCGGCCGAGCCGGCGGACAGCGAACCAGGAGCCACGCAGGGCCCCGTGGGTCTGGACTGCCTCCAGTGCGTACGCCGAGCACGTCGGGTGGTAGCGACACACCTGGCCGTACAGCGGACTGATCACGGCGCGATAGAGCTTGAGGAACCCGATCAGCACCCACGCCAACGGCGAGCGGAAGCGACGCTCGCCGTTCATCCGGCGCACGCTCGGCGCAGGCAGCGGTCCAGATCGTCACCGAGTTGGTCGTACGACGCGCTCGCCGCCGCGGGCAGGGCACGGACGACCACCTGACTCGTCGCCAGGGCCTCAAGGCGCAAGCGCATCAACTCGCGCAGCCGCCGTTGCACCCGATTGCGGATGACGGCGTTGCCCACCGCCTTGCTCACCACGAAGCCGGCACGTGCGGTCGTCTCCGGATCGCCGGCGCAACAGTGCACCACCAGGGTCGCCGAACCGGCACGACGCCCGCCACGGACGACGCGCTGGAACTCGTCAGCTGAGGTGAGCCGACTTCTGCGAGTCAGCACGACTCGGTGGCCGCTGATCTCGTGGATCAGACGGCGAGGCTCTTGCGGCCCTTACGACGGCGGGCAGCCAGGATGGCGCGGCCGGCGCGGGTGCGCATGCGCAGACGGAAACCGTGCACCTTGTGACGGCGACGGTTGTTCGGCTGGTACGTACGCTTGCTCACGACGATTACTCCATTGGGGATTGCTGAATGGCTCGGTGTCGCCGGCCTGCGTGACCTGACGAGCGGTGCGGTGCAATGAGACCGCACAGGCGGACTCGTCGACCCCATGTGGCTGGCCACGTGTCTGGGGAGGGCGACCTAGCAAAGGTACGCGGGCCATATTGCCGGGTCAAACCCTCGCGACCCGCTCCGGCCGCAACCTGTGGATGACGGGTTGCCGGGACCGCCTGACTGCGGTTACGTTCGTGGCTTCCCAGACCCCGTTCGTGACTCTCTTCCCCGGTGCTCAACCCGACGACAAAGAGTCCGTGCCAGATCTGGATCAGCACCCTGACCTGCAGAAACAACGAGCACTTCAACAGATGTAGACGATTTTCCGCAGGTCTTTCCACAGCCGTGGACAACCATTCACACCCTGTGGACAAGATTGTGGAGAATTTTTCTTCACATTGGATCGAAGGAAGTTCGTGGACCCAGTGACCGACCCTGTGACTCCCGAGAACGCCGCCACCGACAACGAGCGCCTGCGCGCGGCCTGGTCAGGACTCATCGACGACCTTCTGCCCAACCAGCGGGCGTGGCTGCGCAACAGCGAGACATTGACCCTCCACGGGTCAACGGCACTGATCGCGGTGCCCAACGACTTCACCCGCGGCCAACTCGAGGGTCGGCTGCGCGCGCAACTCGAAGACACCCTGAGCGACGCCTTCGATCGCGAGATCCGGATCGCGGTCACGGTCAATCCCGAGCTCGACCAGCCGGAGCCACCGGCCATCGACACCTCAATCGACCGATTCGAGGCCACACCTGGCGATATGTCGACAAAGATACAAAGTGATTCATCTGTTTTTGTGGTCGAGGATGAACCCTCTGTGAAGGCTCCGCCCACTCTCGAGACCCGCCTCAACCCGAAATACACCTTCGAGACCTTCGTCATCGGTGCCTCTAACCGTTTCCCCCACGCCGCCGCGGTCGCGGTCGCGGAGACGCCGGGCAAGTCCTACAACCCGCTGCTCATCTATGGAGACTCCGGGCTCGGCAAGACCCACCTTCTCCACGCGATCGGCCATTACGTACGCAGCCTCTACACCGGGGCGAAGGTGCGCTACGTGTCCTCGGAGGAATTCACCAACGAGTTCATCAACGCGATCCGTGACGACCGACTCGACCGCTTCAAGAGGCGCTACCGCGAAGTCGACGTACTCCTGATCGACGACATCCAGTTCTTGGAAGGCAAGACCCAGACGCAGGAGGAGTTCTTCCACACGTTCAACGCGTTGCACAACGCCAACAAGCAGATCGTGTTGACCTCCGATCGCGCCCCCAAGCGACTTGAGGCACTCGAGGATCGACTCCGCAACCGGTTCGAGTGGGGACTGATCACCGATGTGCAACCGCCCGACCTGGAGACCCGGATCGCGATCTTGCGCAAGAAGGCCGCGATCGAGCGGATGTCGGCGCCGGCCGACGTGCTGGAGTTCATCGCCAGCAAGATCCAGACCAACATCCGTGAACTCGAAGGTGCTCTGATCCGGGTCACGGCGTTCGCCAGCCTCAATCGCCAGGAGGTCGACATCACGCTCGCCGAGATCGTCCTCAAGGACCTGATCCCCGAGGGCGGTGAGCCCGAGATCACCGCGGGGCTGATCGTGGCGCAGACCGCGGCGTACTTCGGGATCTCGCTGGACGACCTCACCGGCCCGTCGCGTGGTCGCCACCTGGTGCTCGCACGACAGATCGCGATGTACCTGTGCCGTGAGCTCACCCCGATGTCACTGCCACAGATCGGCGAGGAGTTCCACCGCGATCACACGACGGTGATGTACGCCAACAACAAGATCAAGGACCTGCTCGCCGAACGTCGCGCAGTGTTCAACCAGGTCAGCGAACTCACCAACCGGATCAAGATGCATGCGCGCCAGTCCTGAGCCCGTTCGAGCTTGACCTCGCGAGCCGCACGACATGTGGAAAACGTGTGATGCGCCGGCCGAATTCCTCAACAGCACGTGTGCATGAAGGACGTACGACTGTCGACGACGCGCCACCTTCCACAGTCAGGACGCCGAGTGCCACCGGCTCGTACACACCCGTTGTGGATGACAATCTGCCCGCTGACCTGCAGCTTCGAGGGTTCTCCACATATCCACCGGATGCTATGACTCCCACTCACCTACCAATTCGACCGGTCCCTGTGAAAGTTCTCCCGCTCTCCGGCCTGGGGAGAACTCGCCCTGACGGGGTCACACCCGCCCAGGACGTGGCAGGATGCACACTCCGTACTCGTGGCCGTGCTCTGTGGCTGTCACTCGTGGAAGAGACCCAATCGTGAAGTTCACCGTCGAACGCGACGTCTTCGCCGACGCCGTCGCCTGGGCTGCGCGCAGCCTGCCCGTACGCCCCAGCGCCCCCGTCCTCGCAGGACTGCTGATCGAGGCGGGAGCCGACGGCCTGGTGCTGTCGACCTTCGACTACGAGACCTCCGCGCAGGCGAGCGTACGAGCCGACGTCTCCGACGAGGGCCGCGCGCTGGTCAGCGGGCGCCTGCTCGCCGACATCTGTCGCAGCCTGCCCGCCAAGCCGGTAACGCTCAGTCGCGAAGAGTCGCGCGTCGTACTCACATGTGGGGCCTCGCGTTTCAGTCTGCAGACGATGCCCGTCGAGGACTACCCCACACTGCCCGACATGCCGTCGGCCTCGGGTTCGGTGCGCAGTGACGAGTTCGCGCACGCCGTCGCCCAGGCCGTCACGGCTGCAGGTCGCGACGACATGCTTCCGGTGCTGACCGGCGTACGCATCGAGATCGAGGGCGACACGATCAGCCTGCTCGCCACCGATCGCTTCCGGCTGTCCCACCGCGAGCTGACCTGGATCCCGCGTACGCCCGACGAATCCCTGGCCGCGCTCGTGCCCGCCAAGGTGCTCGGTGACACCGCAAAGTCGATGACCTCGGGCGAAGAGGTCACCATCGCGTTGTCGCACGGTGGCAGCGGCGAAGGGCTGATCGGATTCGAGGGTCAGGGCGCAGGAGGCTCTCGGCGTACGACCACTCGGTTGATCGACGGCGAGTTCCCCAAGGTCCGCAACCTCTTCCCGGCCGAACACCTCACGGTAGCCAAGGTCGACAAGACCACGCTGATCGAGGCCGTCAAGCGCGTCGCGCTGGTCGCCGAGCGCAACACGGCCGTGCAACTCGCCTTCGAGGACTCCTCCCTCACTCTCGACGCCGGCTCCGGTGACGAGGCGAAGGCCAGCGAGGCCATCGAGGCCGAACTCAACGGCGAGGCGATCACCACGGGCTTCAACCCGCAGTTCCTGCTCGATGGTCTGGGTGCCATCGACCAGTCGGTCGTCGAGTTGGCCTTCACCCAATCGTCCAAGCCGGTTGTGATCAGCGGCTCGACGGGCGACAGTGGGGATGACGCGGCCTTCCGCTACCTGCTGATGCCGCGTCGCCTGCTCTCCTGAGAAGCTTTCTCGGGCCTACCAATCTTGAAGGGATCACCCATGCACATCGGACTGATCGGTCTCGGCAAGATGGGCGGCAACATGCGCACTCGGATGCGCAATGCCGGCCTCACCGTGACGGGGTACGACCGCAATCTGGACGTGAGCGACGTCGAGTCACTCGAAGCCCTGGTCGAGGCACTCCCGTCCCCCAAGGTGGTCTGGGTGATGGTCCCGTCCGGAGACCCCACGCGCGACACGGTCAAGGCGCTGGGTGAACTCCTGAGTGAGGGCGATGTCGTGGTCGACGGCGGCAACTCGCGCTGGACCGACGACCTGGCCAACGCCGAACTGCTCGAGGAGAAGCAGATCGGGTACGTCGACTGCGGCGTCAGCGGAGGCGTCTGGGGTCTGGAGAACGGCTACGCGCTGATGTACGGCGGCGACGCCGACGACATCGCCAAGGTCCAGCCGGCCTTCGACGCCCTCAAACCCGAAGGCGAATTCGGGTCGGTCCACGCGGGCAAGGTGGGCGCCGGGCACTTCTCGAAGATGGTCCACAACGGCATCGAGTACGCGATCATGCAGGCCTACGCCGAGGGCTGGGAATTGCTGGAGAAGGTCGACCTGGTCGACAACGTGACCGAGGTCTTCCGGTCGTGGCGCGAGGGCACCGTGATCCGTTCCTGGCTGCTCGACCTGCTGGTCAACGCGCTGGACGAGGATCCGGGCCTGTCCGAGATCGCCGGGTACGCCGCCGACTCCGGGGAGGGTCGTTGGACGGTCGAGGCGGGCATCGAGAACGGCGTGGCAACACCGGCGATCACGGCCGCGTTGTATGCCCGGTTCGTCTCGCAAGCCGATGACTCGGCGACGATGAAGGCGGTTGCCGCGATGCGCAACCAGTTCGGCGGGCATGCGATGAGGACGGCCCCGCCTAAGGGTGGCGACGCTGCTGGCGCGGGGTCCTGACCTGTACGTCTCGCATCTGACCCTGCACGACTTCCGCTCCTATCCGGAGCTGGAACTCGAGTTGGGCCCCGGGCCGATCGCGTTCGTGGGCCGCAACGGGCAGGGCAAGACCAACATCGTCGAGGCGATCGACTACTTGTCGAGGCTGGCCTCGCACCGGGTCTCGTCCGACGCACCGCTCGTACGCTCGGGTGCCGAGCAGGCGGTCGTCCGGGCGGCGGTCGTCAAGGACGGGCGTACGGCGACCCTCGAAGTCGAACTCAATCCTGGCCGGGCCAACCGGGCGCGGGTGAATCGTGCCCAGCTGCCGCGAGCTCGTGAGTTGATCGGCCTGGTGCGTACGGTCGTCTTCTCGCCGGAGGATCTTTCGCTGGTCAAGGGTGACCCGAGTGAACGCCGGGCGTTCCTGGACGACCTGCTGGTGTTGCGTACGCCTCGTTTCGCCGGTGTGCGCAGCGACTATGACCGGATCCTGCGCCAGCGCAACTCGTTGCTGAAGACGGCGCGACCCGGCCCGGGATCGGCGCAGCGTCGCGAGGCCGCGTTGGCGACGCTCGACGTGTGGGACGAGCAGTTGGCTCGCGTGGGTGCGGAGATCCTGGCGGCGCGGTTGGAGTTGGTGGACGCGCTGCGTCCCTATGTCGGCACGTCGTACGAGGCCGTCGCGCGCGGCGCCAGTCGTGAGGACGCGGCGATCGAGTACAAGCCGTCGCTGGAGCTGGGGGTGGTTTCGAGACGGGCTGCGCCCTCCTCAACCACCGAAGGGAGTGACCTACCGGTGGTTGAGGAGCGAGCGGATGCGAGCGTCTCGAAACCACGCGGTGCTGAGGACCTACCGGTGGTTGAGGAGCGAGCGGATGCGAGCGTCTCGAAACCACTCGGCGCAGACGACCTCTCCGACGCCCTCCTCGCCGAGATCCAGCGCCGCCGCAGCGACGAACTGGACCGGGGGCTCTCCCTCGTCGGCCCACACCGCGACGAACTCCTGCTGACGTTGAGCAATGGCGAGACCCGGTTGCCCGTACGTGGGTACGCCTCCCACGGCGAGTCCTGGTCGTTCGCGCTGGCGCTGCGGTTGGCAGCGTACGACCTGTTGCGCCATGAGGGCGACGACCCGATCCTGATTCTCGACGACGTCTTCGCCGAACTCGACACCCAGCGGCGTGGCCAACTCGCCGCGATCGTCGCCGGGGCCGAACAGGTCTTGGTCACGGCTGCCGTCGGCGCAGATGTCCCCGAAGCGCTGGCCGGGCGCCGCTTCGTCGTGGAGGGTGGCACGGTGCAGGAACAGTCAGGGCAGGAACAGTCTGGGCAGGAACAGTCCGGCCAGGAACAGTCCGGGCAGGAACAGTCGAGCCGAGTCGAAACCACGGCCAATGACTGACACACCGCCAGAACCCACAGCCGCCGACGGGCTCGATCTCGCCAAGTTGATCACCCGCTCCCTGGCCAAGGCGGGCGGTCGCCGGACCACCGCGAAACGAGCCCGCCCGAGAGCGGGTCGTACGCCTCGCGGTGAGTTCAGCGGCCCGCGCCCCGACGAACGCGACCCCCAGACCCTCGACAACCTGCTCGGCAGACTCGTGCGCGACGAGGGCTGGGAAGTCGACCTCAAGGTCCATTCGGTCTTCGGCCGCTGGGGCGAACTCGTCGGCGACGAGGTCGCTGCCCACGTGACTCCGGAGGCGTTTGAAGAGGGACGATTGGTCGTACGCACCGACTCGACCGCGTGGGCGACCCAACTCAAACTGCTCGCACCAGATGTCGTACGCCGTCTCAACACCGAGCTCGGCCACGGCACGATCACCGTGATCGAGGTGCTCGGGCCGCACCTGCCGACCTGGGTCAAAGGCAAGCGTTCGATGCGTGACGGGCGAGGCCCGCGCGACACGTACGGCTGAGTGCGAACGTCGCATCCAGAACCGCGAAGAGCCGATCTGGCGCCCTTTCGGACGTATAGGCCCCCACCCGACCCCCTCTGAGAGCCTCTGATCGGCTCATAATCGCCTCCCAGGGCACGTTTTATCCACATTCACCCGCGATTCTGGGGGGCAGGGCGTGGAATCCGGCGCTCAGACCGCTAAACTAGGCACTTCGGTCGCCATCCCCAGCGCCGCAGCCATCAAGGTGGCTGAGCCCGGGTTTCGCGACCTTCTCCATGTCGTGGCCTCCTCGGGCGCCACACTGAATCTCTAGAGAGGGCGACGCGTGTCCGAACGGGTCACCAATGAATACGACGCCTCAGCCATCCAGGTCCTCGAAGGACTCGAAGCGGTCCGCAAGCGGCCAGGGATGTACATCGGTTCGACCGGTGAGCGAGGCCTGCACCACATGGTCTGGGAGATCGTCGACAACTCCGTCGACGAGCGGATGGCCGGCTATGCCGACCGCATCATCCTCACCCTGCAAGCCGACGGTGGCGTACGCGTCGAGGACAACGGTCGCGGCATCCCGACCGGCACGGCGCCCGGTCAGGAGTTGCCGGCGGTCACGCTGGCGCTGACCGTGTTGCACGCCGGCGGCAAGTTCGGTGGCGGCGGATACAAGGTCTCCGGCGGTCTGCACGGCGTGGGCGTCTCGGTCGTCAACGCGCTGTCGAGCAAGTTGGTCGTGGAGGTGAAGAACCGCGATCACCTGTGGCGTCAGGAGTTCGCACTCGGCGACCCGGTCGGGCCGTTGGAGCAGGTACGTCCGCTGGAGGACGGCGAGGAGACCGGCACGGCGGTGACGTGGTACGCCTCGCCCGACATCTTCGAGACCACGATCTACAGCCTGGAGACGATCACGTCTCGCATCCGCGAGATGGCGTTCCTCAACAAGGGCTTGGAGATCGTCGTACGCGACCAGCGCCCGCAAGCCGACGAGATCGTCGAGGCCGTCGAGGACCCGACCGTCGACGCGAGCATCGACAGCGCCGGCCACGACGCGATCAAGCGCGGCGAGCAGGGCGGGTTGCAGCAGGTCTTCAAGTACGACCGCGGCCTGGTCGACTATGTCGAGCACCTCAACCGTCGCAAGGACAAGATCACCAACTCGATCATCTCGCTCGAAGCCGAGGGCACTGACGACAAGGGCGACATGAGCCTTGAGGTCGCGATGCAGTGGAACACCTCGTACGTCGAGTCGGTCCACACCTTCGCCAACGCGATCAACACCCACGAGGGCGGCACCCACGAAGAGGGCTTCCGGGCCGCACTCACCTCCCAGATCAACAACTGGGGTGAGGAGTGGGGGATGATCAAGAAGCGCGAGGACCGGCTGTCTGGTGAGGACATCCGCGAGGGCCTGACCGCGATCGTGTCGATCAAGCTCGGCAACCCCCAGTTCGAGGGGCAGACCAAGGAGAAGCTCGGCAACACCGAGGCCAAGGGCTTCGTCCAACGCCTGGTCAACGACCAACTCGGCGCTTGGCTGGAGCAGAACCCCAGCGAGGGCAAGGACATCATCCGCAAGGCCCAGGCCGCCGCGACCGCTCGGATCGCGGCGCGCAAGGCGCGCGACCTGGCCCGCAACCGCAAGGGTCTGCTCGGCGGCGGCGGTCTGCCGGGCAAGTTGGCCGACTGCCAGTCGACCAACCCGGTCGAGTGCGAGGTCTTCATCGTGGAGGGCGACTCCGCGGGTGGCTCGGCCAAGCAGGGCCGCGACCCGCGGATCCAGGCGATCCTCCCGATCCGCGGCAAGATTCTCAACGTCGAGAAGGCGCGCATCGACAAGGTGCTGGCCAACACCGAGGTCCAGGCGATCATCTCCGCGCTCGGCACCGGCGTACACGAAGAGTTCAGCGTCGAGAAGCTGCGCTACCACAAGGTTGTGCTGATGGCCGACGCCGACGTCGACGGTCACCACATCAACACGTTGTTGCTGACGCTGCTGTTCCGGTTCATGAAGCCGCTGATCGAGCACGGGTACGTCTACATGGCGATGCCGCCGCTGTATCGGTTGCGCTGGAACAAGCCGGCCGAGCACGAGTTCGTCTATTCCGACGCCGAACGTGACGCGCTGATGAAGGACGGGTTGGAGCAGGGCAAGAAACTGCCGAAGGAGAACCCGGTCCAGCGTTATAAGGGTCTGGGTGAGATGAACGCCGACGAGTTGTGGGAGACCACCATGGATCCCGAGGCGCGCCTGATGAAGCAGGTTACCCTGGAGGATGCCGCCCAGGCCGACGAGATCTTCTCGATCCTGATGGGCGAGGACGTCGAGCAGCGCCGCTCGTTCATCCAGAGGAACGCCAAAGACGTGCGGTTCTTGGACATCTGATGGTTTCGATGGTTTCGAGACGCTCGCTTCGCTCGCTCCTCAACCACCGGGGACCGCTCCTCAACCACTGGGGGCCGCTCCTCCACCACCGGGGAGTCGTGGTTTCGAGACGCTCGCTTCGCTCGCTCCTCAACCACCGGGGTCCGCTCCTCCACCACCGGGGACCGAGCACCGGTGGTTGAGGAGGCGGCATAGCCGCCGTCTCGAAACCACACTCGCTGAAGAACTATCCGCAAGTATCCAAGATTTCCTAGACACGACCAGAAAGATCAATCGTGACTGACACCCCGATCGAGAACCCCGACAACAGCGGGGGCACCGGCGACGGCGACGGCACCGACGTACGCGTCCAGCCAGTCGCACTCCAGACGGTGATGCAGCAGTCGTACATCGACTATGCGATGACGGTGATCGTCGGGCGCGCGCTGCCGGACGTACGCGACGGGCTCAAGCCGGTACACCGCCGCATCCTCTATGCGATGTACGACGGGGGCTACCGCCCCGACCGCGGCTTCAGCAAGTGCAGCCGCGTGGTCGGTGACGTGATGGGTCAATATCACCCGCACGGCGACTCGGCGATCTACGACACCATGGTTCGCCTCGCGCAGCCGTGGGTGCTGCGCTCACCGCTGATCCACGGCCAGGGCAACTTCGGCTCGGCGGGCAACGACCCGGCGGCGGCGATGCGATACACCGAGTGCCGGATGGCGCCGCTGGCCATGGAGATGGTCCGCGACATCGACGAGGACACGGTCAACTTCCAGCCCAACTACGACGGCCGCAGCGAAGAGCCGACGATCCTCCCCGCGCGCTTCCCCAACCTGCTGGTCAACGGCAGCGCGGGCATCGCCGTCGGCATGGCGACCAACATCCCGCCGCACAACCTGCGCGAGGTCGCGTCCGGTGCGCAGTGGGCGTTGGAACACCCCGACGCCACGCGTGAGGAACTCCAAGACGCGTTGATCGAGCGGATCAAGGGTCCCGACTTCCCGATGGGCGCACTGATCGTGGGCCGCGCGGGTATCGAGGAGGCCTACCGCACCGGTCGCGGCTCGATCCAACAGCGGGCCGTGGTCGAGATCGACGAGGACGCGAAGGGCCGCGTACAACTCGTCATCACTCAGCTGCCCTACCTGGTCAACCCGGACAATCTGGCGCTGAAGATCGCCGAACTCGCCGACTCCGGCAAGGTCCAGGGCATCGCCGATGTCAAGGACAACACGTCCTCGCGCACCGGCCAGCAGTTGGTGGTCGTACTCAAGCGCGACGCGGTCGCCCGCGTCGTACTGAACAACCTGTTCAAGCACACCGAGCTCCAGACCAACTTCAGCGCCAACATGCTGGCGCTGGTCGACGGGGTGCCGCGCACGCTGACGATCGACCAGTTCATCTCCAACTGGGTCACGCACCAGATCGAGGTCATCCAGCGGCGTACGCGCTTCCGCCTCGCCGAGGCCGAGAAGACCGCGCACCTCTACCGCGGTCTGGTCAAGGCACTCGACGCGCTCGACGAGGTGATCGCGCTGATCCGCGCGTCGGCGACCACCGACGACGCCCGCACCGGCTTGATGCAGTTGCTCGACATCGACGAGTTGCAGGCCAACTTCATCCTCGACATGCAGTTGCGCCGCCTCGCGCAGACCGAGCGACAGAAGATCATCGACCGCCTCGACGAGCTCGAAGCGATCATCGCCGACCTCGAGGACATCCTGGCCAACGAGGCGCGCCAGCGCTCGATCGTCTCGGAGGAACTCGCCGCAATCGTCGACAAGTTCGGTGACGACCGGCGTACGCAGATCATCGCCGCCGACGGCGACCTCTCGATGGAGGATCTGATCCCCGACGAGGAGCTGGTCGTGTCGATCACGCGGGGTGGGTACGCCAAGCGCACCCAGCGCGCGCAGTACCGACTTCAGCGTCGCGGCGGGAAGGGCGTACGCGGGGCAACCCTGCGCGGGGACGATGTGGTGCAGCACTTCATCGCCACCACCAACCACCACTGGCTGCTGTTCTTCACCACGGCAGGGCGGGTCTATCGGACCAAGGCCTACAACCTGCCCGAGGCGTCGCGTGACGCGAAGGGCGGCCATGTGGCTGGCCTGCTCAGCTTCCAGCCCGATGAGCAGATCGCCCAGGTGTTGGCGATCCGCGACTATGAGCAGGCGCCCTATCTGGTGCTGGCGACCAAGAGTGGTCTGGTGAAGAAGACCCGGCTGGGCGACTACAACTCTCCGCGTCAGGCCGGTGTCATCGCGATCAACTTCCGCGAGGACGACGACGAGTTGATCGGGGCCGAGTTGGTCAACGCCGAGGACGACATCTTGTTGGTCTCGCGCAAGGGCCAGGCGATCCGGTTCAAGGCCGACGACTCCCAGTTGCGCCCGATGGGTCGCGCCACCTCTGGCGTGACCGGGATGAAGTTCCGTACGGACCGTGACTCCGTGTTGTCGATGTCGGTGATCCGCGCCGCCCAGGTGGCTGCCGAAGAAGGCAGTACGCCCGAATCGCTGGTTGAGGAGGCTGCCGAAGGCGGCCGTCTCGAAACCACACCCGACTCGGTGGTTGAGGAGGGCGCAGCCCGTCTCGAAACCACGCCCGACTCGGTGGTTGAGGAGGGCGCAGCCCGTCTCGAAACCACGCCACCCACCTTCGGCGTCAACCCCCAATACGTCTTCACCATCACCGACGGCGGTTTCGCGAAGCGTTCGCGGATCACCGAATACCGCACCACCAACCGCGGCGGCGTGGGCATCAAGGCGATGGCGCTGGAGAACGAGGAGCGCGGCGGTCTGGTCGGCGCGTTCATCGTTGAGGACGGCGACGAGGTCATGTCGATCACCACGGGTGGACAGGTCGTACGCAGCCCGATCAACGCCGACTTCCGGCCCACGGGCCGCTCCACGATGGGCGTGAAGTTCGTGACGCCCAAGTCGGGTGACTCTGTCGCGGTCGTGGCGCGCTCGGTGGAGGCCAAGGAGGATGAAGAGGCGGTTGAGTCTGTCGCGACCTCGGCCGCTGAATCGCCCGAGGTGGCGGCGGGTGCAACAATCGACGACACCACCCAGCCGACCGACCAGGCGAGCACCGATGCGGAGGATGACTCCTGATGAGCGATCAGGCCCCAGGCTTCGGCCAGCGCATGCAGTCGAAAGCTTTCGCAGGCGATGGAGGACTTCAAAGCCAATCGTGAGGCTCCTGTCGAGGGTGGCGTCACGACGGCGGAAGGCCCTGCTCGCGAGTCGTCGTTGCGCCGTCGCCGCAGTGCGCGCCGGGCCCGGCTGCGGCTCACCCGGGTCGACCCCTGGTCGGTGATGAAGACGGCGTTTCTGCTGTCGATCGCCTTCGGTGTCGTCACGGTGATGTCGGTGTTGGTGGTCTGGTCGGTGCTCGGCGCGACCGGCCTGTGGGACTCGATCAACGCCACGATCGGCAACGTCTTGGGGTCCAACTCGACCTTCGACATCACGCAGTATGTCGGCACCTCGCGGGTCATCGGCTTCACCTTGCTGGTGTCGGTGATTGACGTGATCCTGCTGACCGCGATCGCCACGCTGGCCGCGTTCATCTACAACATGGCTGCGGCCTTGCTCGGTGGCATCGAGGTCACCCTGGCCGAGGAGAACTGATCGGAGTTGAGTCACAGGGCGGCCGATTTCGTCGCCCCGTGCCGGGTCCGGTAACCTCACTCCTCGGTCGTCCTCGTGGATCCCATGAGAGCGCCAGCGGGCCTATAGCTCAGACGGTTAGAGCGCTTCCCTGATAAGGAAGAGGTCACAGGTTCAAGTCCTGTTAGGCCCACCATCTCTTTCATGGCAGCGGCCTCCCCCGATCAGGGGAACTCGACCCTCAGCAGGCAATCCAGCGTCTACGCTCGACGGGTCGTACCGCAATCGGTTCTTGCGTGAGGCTCAGACGCTGGCGGCGGTGCAGTCGGAGCGGATCGTGCGGGTGTACGACGCGGGTGAGCATGAGGGGTGGTTGTTCCTCGCGACCGAGATCTTGGGCATGCCCGCGTCCGCGACCGGTCAGAACGCGATCGTTTTCGAACTCGAGCACGACTCGGGGCCGGTCGCGCTGCGCTGCTTCACCCACCTGCCTCCCGATGCGGCCAACCGGTATCGCCAGATCGATGAGTTCCTCTCGACCGCACCGTTGCCTCGCGTGGCACCGGTGCGTTGGGTCGACTACGGGCTCGAAGTCTCGGGGGCCCGCTGGCCCGCGGTCTTGATGCCATGGGCGCCGGGACTTCCCCTCAACGACGCGGTAGGCGACGCCGTCGAGGACCCGGCGCGACTGATGGCGTACGCCGACGAATGGCTCGCCGTGGGAGCGAACCTTGCCGCTGAGGGAGCCGCTCACGGTGATCTCCAGTGCGGCAATGTTCTGGTGGATGAGTCAGGCGTCTTCCGCCTTGTCGATCTCGACGGCTTCTATGCACCTGGTGTGACGACCGCTCCGACCGAGACCGGGCATCCCAACTTCCAGCATCCGAAGCGGTCGAAGGCTGACTGGGGACCCGACGTGGATGCGTTCAGCCTGCTCGTCGGCTATCTGTCCTTGCGCGCGCTCGCCGTCGATCCGGGGCTGTGGCGTTTCCACAATGGCGAGAATCTGATCCTTACGCAGGCCGACTTCGAGCAGCCGGCAAACACGGATGTCTGGCGCGCTCTGGCGCAGAGCCCTGATCAGGACGTACGACGTCTCGCGTCCCAACTCGAGGAGTTCTGCGGCGCCAGCAGGCCACCGACGTTGCCGCAGGTCTTGACCGCGATCCACGGTGAACCCCAGACCAGCACGGTGGTGCTGCCGATCTCGGAGCAGCAAGATCACGCGGCGTTCGGCGCAGTGTCTGCCGGCGAGGCGGCGACCGTGCTCGCGCCGGCGCCAGGCAGCAACGGCTCAGCACACTCTGCGCCGCCGGTGAACCCGGAGGCGGACTGGTGGACAGACGCCACGCCCACCGAAGCCACTGCCGCAACCGCGCTGGCGTACTCGATTCCGACTCCCGCCGCTACCCCGGCCGCTGCCGACCAGTGGTGGGACGACGGCGCGGTCGCCGGTTCACCGGGCGCAAGAGAGACAGGGACTCGGGACTACGGGGATGCTGGTCGGCCGGGCAGTGACCCCGCTCGGTTCGGCGCCGGTCAGAGAGTGGTGTGGAGCGCGCCCGTTGTCGGCGCGACCGCCGGCCTCGTGGCCGGACTGGTCGTGTGTGTGCTCCAGGTGCTGGTGTGGGCGATCCTCGGAGGGTCATCGTCGGCGGGCGGCGTCTTTCTCGTGGTGGTCGGCATGGCCCTGGCTGGG
This sequence comes from Nocardioides sp., assembly GCA_037045645.1. Classification (NCBI taxonomy): domain Bacteria; kingdom Bacillati; phylum Actinomycetota; class Actinomycetes; order Propionibacteriales; family Nocardioidaceae; genus Nocardioides; species Nocardioides sp. The sequence continues at coordinate 229,063 of JBAOIH010000010.1, forward strand.
GCGCTTGCCGGTGCTGGCGTCGTGATCCGTGGTGACCTTGCGGCCAGCGTACGTCAGGGCGCCGGCGCAGCCGCGTTGTCGATCCCGGTCTCGTTGCTGTCCGCGCTGGTGTTCTACCTGGTGAGCCGGAGTGGGAGTGATACCGACTTCCAACCCGTGGTGGCACCCGCGATGGCCGTGCTGTCGGCGTGGGTTCTCGAGGCCGTCGGCATTGGCGTGGTCGTGGGCCTGTTGCGTCGCAGTGGTCGCGCTGTCGCAGCCGGCGTGATCGGGGGACTCGTCGGTGGAGCGCTGGGAGGTGCCCTGCACGCGGCTGTCCGGCCCTTCATGATCTATTCCAGGTTGGACCAGCGTTATGGGCTGGACATGACGCCGTCGGCCTTTCTCTCGGTGGCGATTTTCCTGGCGTGCGTCGTCATCGGTCTGGCGATCGGCCTCGCCGACCGGGTGACCCGACGGTTCTGGGTCGACCTGATCGAGGGCCCCGGGGCAGGACACGAGGTGGTGGTGGACCGCGAAGTCATCGACCTCGGCGGCGTTGGTGCCCACCGGGTCCGCGTCGAAGGCACTGGGGACATGCCGTGGGCCTATCTGTCGGCCGGTGCAGCAGGCCTCACCCTGAATCCCCAGCGCCCGATCGAGCTGAACGGCGTGACCCGATCGGTGGGCGAGTCGGTCCAGCTTCACGACGGAGACGTGATCCGAGTCGCCGACACCTACCTGCGCATTCGCACCAAGGCAGGTGTGTGATGGGGGTGCTCGTACGAGTCCTGGGTGCCGCTGTCGGTGCTGCGGTTTCGCTCCTGGTCGGGATCGTCGGCGTTGTAGTCCTCGGCAACAGTCCGACCGTCCCAGCGCCGAGGAAACCGGCGCCGTCCGCTGGTCCGGTGACCGTGACGGTGACCGCAGCAGCGCCGACGGCGACCCCCACCGCCACCCCCTCGTTGTTCTTCGGCCCGTTCCGGTCGACGAGCACCGCGACGGACATGACGACGCCGGACGCGGAGCAAGGCGGCCACGCGCCTGTGCCGAGCAAGGAAGCCGGCCAGGCCACGGTCACGAACACCCACGGCGGCGAACCGGCCGCACCAGGAGCACCCCAATGAGCCACGAGCAGCGCATCGACCGAGCCAATCCCGCACTGATCGTGATCCTCGTCGATCAGTCGGACTCGATGAAGATGGGCATCGCGGGGACCAACGACCCGAAAGCCTCCGTGGTGGCCGAGCAACTCAACAGCCTGCTCTATGAACTGGTGCTGCGGTGTGTGAAGACACCGCGCGAGCCACCCCGGCCGTACTTCTTCGTCGAGGTGGTCGGCTATCAAGGGGGATCCGGAACAGAGGCCCGGGTCGGCACTGCCCTGCGGATTCCGCAGCATCCGACCGGCCCGTACTCCACGACGGTGTTGGCGCAATCCCCGCTGCGCATCGGCAAACAGCGCAATGCCAGCACCGGCGCGATGGTGAATATGCCGGTCTGGATCGAACCCAAGCACGGCGGCGGCACACCGATGTGTGCGGCACTCGACTATGCGGGTCGCGTGTGCCATACCTGGGTCACTCAGCATCCGACCGCGTTCCCCCCGATCGTGATCAACCTCAGCGACGGGCAGCCCACGGACGGCGATCCAGGCGTGTGGGCTGATCGGTTGCGAAGCCTGCGGACGACGGATGGAGAAGTGCTCTTCTTCAACGTCCACATCTCTCAGTTCCAACACCGGCCGGTGGTGTTCCCTTCGACGACGGACGATCTGGAGACCGTGAATGCGCACAGGCTCTTCTCGATGAGTTCGCAGTTGCCCCCCAAGATGGTGGATGCGGCGCGTGCTCATGGCCTTGCGGTGCAGCCAGGATCGCGAGGTTTCGCCTATAACGCGGACCTGAAGTCGCTGGCTCAGTTCCTCAACGTTGGCACCAGCATCGGACGTATCGGATGAACCCGGCCGCAAGTCGTCGCACCAGTGTCGGGTGGGTCGCTTCCCTGACGATCTGGCTGCTCCTGCTGCTCGGTGCCGCCAACCTCAGCGACGCGGTACAGCGCCACCCCTGGGCCTTCCTGGTGCTCTCGATGGTTGGGGCCGGTGCCGGAGCCTTGTTGGCCGGCACGCTGGTGCGGGCGCCCGGCCGCCCCGCGTCGGTCAGGAGTCTCGCTCGTGCAGAGGTGACGCAGAGTGCGCAGGTCCCGATAGCGGCACGGCCACCACGGGTCGATCGGCAGCCGGCCCCGTCGCCGTACGAGCCGCAGCCCGAAGCACGCGGGGCGTGGCGCTTCACCGTGGCCAAGGAAGGCTCGGCGCCTGACGAAAACGACGACGCGGCCGCGATCGACAGGGCGGGGCGTTGGGCGGCGGTCAGCGACGGCGCGTCCAGTTCGTTCCGGGCAGGTGAGTGGTCTCGACACCTGTGCGACAGTTTCGTAGCCGCGCCGCCACCTGCTGACAACACAGCGGTGGAGGCGTGGCTCGGTCGGGTCGTCGCCTCTTTTCCCGAGGCCGAGAACGTGGAGGGCTGGTGGGGTGATTCTGCCAACGGGCTCGAATCCCACGCGACATTCGTGGGTGTCACGCTCATGGAGTCCGAGTCAGGCCCACGTTGGCGTGCGGTGGCGGTGGGCGATTCGATCGTCGTGCACCTGCGGCCCGGGGTCGGCGCCCTCGAACTGTTGACCAGTTTCCCGATCGCCGCCAGCGGAGGCTTCGAGTTCGCCCCCGAACTGCTGCGGAGCGGGGCGCAGGACCCGCCGCCCCTGCGCTCCATCGAGGGGCGCATGCGTTCAGGTGATTGCTGGTTGCTGATGAGTGACGAACTCGGTCACTGGGCACTCGCTGCCCACGAGGCCGGCGCTCCCGTGTGGCAGCTGCTGTTGAGTCGAGACGGGGCGGCGATCACCGAGCGGATCGGCGAAGCTCGTCGCGCCGGCACGATCCAGAATGACGACATGACCCTCGTGGTCTTGTGGGCGCCGACGCCGCCACCTCCAGCAGGTGACGGCGAGACCACGGTGATCAGACCGCTGCCCATCGGCTAGTCGACTCCAGACTCACCCCACCCGCGGCGCGACCCCCTTGGCGAGTTCCTCGGGCATCGGCTCATAGTGCGCGAACGACCGCGTGAACGTCCCCGCGCCGTGCGTGGAGGAACGTAGGTCGATCGCATACCGCACCAGTTCGGTCTGTGGCACTTCTGCCTTGATCTCGGTCAGATCGGTCCCCAGGTTGTCCGTGCCGAGCAGACGCCCTCGGCGCGCCGACAGGTCGCTCATCACGTGACCGACCAGGTCGTCGGGCACCAGCACGGACACGGTGTCGTACGGCTCCAGCAACGTCACCGAGGTGGCCGCCGCGGCCTCGCGCAGCGCCAACGCCCCGGCCGTCTGGAAGGCCATGTCGGAGGAGTCGACCGCATGCGCCTTGCCGTCGGTCAGCGTGACGCGCAGGTCCACCACCGGATACCCGGCCCGGACTCCGCGCGCCATCTGGGCGACGATCCCCTTCTCGACCGACGGGATGTAGTTGCGCGGGACCGCGCCACCGACGACCTTGTCGACGAACTCGAAGCCGGACCCCGCGGGCAACGGCTCCACCGTCACGTCGCACACGGCGAACTGGCCGTGCCCGCCCGACTGCTTGACGTGCCGTCCGTGCCCGGACGCAGGCGACGCGAAGGTCTCGCGCAACGACACCAGATAGGGCTCCTGGTCGACCGACACGCCATAGCGGGTCGACAGGCGTTCCAACGTGACGTCGAGGTGGGATTCGCCCAGCGACCACAGCACGATCTGGTGGGTCTCGGCGTTGTGCTCGATCCGCAGCGACGGGTCTTCGGCCACGACCCGGGACAACGCCGTCGACATCTTGTCCTCGTCCGCCTTCGACCGCGCCACGATCGCCGTCGGCAGCAGCGCCTCGGGCATCGTCCAGGGCTTGAGTACGACCGGCTGCTCCGGCGACGACAACGTGTCGCCGGTCTCTGCCACGGTGAGTCGCGCGATCGAGCAGAGGTCGCCCGCGACCACGGATTCGGCCGGCTCCTGGTGGCGACCGAACGGGTACGACAGCGCGCCGATGCGGGTGTCCTCGTCGTGATCGGCCTGTGCGTGGGTCCCGAAGAAGGACGAGAAGTGTCCGCTGACATGCAGTGTCGAATCCGCGGTCAGCGTGCCCGAGAAGACGCGCACCAAGGAGATCCGGCCGACGTACGGATCGCTGGTCGTCTTGACGACCTCCGCCACCAGTGGCCCGGCCGGATCACATGCCAAGGCCGGACCAGCCGCGCCCGACGGCGTGAAGGCCGCCGGCATCGGATGTGCGGCCGGATGCGGGAACGCGCGTACGACCAGGTCGAGCAACTCGGTCGTGCCCACACCCGTCATCGAGCAGACCGGGATGACCGGGTGGAACGTGGCGCGCGCGACGGCCGTCTCCAGGTCGCTCAGCAGCACCTTCTCGTCGATCTCCTCGCCACCGAGATAGCGATCCATGAGCGTCTCGTCGGCCGACTCCTCGATCACGCCTTCGATGAATTGCCCCCGCAGATCCTCGTCGTCACCAGGAGAGAGCAGATTGGCCAAGGCCGTGACCTCGTCACCGTCGCGTACTGGGACGTGCGATGGCAGCACCTTGTCGCCGAAGGCGTCCTGTGCCTCCAGCAGCACGGTGTCGTAGTCCGCTCGCTGCTGGTCGAGTTTGGTGATCACGACGGCACGCGGCATGGACACGTCGGCGCATTCGCGCCAGATGGCCCGGGTCGCCGCGTCGACCTGCTCGTTTGCGGCGATCACGAACAGGGCGCAGTCCGCGGCCCGCAGCCCGGCGCGAAGTTCACCGACGAAGTCGGCGTAGCCGGGGGTGTCGAGGAAGTTGATCTTGACGCCCTGGTGCACGACCGGCGCGACCGCGACCGACAGCGACCTCTGGTGGGCGTGTTCGGCGTCCTCGAAGTCGCACACGGTCGTGCCGTCAAGCACCGAACCGGCCCGGGGAAGCGCACCCGCGGAGACCAGGAGGGTCTCGATGAGGGTGGTCTTTCCCGAACCGGCCGGTCCGACGAGCACCACGTTGCGGATCTGATCGGGGGAGGAGACCGACAGGTCCTGGCCGGGTTGTCTGCGCTGTGCACTCTTGTCTGCCATGGCTCCCAAACTTCTCCTCGGGAGTGGCGAAAGCAAGAGGTACGCGTGTCTGTTGCGCAACATCGCCGGCAGCCGGAGGGGCAGCGGCAGACGCAGCCGGAGACGGGCGTGGCAGGCCCTCGATGCATGGGGTCAGCAAGGGCCCGCCACTGGCGTCAGGGTTCACCCCCCGACGGGGCAACTGTGGCACCGTTGCGGCTCTGCGTCAGGCGATTGGGACAAGTTTTCCTGTTCGAGAATTCGCGCCGCGGGGATCGGGATGCGCGTGGGTGTCAGGTGGTGACACAGTGGCCCTATGACGCTGGATGTACGACGCGACCTGTTCATCAACGGCCACTGGCGCGAGGCCGAATCAGGTGCCCGGTTCAAGGTCTATGACCCCGCCGATGGCAGCGTGCTCGCGGAGGTCTCCGATGGCGACGAGGGCGACGCCCTCGATGCGCTGGACGCCGCGGTCGCGGTGCAGGACGACTGGCGTCGTACGGCTCCTCGCGAGCGCAGCGAGATCCTGCGCCGGGCCTTCGAGTTGTTGCAGCGCGACGCCGACGACTACGCCGAGCTGATGAGCCTGGAGATGGGCAAGCCGGTCGCCGAGGCGAAGGGCGAGGTCGCGTACGCCGCAGAGTTCTTCCGCTGGTTCGCCGAGGAGGCCGTACGCATCTCCGGCACCTGGATGCACAACCCGGCCGGTGGCACCCGGTTGCTGACGATGAAGAAGCCCGTCGGCCCGTGTCTCTTCCTGCTGCCGTGGAACTTCCCGCTCGCGATGGGCACGCGCAAGATCGGCCCGGCCGTCGCCGCGGGATGCACGATGGTGGTCAAGCCCGCCGAGCTTCACCCCCCTGACGACGCTGAAGCTGGCCGAGACGATGACCGAGGCGGGGCTGCCCCCGGGCGTACTCAACGTCGTGACCACTCACAACTCCGGTGCGCTCAGCAAGACGCTGATGGCCGACAGCCGCCTGCGCAAGGTGAGCTTCACCGGCTCCACGCCGGTGGGGAAGCTGCTCGTCGCGCAATCGGCCGGTGAGTTGCAGCGGATGAGCATGGAGCTTGGCGGCAACGCGCCGTTCCTGGTCTTCGAGGATGCCGACGTCGACGCGGCCGTCGAAGGCGCGATGCTGGCCAAGATGCGCAACATGGGCGAGGCGTGTACGGCCGCCAACCGGTTCCTGGCCCACGAGTCGGTGGCGTCCGAGTTCGCCGAGAAGTTGGCGGCCAAGATGGGTGCCCTCAAGGTCGGGCGTGGCCAAGACGAGGGTGTCCAGGTCGGTCCGCTGATCGACTCTCGCGCGGTCGAGTCGGTCTCGCAACTGGTCACCGACGCCATCCATGACGGCGCCCGCGTGGTGACCGGTGGTGGCGTACCCGATGACGAGTCCCTCAAGAACGGCAGTTTCTACGCGCCGACGGTCCTGGTGGGTGTGCCGGCAGAGGCCGAGATCAACAAGGAGGAGATCTTCGGTCCGGTCGCGCCGATCACCACTTTCACCGACGAGGCCGAGGCCGTACGCCGCGCCAACGACACCGAGTACGGCCTGGTCGCCTATGTCTTCACCCGTGACATGACGCGCACGATCCGGCTGTCGGAGGAGTTGCAGTTCGGCATGGTCGGCATCAACACCGGCATCGTCTCCAACGCAGCGGCGCCGTTCGGTGGAGTCAAGCACAGCGGTTTCGGTCGCGAGGGCGGCTTCGAGGGGATCGAGGAATACCTCGACACGACGTACGTCGCGCTGCCGGTGTAGTTCGCTGCCGGTGTAGTTCGCGGGCAGAGGGTCCGCCAGCCGAGCGCGGTGCACGCATAAGGTGAGCCGGTGAGTGACACCCCCAGATTCCCTGAACGATTTCCGCTGGGGCACCAGCACGGCCGCCTACCAGGATCGAAGGTGCCGTACGCGAGAACGGGCGCGGCGTTAGCGTCTGGGACGCCTTCGCCAGCGAGCCCGGCCGGGTGATCGATGGATCGAGCGGCGCCCGTGACCTGCGACCACTATCACCGCTTCGCCGAAGATGTCGCGCTGATGCGCGACCTCGGCACCCGAGCAGGCTATCGCCTCTCGATCGCCTGGCCGCGGATCCAGCCGGACGGCCAGCGGGCCTGCCAACGCCGAGGGGCTGGATTTCCTACGACCGGCTGATCGACGAGTTGGTCGCAGCCGAGATCAAGCCGATGGTCGCCGCTCTTCCACTCGGGACCTCCCGCAGGCTCTGGAAGATCAGGGTGGCTGGCTCAACCGCGACACCGTCGAGCGCTTTGCCGAGTACGCCGCGATCGTGGGCGAACGTTTCGCCGATCGGGTCGAGCACTGGGTGCCGGTCAGCGAGCCCCAACATGGTGATGATGTTGCGGGGTACGCCCTGGGCCAGCACGCGCCGGGTCGCAAGCCGCCCTTCGATGCCGTGCCCGTGGCGCACCACCTGCTGCTCGGTCACGGTCGGGCCGCTCTCGCGCTGCGCGCTGCCGGAGCCTCTTCGATCGGGTGCGCCGACAACCACGCACCGATCTGGCCGGCGAGTGATGCACCCGAGGATGTAGGCACCTCCAAACTCTTCGATGCGCTCTACAACTCGGGGACTCTTCGCCGAGCCGCTGTTGTTGGGCCGTTATCCCGTTCGACCTGGCGCCGCTGCTGGACGAGTTCGTCCGACCCGGCGACCTGGCCACGATCCGCCAGCCGCTCGACTTCTACGGCGTGAACTACTACAACCCGATGCGCATCGCGGCGGGGTGGTGAGGGCGCCGAGACTGCCGTTCGAACAGGTCGACGTCGTCGGCTACTGCGACACCACCGACTTCGGCTGGCCGGTTGTGCCGGACGGATTGCGCGAACTACTGATCCTGCTGCGGGCTCGCTATCGCGCGGCACTCCCGCCGATCCACGTCGCCGAGAGCGGGTGCTCGTACGGCACGGGGCCCGACGCCGACGGCGTCGTCGCCGACCAGCCGCGCATCGA